>CAYYEY010000001.1:0-54027 GCA_964471175.1 uncultured Candidatus Saccharibacteria bacterium
GACCTTTTGGTTATGAGCCAAACGAGCTACCAGGCTGCTCTACCCCGCGATACAAACTGCGATGTGTATACATTATACATAAAAACATAAAAAGTGTCAAGAGCTTGCAAGCGTCCATAACATACTGAGTCGTAGTATTCTTTACATCGGTACTAGCTGGACTTAAGCTTCGCCGCTATTTTTACAGTCATCTAGACCGTCTCCGTCATCTCCGGCCCAGTTAGATTTTTTGCACTTCTGAGTGACATAAAAGTTTTTGTCAGTATCCTCGTTGCCGCTCAAGAATATAGCAGCCTCTGGGAATGGATAGTAGAGATCTACTAGCTCTACACGAACCTCTACACGACGGTATAAATCATTAGCACGTCCAGTAGAGTCAATAGCGGCCTGAACACCAGTAAGTTTAGTGTAATTTCCATCACAAGATTCGGCATTGATATCAGTACAAAGACGAGCGGAAATATCAGTAGTAGGACGACCATAAGGCAGATTAACTTTGAGGAAGCTAGTAGAGGTAGCTGGCGTAGTGTCACGGAAAGTTGGTGGAATTTCTATAACAGCAGTACAGGCATAGGTACCACTGATTGTTGGATCGCAGTTTATAGCTATTGGATTATTATCATATTTATCTGATTGATATAAAACATCATTAGCACTAACAAAATTCTTACCAGAACCGCTTGACACTGGATAAAGCACCAGCATGCCATGATCAGTACCAGAGCTATTACTGTTATTAACACTAAGCTCACCAAAGGAGAAGTAAGGAGTCAAATCCCCATTGCCGATTGTATCCGTTTGGAAAAAGTCAACGGCAAGCACAGGTGGAGTATAAGGCTTATTGGTAGCAGGCTTAAAGCCGAGCATTTTATCTACGCCTCCCTTTTTTGTCGCTTCTAGATATTGAGTTTGGGCATCTTGAACAAGTTTTTTGATTTCTTCTTCGGAAATCTTTTGAACTTCTTCTTCGGAAATATCCTGATCTTTTTTTGCAATTTCTAGGAACTCGGTTTTGGATTTTTCTGCAATCTCTTTAATTAGCTCATCGGAGAGAGTTCCATCTTTTGGCTTATACTCAAGATACTGGGTTTGAACAATTCCTTCAAGTTTTTCGATCTCTGCTTGGGTAAGGCTGACTTCTGAACTAGCTTCTAGCCACTGGACTTCTGGATCGTTTTCGAACTCAAATTCCTCACCAGAATAATTTGAATCTATGCCTTCTAATTCGGCGTTAGCAGCATTGGCAGCCGAGAACCAACTAAGCTCAATTGCTTTAGTATTTTTGAAATCAGCAGAACGTAGAGGGATGATACGAGTATCATCAGTACCACCAAGAGCAGTAAGGTAATCATCATTCTCCTCAGTAATCTTAACACAGGTGTAAGCCTGTTCCATTTCTACGGCATTACCATCGTCACCAATACTTTGAGTCTCTTGAATGATGACGTCATGCTGGCCATTTGGATTGCTGCTTTCATCGGTTACACCTTCTTTGTCGCGGGCGAGAGTTCTTTGGACAACATCACAAGAACCTTTAGCAACAGCGTCCTCGAATTGGTATACTATATATGGACAACCAGATTCGGGGCCAGCGGTAGAATTACCAACGGCACCTTGAGAAAGGCAGTCGTGATATTTGATCAAGGCGATTTTGGCATCCTCAATACCGGCAAGTGCAGAGTCATAGGCGGAATTATAAAGATCAGTGTTGGTGGTTTCGACAGCTTCATTAAGAACGATGCGAATAAAACTTAGAGTAATAACGCCAAAAAGAAGCGTTAAGAAAACTACAATGTAGAAAGATACTGCGCCGTTTTTGAATGATTTATTGTTACACATCTGTTGTTTCTCCTGTTGCCTGTGAGGCAAAATTAAATTTATTTATTGCACAATAGGTAAATTCGCCAAAGTTATTACTGGCGGGCTCTTTACAGTAATTACCGTTTGCCATGATATCGACATTGCCTTGAATTGTGGCAAGAATAAAGGTACCAGAATAGAAAGCTTGACCAGAGTAATCATGACGAGCAGGATGGAATATTTTTAGATCATAAAGGGCTAAGTTGGATTCAGCAGAAGCTAGAAGCTCGCTTGGCGCACCTCCGGCAGGAAGTTCGTAGGTAATATTAGTATTATTGGTACTGTAAGTATAGGTGTTGCCATTGAGGTTATTTTCACAGACTCTACCGAGTGGATCATAAACCCGAAGCAAACGGAAATCACTGCTCTCGACAGAAGCGCCACTGGAATCAGTGTATTTAACCTTGGCACGGTAAATATCAGCATCTGGGTTTGCGGGATCTAAGACATAACCGGTGTTCCAGATATAACTATAGAGTCCGGTGCAAAAATTGCCGGTAGTAGGTACTGGTTTGCTAGGAAAATCACCGCGAATTTTGAACTTATCTGATTCATATTGACGGTAAATTAATTTAAAAGCGCCATCATTTATACAATTCTCTTTATTGGCATCATCAACGCCAGAACAGCGAGTATAAGTACTAATAACAGTAGAGGCCGAAATAGAACGAGAGAATTGATCAATTAACTCGCGACCGGCATCATTAACCGCTTGAATAGATAGCGTTTTTTGGTAGATTGTAGTCATCTGGAAAATAATAAAAGTGAGCATAATAAGCAAAGTAGAGACAAAACCAATAGAAAGACTAAGCTCCACAAAGGTAAAACCAGTTTTATGATTAAAATTACTTGCCATCGTTCAGCCTTTCTACTAATTCTGGATTATATAAACGAATAATAGTGCCGATAGTACTAGGACGGTTATTGTGCGGACCGTACCAACAAGTGCGAATGTGATAATCAAAGAACTCTGGGATCAGTTCGGCCGTACCACCACTATTAACAACACGACTCTTAGTTTCATCTCGAACGGCAATGATCCAAATACCTTCTGCTCTAGATAAATAGCGATATTCACCAGTCTCGGACAGTTCCACCTCGGAGTTCTTAGTGGGGCTAGGGTTTTTATCAGTAAAGAGTACTCGTGGATAGAGTGGCGCCTCTGCAAAAGCATCTGGCTGGGCCTTGGTAGTAATCACAATTTTATCAAGATCTTTTATGCCTTCATTGAAACTTTTATCCTCTGGGTCGATCATACGACTATTCATAATAAATGCCACGATGTTGGAATTGAAAATACTCTTTGTACTAGAGCTGTCATAAATCTCGGAACAACTAGAGACAGAGAGCTCTGGGATGTTTTTAGCTTCGTTCCCTACGCCAGTAACCCCGTCGCTATTAATACTTTTGCTACTACGGCTAAGTTTGTTCCAAAGATCACGGTATTGTTGGTTTTCTATTACTTCCTCACGTTCAAGGGTGAAGGCATTATGAATAAAACGAATAGCTTCAGCTTGAGCATCCATTTCATTCCTGGCCATTGTAACTTCTAGTGCGCCTTCCGCAGCATTAAGACCAGCGTTCATGATATTAATGGAGACAATAGAAACGAGAGCAAAAATTGCAATGGCAAAAGCGACTTCTACCAAAGTATCGCCGCGATTTGATTTAGCTGACGTTATTTTTTGCATACATTACCTCCCGCGCTAGGGTCTTTGTCTGATTCTACAAATTCAACAGCCGTAGCATTATGCCCATCGGATTTAATGCGAATGTTATTACGAATTGAAATGCCAGCAAACAGATCGTCAGAATTAACACAAATATTGACATCTTGGAATACAAAGCCGGAATTTGCATCGGTTGAATTGTGGAGATACTGAGAAAGGTCAGCCTTGGCATTGCTGACAGCAGTAATAACCTGCTGCGCGCTAGGATTGCTGTCACTAATATTTCGATAGTCTATATTGTCAATGAAATCATGATACGGGAGAGTGCGATTTAGGAAATAGGTACGAACAGCACCGGAGGAAGGTGCGCGAACAATCATAAGACTACCATGGAAAGCGCTACCATCTGGGTTTTCAGCACGAGCGCCCCATGTAGGGTCGTATGTGCCATAGTTTGCAGCAGTCTCAAGCGAAACAAGGCTGGCATTGGTTTTGGATGGAACAAGCGCGAGAACATCTGCATTAACCATATTAAGTTCCTCAATAGCAGTATTATTACCGACCAAAATTGGATTAAGAAAATCTGAGATACGACCAATCACATCATATACATAAATAGTATTTTTGTCGTTCTCACCAAAGGAAATCAACTTGCCATAGATAGCGCAACCCGAACGACCAGGGTAGCTTTCATCAGGATTAACATTAGCAGCTACAGAGGCACTAATTGCTGCTGCCTTACCGGCAAGCGTGCAATAATCATTTTGAGATTTGATTTGACCAGAACGCGTATTCTCAACGTTAATAACTTCAGAGTAGACCGAACGAATGAAATCAGCAAAACTAGTAGTAGAATCTTTATAACGTTGCGAGCCAACGCGAGAAGCAATAGTAACGGCAAAAGCTACAGCCATAATGGTGGTAATAGCAATCACAAAGGCAACTTCTACCATGGTGAAGGCGTGAAGTTCGGTTTTTTGCTTACTTCTTTTTATATTGATTCCCATTTGAGCCCCCTAATATCTAGGCGCGAGTTCGCGGGTATAAGTAACGTTAGCCTGAGAGAAACGCTGAGACTGGCCATAAGCCCAGTAAAGTGTGTCTGGGCGGAGATTGAATATTTCTCCTGGGGTAATAGACCCGTCGTTGGCAAGATTCTTATAAAGAACGTTGTCGGTATCTTTAGTACCACTACCTGGGTTAGCACCAGCAGTGCGGTTGAGACTAAGACCGGTAGCTATCACTGGACCATTAATTATTAATGGATTATTACAAACATCAGAGCCACTAGTACCGCGATGGAATTCTACACAGGTATTAACCTTGCCGGTTTGAGAAATGACCCAGGCATCAATTTGGTTAACATCTTGGGTGATTTCAATACCTTTCTTTGCAATAATAAGAATTTGTGGAATACTATAAATACTAGAATAGTAATCACTATTTCTACCTTGCAAGGTGAGACTATTACCATCATTATTAACACTACAACTACCAGAGCCAGTACAAATATTGGTATCGATAGTGAGCTTACCATTAACATAAATTACGAGAGTATTGCTAGCGTAATTTGAAGTGGTTTGCTGACTCTTGTCGTCTACATCGCTCTTGGTCTGTCTAATATATGAATCTGTAAAGGTGGTATTGGTAAGAAGTGATGAATTGGCCCCACTAATATTGTGAATGTTACTGGTTTTGTAGTCCTCATTAATATTGACATAGACTGCTCCGTTTTGGAGAATTTTTACTTCGTTGCTGCTAGACGGATTCGTGTAACGAGAGTAGATACGTTCCAAGATGCCATCCATACTCTTTCCAACGTTGGCATAGCCAATAACCTTATCCATATAGGTATTATCTGATGTGCCCTGGCACTTAGTATTTGCAATAGTCATCTTAGAAAGTTTACAGAACGAAGTACCTGGACTACGTCCACCCTGTAAGCCGAGTGAGGTATTTTTATTCTTACCCCAGTAGCCTAAGCCAGCAGCGGAGGAGAAGCCAATTACTTCATCGTTGGCAATGACATAATATTCATCCCAGGAACCAAAGAGGCCAGTAGGATCTTTGCTATCACCAAGATGCGCATCGACGTGTTTTTCGGTCTGACTAGTAACAATAGCACCATTAGTATAGAAGTGGCCGTTCCAAACTTGGAAATTAGGTTTCTTGGCAATAGTGCGACAAGAAGCACCAGAAACTCGCCAACCAGAGCCAGACTCACTAGAAGCTCCACTGACTTGGCCACCATCTGGTTGTTGATGAGAATCGGAGTGAGAAATACCAACAGCCACACAGTATTTGGCACCGACAAGATCGTCATCATCATCTGGCACTACTCTATGCTCTGCATCAAATTCTGTATAGCCATTGTATAGACCTTGAGCATTTTGCATTGGACCTTTATCCCAAATTGTGATGCACTCTCCCATATCGTCGCCAAATTTGCCACTATAATATGTACATGGGTCATCATCTGTACCGCCCATGTCTATACCAGAGACATCGTCGTCGGTAAAATCGTGGTTGACGCTAACGATAAATTCTACTGCTTGAATGCTACCACTTGAAAGAGTGGCATATTGTTCTCCTTCATGGACCATGTCATTACTACGTGGCAAGATAGAGACAGAGAAGTTAGATGATACGGTTTCTCCGAGATAGATTCTCTCTTTTTCAACAATTTCAGAGGTGGCAGCAGTGTAATAATTATACGGGACATTAACTTGTGCGGTTTGACCTTCTATACCCTCATCTCTCATACCGGTAGAATAATCATAAACTGGAGTAACGTAGTTTGGACCACTAGTGCCCTTACACTCACAGCCATCGCCACCAGTATTAGTGCAATCTACCATGCATTCATAATAACAAGTTTCGCAACTTTCTTTCCCGTCTGCGTCAGTCTTACAGTTACATGCATACGAACATATATCTGGGCGGTGCCAGCCTTTACAACCACATTGAGGCGTATCGCAGTCACGAGGGTGATTGGCGGTGTCGCCGGCATGCTTAACGATCAACCCCCACTCATTAACGCCTGCGCCAAGAGCTGATTTATAATCTTCGTATGGTTCACTACGTACGTTGGAGTTATTTTCCTCCAGTGTATTATATCCAGGAATTGAGCCAGGTTTGGTCTTGCTGGCTACATATGGTTCTTCACCCTCTGGGTCTTGAGTACAACCGAGACAATCACCAGTTTCGTTATGGCGCCACATCTGCCAGGCAGTAGCCTTATTATACTGGATGGTCTGAGAAATTTGGCCCTCACCATCACCAACGTCTGATTCGACACCGCCGTTATTAGCAATGGCAGGACAAGAATAGCCACTGACACCTGGGATATGATAGCCATAGTCTACCCATCCTGGTGGGAAATCGAAGATATTACAAGCATACTTTGCTTTGTCTGCACCTTTGCTACTTGGAGAAAGCACCACAAAGGCGTAATCTCCGGTTTTTTCTACGTCATTATCGGTGAAGCCAACACCAGTAGCGCCAATAGTCTCTTGGTGAGGATCTTGCAAATTACGCTTCAAGCCGTTAGCGCCACCAGAAATGACTTGTTCATTCTCACCAAAGAGGTATTTCTCATTTTTAACAGCACTAAGTGCAAACCAAACCTCTGTGACTGGCGTGCCAAAAGTCCTAGCATTACCACCTGGGAATATCGCCCAAGGGCTCCTTGAGTTACCAACGCTACCACCTACTGCACCAACTCCCCAACAATAATCTACTGAAAACCTGATACTATCACCTGGCCTGGCCCAAACAGTGTTGCCCTTTTCATCAAAGGTGACGTTTTCTGCGGTGGTAAGGTTTGCTACGGCTACATGACCTTCTACCCAGCCAGCATGAGAACCTACATGGCAGCTAGGAAGTGGGGGGATGTAGGCAGGTGGTTCGTCAGGCTCACAGAGGCCAAGTGCACATAAGTCTTCATCTGGAGGAAGATTTGTAAGTAGACCATCGAGACCACCGAAACCGTTAAAGAGTGGGTTCATTAATAAATCAATTAGCAATTTCCCTGATCCTAACATTTGCTGGTAGATTGCTAAAACTTGGCTTTCTGGTAAGCCTAAGCCATCTTTACGATATTGCATACCGTAAACTTGCTTTGCATAGTAGGCGGCAGCAAACTCCTTCATGAAGGAACCGTCCGCCTTTTGGATACCGGCTACTGGAATGGCGGTGATAAAATCGCCAGCTTTAACCTGGACTGGAACGCCGTTAATCTTGATAGTACCATCACGCTGGGCATAGACACCATAGACATAGTAGTCTGAGCCAGGTGCAGCTTGGCCTGTTTTAATTGTCTGGGATGGAATTTTAATAGAGCCGTAGTCAACTGATGGGTACGTGATTGAACCAGAGGCAGGAGTTTTTATTTTTGTCCAACCAGTACCGCGACTATTGATAATACTATTACAAGATTCGCCACAATTACGGGCAGTGCTGGAATTTCCTGGGCCTTCTATAATGTGTTCGCTATAACCAGGTGCGCCAGGCACAGGTGTGGCGGTTGCTGCAAACGCAGATTCCCCAATAGCAAAAATAGAAAAGAGGGCAATGGCCAAAACTGATACTTTTATTAATACCTTACTCCTCATTTTCAGCCTCCGTCTCCGAATTAGCTTCGGCATTTAGGCTAGTTTCGTCAGCCTTGACTTCTTGAGCGCTGCCAAAACCACTGACAGTTTCAATTTTGTTTTCTGGTATGTTTAGTCCATCAATCAAATCACGAATCATTTCGACTTTAGTTGTATCACCTTCCCCACTATAAATACGCTCTAGGACACTATAAATACTATATTTTTGAGTGTCATTCTTGGCATAGTTAGATAAGGAAACGGCGGAATTGACGGCTTTTTTGCTGCCACCTTCGTATGCTAGCTGCGAGCCAAAAGCGCGGATAGCAAAGATTAAGTCCTCATCTTGATTAGCGTCGGTCATGTCCTGAAGGAGATTGCTAACATAGTAAAGGGCCTCTTTGTAGTATGCAGTACCGCTATCAATGTCTGAATAGACGATTTTATATGCACGCTCTTCCGCTTCTGAAAGGGTGGTTGGTAATTCCTCGTCAGTGCGAGAACCCCAAGTGCCACGCTTGCCAAGATTTAAAATAACAAAAATAAGCATCACGATAACGATGATGCCAATAAGTGAACCAAAAATGATAAATAGAGTCTTTCTAGTGATATGGGTGCGACGTTTTTCGACTTTATCTTTGTCCTTTCTCTTATTGTCACCCTTGACATTGGCAAAATATTCCGTGGTGGCTTTGTCACCAATGCCGGAAGAATGAAAAGAGGCGGCGGCGTTGCCTGTATTTGCGGAAACTTCACCCACCTGGCCATTTGAGCTCTCTTGACCTTTATCCATGGTCTTATTTTAGCACAAGCGGAAAAAAGTAACAAGTTTTTTTATTTTAGTGTAAAATGTAATTATGGAAAAGAATAAATCTACTGGCAAAAAGAACGTCAAGAAAAACACTAATACTTCTAGTGAGAAAAAAAGGAAGCGTTCGCGTTGGTCGACAACATCTATTATTTTACTAGTTAGTGGCATTGTTTTGGTGATGGGTGGAGCCGTACTGGCATGGCGCATTGTTGAAAATAATAAGATGAAAGAAGTTGATAGCGAGGATCAAGCCGTGCAAGATATTCTTGAGCTTTATTTCTATGGCAACAAAGGGTGTTTTGATAATAAAAACAATTTCTTTAGCGATAAGAAAGTGACTTTAAATACCATTAGTCAAGATATTAGAGATAATATTGTGATTAGCTATCTGGCTTATGATAGAGCGTCTAGCATTACTTATGATGAAATGAACGAGGTCTACCATAAATTCTTTGGAAATAGTAGTGACCTAACCAAAAAGGATTCTTACTCCGTAATAGAAGGCACTTATCAGTTGCGCGAGAGTGGAGAAAATTACAAATTAACCGCAAATTGTGCACCTCCAGAACTAAGAACCTGCATAATACTTGATAAAGCCTACAAGAATGATAACTACGTTGAGGTTGATTTGAAGGCATTTACCATCGATAAAAATACTGGCAAAATCTATGCTGGAGTAAATACTGAGGGGGAAAGTTATGAAAACAGTATTCTTAATGAAATGAGTAATGTGGATCTGCCAAAGTGGAAAGTAATATTTAAAAAGAATAGTAATACTGATAATTACATCTTAAACTCGGCAAGTAAAATTTAGTTACATCCCAAAGATGAAGTTCATCCATTGTTCAAAATTGGTAGGCTCTTCTACTTTTTCCTCTACAACAGTAATTTCGTGTTTGTATTTTGCAAGATCAGAATTTTCTGGCAGATAGACTAATGATTCACCTTCGTCAATTTTATTGCGCAGATCCCTTGCGGCAAGTTCTTGATATTCCTCAGAGGCGTAATATTTATTCTCAAGCTCTAGTTCTTCAATTTCTAGTTCTATCAGTGCAAGCTCGTTTTTCTTGGCGTCTAGGCGTTGTTCTAGTTCCCAATTTCTGCTCATAGCGGAAATTGCCCCCCAAGTCCAGATTAAGCAGAGTCCAGCTCCAACTAGAAAAATAACGTGATCTCCAGCGAACCACTGTTTAATACGATAGCCAAGGCGACGAAATCTAGTCTTAATGCGTTCCATTTGTGCTTTCTTATTATAGCATTTTATGTTAAAATAAGTCCAGCCTAGTGGGTTAGGTGTAAAAAAATAATAATCTGAAAAGGTGGGAACCGAAAGGGGGCGTAGCTCAGGGGTTAGAGCAGGCGGCTCATAACCGCTTGGTCGTTGGTTCGAACCCAACCGCCCCCACCAGATAAGAATGAATATGGGTGGTTTGAAAAAGTATCAGATTCGACAGTCGCTAAAATCACTTAGACAGGTTAAGACTTGGCAGTTATTTTTGATTCTAATACTGCTTCTTTTTATCTATGCAACTTTGCTTAGATTTGACCACATCAAAATGACAGATTTAAAAGCGGCCGTTACTGCGGCAGACGAGTCTGGAAGCGATGAAGAAATTGCGGAAAAGTTAAAGGAGCTGAAGGATTTTACTTTTTCCCATACTGTAATCAATGTAATTGAAAGAAACGGAACTTCTGTAGTAACCTTTGGCACTGGTCCAATTTATTTAGAGCATCAATACGAACGCAAGGCTGGTGAAGCGCTAGAAAGGGCGCAAAATGAAGCCGGCTCGGATACTAACCCCAATGGTAATGTTTTTGCAAAGGCGATGGATGTGTGCAAGCCACTGGCAATCCAAAATGGATGGGCTTGGAATAGTCAGGGGTATTTAGATTGTATGACTGGAGAAATTGCCAAATATCCAACTACAGAAAGGATCGAGGATACTTTTGCAGCAACTTTACCTTCTACCGCGCTGTTTCGCTACGATTTCGCATCACCAATTTGGACATTGACTCTTTCGGGTGTGGTAGCCATCTTATGTTTGATACTAATTGCAATTATCGTTATAAGATTTACCATCTGGTGCGTCCTTAAAATTGCCTTAATTTTTATAAAAAAGTAGCAAAAACCCCTTGACATCTTGCTTCCCTAGTCATAAGATAAGAATATATATCAATTAAGGAGGAATTATGGCCTACCAACATACTAATAGCAAAGGTGTTACTTATTACCTACGTCAGTCTGAAGTCACTCTTCGTGGCGGCAAAAAGCAAACTATTTACTTCTTCACTAAGACTGCAGAAGGTGGCAAGGGTACCCCTATTGATCTTCCAGCAGATCGTGTCGTCAATGAGAACCCACGCAATGGTTTCTTGACTCTCAAGAAGAAATAATCTTGGTAGAACCTAAACTCAAATCTACAACTTACTCCCTTAAGGTTTAACCTTAGGGGAGTTTTGATTTTTAGTGAGTCTTAGGCCGCTTTGGAGGAACTTTAGTAGCCTTTATGATTTGGTCATAAGATAGTTTTTTGGTATAATATAGATTATGCAGATCTATATTTCTGGTATTTCTGGGACTGGGCTTGGGCCACTAGCTTTGATGGCACGCGACGCTGGAATTGCTGTCTGTGGTTCGGATTTAAGTGAAGGGGCGATCACTAGCGAATTATTTAGAAAAGAAATTGAAATGGAGATTGGGCCAGAGGCACAAAATGGCGATTTCTTGAGAAAACAATTTGAGTCGGGTAAGGTAGATTGGTTTGTTTATACTTCCGCTTTGCCAGATGATCATCCAGAACTTGTCTTGGCGCGTGAACTTGGAATCCGAATTTCTAAACGTGATGAATTAATTGCATATTTAGTAGACAAACTTGGGCTAAAAATGGTAGCAGTGGCCGGTACTCACGGCAAAACTACCACGACAGCAATGATCACTTGGACAGCTCTTAATCTAGGTTTGCCAGTGTCATATTTAGTTGGTACTACACTTCCCTTTGCGGAAGCTGGAACGTATGATTCTAAGTCATCATTTCTAATCTACGAAGCAGATGAATATGATAAGAATTTTTTGCATTTTTCTCCGTGGCTCTCGGTAATTACCACGGTATCTTATGATCATCCTGATATTTATCCAACTAAACTTGATTATTTGAGAGCATTTTCTCAGTTTGAAAGTCAAAGTGAAAACGTAATTCGCGGTCGCGAATTAGAAGGTAAGGCGGTCAAACAAAATGCCGAAACCATTGATCTTGCTTCTAAATTTTCTCTTGCTGGTAAAGCCAGAAGGTACGATGCAAGCCTTGCGATGCAGGCGGTTTTTGAGATGGCGGAGGAAGTCGATTTTGAGTTTGCGGGTGAGAATTTAATCAATGGCAATAAATCTTATGCCGGGAGAAAGATTGACGCAGATTTGATCATTGAGATCCTGAATGATTTTCCGGGAGTAGGCAGACGTTTTGAACGTATAGCTGACTTAGTTTATTCTGATTACGGACATCATCCAGAGGAAATAGCGGCAACTATTCAGATGGCCCGCGAGGAAGCTAAACGCCTAGGTCTAACTAAGGTCGCCGTCGTTTACGAACCGCATCAGAATGTGCGCCAGCATGAAATAAAAGATGATTACAAGGATGCTTTTTCTGGTGCAGATAAATTATTTTGGCTACCTACTTTCTTAGTGCGTGAGGATCCTAACCTTGAAATAATTGCTCCAGAGGATTTTATCAAAGGGCTTTCTAACAGTGAGATTGGTGAAGCGGCAGAGATGGGAGATAAATTAGCAAAGAAATTAAAACAATTAAGAAGTGATGGATATTTGATTTTATTAATGACCGCTGGTCCAGCCGACTCGTGGTTTAGAAAGGTTTTCAATGAGTAAAGATGTAAGTATGTCTAGGATTTTTAAGTTTGCTGGCGTTGGGATACTGGCAGCGGCTTTTGATTACTTGGTTTACGAAATAACTGTAATGCTAATATTCCAAGGAAATGCTGATATGGCTTGGGCTTCAGCAATGATTTCCGGCGTTCTTTCAACTTTCTTTGCTTATTTTATGCACAGCAAAATTACCTGGAAGGAGCGTGACCCCGGAAAATTTGGGATTGTAAAATTCTTTATCTGGAACTTTTTTGTAGTACTAGCACTCAGGCCAATGCTGACCGGCTTCTTTGGACTATTTACTGGCTTCCATCAGTTTGTATTTGTGGTGGTGGGCTGGATTCCACTATTTTCTTCTTTTGATTTTGTTCAAACAACTACTATTTACATATTAATGACGTTGGTGACAATGACACTTAACTTTATCTTTTATGAAAAGATTGTCTTTGGCACCCGTAATAAAAAGGACGGGGAGAATGTAGATATGGAGAGCGTTAGGAAGTCCGGAAAAGAACAAAAGGCTAAAGGCAAAGCTGACAACAGTGGCAATAAGTAGTGGATTTTTTGGAGTTTTCCTCACGGCATAAATTGCAATAAGTATAATTATCGTAACACCGATAACTCCAACTTCTAAGAGCAAACTTAGGTATTCGTTTTGGACGATTTCTTTGGCGCCGGTACTCTCTGGGTAGGTTTTATTCATAGCAATTCCGGCTGAACCTAATCCGGTACCGATTAGTAAGTACCTAGGGTTAGATCTCCACGTATCAATAGCAAGGGAATTGAACCCGAGGCGAATATTAGTAGATTCTGGAACATAGCCAGAGAAAGTGGACGTTTCTGAATCAGCGTCCTTTGCTTCGGCTGCTGCTTCTGAGCTAGTAGTATTTTCTGTTAATTCGATTATTTCGGCTGGTCTAAAATCAAGTTTACCAAGACTGAGTTGATGAATAGCTTTAGTGACGCCAGAATAAAAAGTATCGTTAGTTGGACTGACTTGAGCAAATATCCCCTCTGACACAAGTGAGAGACTAAGAGCAACAAGAACAATCACTACTGAAAATACAGCTTGTTTTAGCTTAGCTTTAATTAGAGAATAGTGCTTGATACTGCAGACAATAAACAGCGTGGCAAGACCGATAACAAAAGCATAGATTGCGCCTCGTGAGAGTGTCAAGAACAGAGTTGTAGTTAGAAAAACAGTAAGCAAACTCAGAATAATCTTTTGTTTCTGACTCTTGTAAGCGTGCTTGTATATTAAGTAGAAGCTAAGAAGGGTAGGCACAAGTAAGAGATTTCCCATAAACTGTGGCTCGATTGCAAATCCGTTTGGATGAGGAAAGCCAAAAGCAGTATAAGTGCAGCCTTTGCAAAGCAAAGTATACTCTCTGCCAACGCCAAATAGATCTAAAATACATTGCAAAATACAGATAGCGGAAATAAAATATGCGGAGATAAGTAAGATTTTAAGTAGCTCCATTCTTAAGTTTTTCTTTTCTTTAATTAGCATGATAATGCCGAGGACAGTGAAAAGCAAAAGCCATAGAATCCCGGAAGTAAGAATGGCACGAATATGGTTGTCCGACCAAATAGCGGAAAGGGAGAAATAAACTGGAATAATACTGCTGATTAACAATTTTTTAGCCCCATAAAATTTTATTATTGATTTTGCTTTCGGTAAAAGTGAGAATAGAAATAATACTAACCAAATCTCTGGAAGGGATAAGTCGAAGTTCATATAGTTGTTACTGCCTAAGGAGATTACTGGATGATATGAAAAAAATAATATAGCAGGAAGGAAATACAAGAGAATAGTTGGTAGTTTATTTAGGAACTTTTTCATGAATCTCCTTGGCCATTTTCTCTTTAAAGACGGCTTTATCAAAAGTCTTGGTGGAGGCGATAATCTTTTCTTTTGAATACTTCTCTGGGCGAAAGTTTTCAATAGTAGTAGCTAGAGAATCTACAGTCTGTTTTTTGAAAAATGCGCCATTTATACCTTCTTTGATATAATCGAGTGCGCCCCCTTCGCCATAAGCAATAACCGGAAGGCCCGTGGCCATAGCTTCAATTGGGGCAATGCCAAAAGGTTCTAGACTTGGGAAAAGGTATGCATCAGAAGCCAATAAATGTTTCTTTAATTCATCCTGGGACATTTGTGGTAAAAATTTAATCAAAGGCGAGCCTGCAGCAAGTTTGACCAATTTTTTATGTTCTGGACCATCACCAATAACTGTAAGGCATTGATCTGTTTTTTTACAAGCTTCAACACAAAGATCAAGACGTTTCCAGTTGACTTGCCTAGAAGTTGTGATGTAATTATATTGATTTTTTGCTTGACTTTTGTTTTGATTTATTATCTTAGTTGTGGACAAGTCTGTGGAAAACTTTTTGAGATCAACCGGAGGATAGATAATTTTTGATTCCCTCTTGTAGAATCTTTTGATTTGCTTGGCTGCATGCTGAGAGATGGCAATAAATTCATCTGGGCGTTGAGCGGCATTGTAATCATTCCTTCTAAGAGGTTTAATTAAAATTTTTAGAGCCAACCTAGCAAGTGGGTTTAAAATACCAAAACCGGGATTTTCTAAATATTCGTCATACATTTGCCAGTAATACTGAGTTGGAACATGACAATAGCAGAGATGGATTGCGTGATGTTTTTCTGAGTCAGTTTTGACAAATTTTGCCTCGGCGCCGGTAACAGAAATCACTAAATCGTAATCGGACAAATCAAGATGAGAGAAATAACGCTGTCTCAGAGGACTAAGAAAACGGCGCAGACAAGTTGGGAACAGTTGCAACCAGCCAGTGCGAACGTCAGCATCATTAAACCAATTAATTCCCTTCTGATCATACTTTGAGGTGTAAATGGGGGCGTCTTTGTACATTTCGTGTAGCGCTAAAAGCACGCTCTCAGCACCGCCAACGGTAGTGAGCCAATCGCAAACAAGTGCGACTTTCATCTATTTAGCGCCTTTCCTAGTAAACACTGCGCCAATGGTACGAAGCATGATACTAAAATCTAGTTTAAGTGACCAGTTTTGGATGTAATACAAATCTAGTGCGCGACGTTCCTCAAAAGAAATGTCACGACGACCGGAAACTTGCGCCAAGCCAGTGAGCCCAGATTTAACAGATAAAAGTAACGAGCGATCGCCATAATCGCGTAGTTCACCTGGCACAAGAGCACGTGGGCCGACTAAGGAAATATCACCCTTAATAACATTGAATAGTTGGGGAAGCTCATCCAAGGATGTTGCTCTCAAAATTCTACCCACTTTGGTAATGCGAGGATCGTTTGGCAAGTAATCGCCATTTTCTCGATATTTTGTAATTAACTCTGGCTTACCCATTTTAGTAAAGGCCTGTTCTGGAGAAAGTCCAGAATATTGTGGTTTCATAGAGCGGAATTTATAAATTTTGACCTTGTGATTATAACGCGACAGACGATATTCGCTGTAAAAAATTGGCGAGTGAATGTCGGATAATTTAACAATAAACCAAATGATAATCATGGGGATAAGTGCGATAATAAAAGCAATAGAGCCAAAAATGATATCAACAGCACGTTTAATTAATCTGGCACCACCAATTAGCGGCGTGATCCTGACGGAAATTGCAGGAGTATCACCAATCAGTTCCAAATCACCAACGTGTGAGGAGAGAGTAGCCTCAGATGGAACAAAATAATAGAGCGCATGACATTTAATAGCCTGATTATAGACGTAGTCTGTTTGAGATTCATCAGTTTGGAAAATGACATCAACGCTTATCCATTTTAGGGCTTCTTTTAAAGATTTAAATCTTTTGCCTTGAAATTCAACAGGAATAAATTTTTTATTAGCAACTACTGCGGAAAGTGAATAACCATCCTCTGGGAAACTTGCAAAATGTTCTAAGAGGTGCGTAGTGCTGGCACTATTACCAATGACGAGCGCACGTAAAGTACCGTGATTTTTGCGAACGAAATAGGTCCTGACCAAATGTATAATTCCACGAACAATAATAAGCATGATAAAGCAAAGCACTGCGGAATAAATCGCTACTAGACGAGTTGGAAAAATGTTTTTTTCGGAAAAGAAATCATAGGTGATCAAAGTCATAGTGCCAAGAATTGCACCGGCAAACAGCCTAGCAAGTTCTGGTGAGCGAGAGCGGTTCATAATGATTGATTTTTTGTAGACTCCCAAAATAGCTAAAATAATAACCCAGGCTGGAATTGAGAAAAGAATAATTGAGACAAATGTCCCAGGGTCAGCTTCAAAGAAATAAGGACGTTGGTCGATATGAATGCGAAAAAGATAAGCAAAAAGAAAGGCTAAAAGAATAGCGATAATATCGCCAAAAATTAGCGCAATCCTGAATATCAGACCGGGGTCCTTTTTCATATATATATTATACCATGGCTATACCAGTTAGAAAAATACTTATGCATTGTTTGGGTAGGCAAAATATTAAACAGAGTTTGGTGGTATAATAGAAAAAAGGAATATTATGAAAATATTAGTAACTGGTGGAACTGGATATATTGGATCGCATACAGTAGTTGAGTTAATCAAAGCTGGGCATGAGGTAGAAATATTAGATAATCTATGCAATAGTAAAGAAACTGTACTCGATGCGATTACTGAATTAACTAGCGTAAAACCTCGATTTTATCATGTAGATTTGCTTAACAAAAAGGCTGTTTTTGAAGTATTTGAGAATGGAAAATTTGACGTTGTAATACATTTTGCTGGGTTAAAGGCGGTGGCAGAAAGCGTAGAGGAGCCGCTAAAATATTACAATAATAATATAATTGGTACTTTGAGCTTATTAGAAGCGATGCAAAAATACCAGGTAAAAAAGATCGTATTTTCCTCTTCGGCAACTGTTTACGGTGATCCTGGCGTAAATGCTTATACGGAGAATCTGCCAACTGGGCAAAATATCGCCAGTCCATATGGCAAAACAAAGTACATGATAGAGGAGATATTAAAAGATGTCGCCCAGTCTGATTCTAATTTTGAGATAATGTTGCTTCGATATTTTAATCCGATTGGCGCACACCAATCTGGAAAATTAGGTGAAGACCCACTGGGTCGGCCAAATAATCTGATGCCGATTATAATGAAGGTGGCGCGCGGAGAATACCCAGAATTATCTATCTATGGGAATGATTATAACACTCCAGACGGGACTTGCGTGCGCGATTATATCCATGTGGTAGATTTAGCACGTGGGCATCTAGCTGCTTTAAATCATTTAGAGGGTGGTGTACAAATTTATAATTTGGGTTCTGGCAAAGGTACAAGTGTTTTAGAGATGGTAGCCGCATTTGAAAAAGCAAGCGGGAGAAAAATACCATACAAAATCGCGCCAAGAAGGGTAGGGGATTTGCCAGTATTTTATGCGGTCGCAGATAAAGCCCATGATAAACTAGGCTGGAAAACTGAGCTCACGATTGATGATGCGATGAAAGATACTCTAAAATTTTTAGAAAATAATTATTTTTAGTTTAGGGGCGCAATTTTGAATAAACTTTCCAGGATGATTTGAATATATTTTTATTGGCAAGAAGCGCATAGATTGCAGCTTTATCACGTTTAGTGGCAACCGGATTTTTAGTAATGAACTTTCGATTACTTTTTAGATAGTCTATTATTTCTTGCTCTTTGCCAGATTGGACTGGAGATAATTTTTTATTTACCATTTGTCTTAAAACACTAAATCTAGCGTGCATTCTGCGTAAATCTGTGGTGTTTTTAAGATAAGGATGAAGCTTGTCGATATCATCACACATTTTATCTGTGAATGTAATGATATCAAGTTTTTGCTCATTAAAATCGCTGTTTGAAATGGAGTCTTCACGTTTTTTGTAGATGTATTTTGGTTCTGGCCCGTAAGCAATACGCGGGCATTTTTCTATTAATTTATAAGTTGTAGCAAGGTCTTCATGTAATCCGCCCTCCGGAAAGGTAATCCCCTCCCACAGATCGCGACGGTACATTTTAGCATAAGCTACCACTGTGAAACCTTCCTCTCTTAACATTCTGCCAAGGGTCTCCTCGGTGCTCATAACCTTTTCGACATATTCCTCACCGTAATTTATTTCTTTACCCTTAGCAGTAATCTCTTTAAGAGCGCAGATAGATAATTTGGAATCATATTTCACAATCAGCGAGAAAAGATACTGGACATAGTCTGGAGCAACAGAATCATCAGAATCAACAAAAATAACATAGCCACCTTTTGCTTCTAGAATTCCACGATTTCTAGCAGCAGAAAGACCCTTGTTTTCTTGGTGAATTACTCTTACCCGTAAATCTCTTTTTGCAAATTCGTCACATTCTATTCCACTGCCATCAGTGGAGCCATCATCTACTAAAATGATCTCTAGTTTAGGATAATTTTGTCGAGAAAGTGCGTCAAAACACTCTTTGAGGTAGGGTTTGACATTATATACTGGAACAATAATAGAGATGAGTGGGGTTTCCATATATATTATTATACATGATTGTGGTATAATTAATCTATGGGATTTTTGATTTTTAGTAAGAAAAATCGGATTTTGCTCGGAGAATTAGTCAAAACTGATTTTAAGCTTCGCTACCAAGGGTCAGTGCTAGGATATTTATGGGCGGTTATTAAGCCGCTTCTGATGTTTGCGATTCTTTATATTGTTTTTGCTAAGGTGCTGAGGTTTGGTGACGAAATTCCACATTATCCAGTTTATCTTTTGGTTGGTACAGTGCTTTGGAACTTTTTTACGGAGTGTACTCAACAAGGTATTCATTCTATCGAGCAACGCGGTGATTTGATACGTAAGGTAAGTTTTCCAAAGTACATCGTGGTAGTGAGCGCTACTAGCACAGCAGTGATTAATGTATTGATTAATATCTGTGTGGTGTTTATCTTTACTTTGATAAATGGTGTGACACCTTCTATCTCTTGGTTAATGATTATCCCACTCCTAATCGAACTTTATATTTTTGCACTAGGTATTTCCCTACTTCTTAGCTCTATTAATGTTAGGTATCGCGATATTGGCAATATTTGGGACGTATTAACTCAGGCTATGTTTTATGCAGTACCAATTATTTACCCGCTTTCGATGGTAACTAGTACTTCTTTGCTGGCCGGTAAAATTATCATGTTAAACCCAGTTGCGCAAATCATTCAGGATGTGAGGGAAAACTTAATTACCGACGTGACAATTACTAGCTGGGAACTTGCTGGCATTGGTTGGGGATTAATTTCCGTTGGAATCGTAACAGTACTTTTCATAATTTCTGTGTTGTTCTTTAAGAAACGCTCTAAATATTTTGCGGAGGAAATCTAATGAGTGCCTGGGTAGATAAGTACTTGAAACGGATGCGAGGCGAGGTGGCTCAACGCAATGAGGATGAAAAGATAGCAATTTCCGTAAAAGATCTATACAAAAGTTTCAAGTTACCAACGGAAAGATCTTGGGGGCTAAAACAGGCAATCTTTAATCGTATCAAAGGCGTGAAGGGATACACAAAACAAGAGGTTTTGAGAGGTGTTTCTTTTGATATTAAGAAAGGTGAATTTTTAGGAATCGTTGGTAGAAACGGTAGCGGTAAGTCTACTTTGCTCAAAATTCTTTCAGAAATTTATTTGCCAGATAAAGGGTCAGTTACGGTTAATGGTACGCTCGTGCCTTTTATTGAACTTGGTGTAGGATTTAACCCAGAATTAACTGGTCGTGAGAATGTTTATTTGAATGGTGCCTTACTTGGATTTTCTAATAAGGAAATGGACGAGATGTATGATGAGATCGTGCATTTTGCTGAACTTGATCAATTCATGGATCAAAAACTTAAGAATTATTCTTCTGGTATGCAAGTACGTTTAGCATTTTCTATTGCAATTCGCGCACGAGGCGATATCCTGGTCCTAGATGAGGTTTTAGCAGTTGGTGATGCGGCGTTCCAAGAAAAGTGTAATGATTATTTCAAGAGTTTACATGGTAACCAAACTGTCGTGCTGGTGACCCACAGTATGGATAACGTAGAAAGATTTTGCGATAGAGCAATTTTGATTGAGAATGGCAAGGTTATGTGTGATGGAAAGCCCTCAAAAGTAACCAAAGAATATATGAAGCTTTGGGACCAATAATTACTTTGCGGCTTTACGGTATTTTTTTATTGTCATTAAAAATACTCTTGGTGGATATTTAAGAATGGACTGTAGAGTTTTCCAATGCTCTTTTGGAAAGTAAGATTTAGCGAGTAGACCTTTTTCATCGGCGTCGTGGAATTCAGCACGCGCTCTTAGCATAAACTGTTCAAGATTTTTGTCTTCTAGATATAACATATTATAAAAATAGCTTGCAAACTTTACCGCCTGGAAGATTTTACCATAAATATCCCAGCCACTATGTCTTTTTAAATAACGTTCGGCTTCGGCATATTCGTCATTAATTTTGAACATTTCTTTCTTTTTGATTGCGGGAGTTTTTTTGTCTAAGTCCAGATGGTGTAAATAAGCTTTTTCCGTTAAAACTAATCTGTTACAAGCCGCTAATGTTTTAAAAGAAAAAGTATCATTTTGACTACTATTGCCAAAATTCTCAATAAATAACAGGTCACGATTTAGTAAAAAATTTTTCTTGTACAGGCCACAACCAACAACTGGTGGTTGGTAAAAAATGCTAGTGTCTTTAGCTGGGTCAATAACCTTATCGGCGTCATCTGCAAGAAATGATTCGTGGATGCGATCTTTCTCGTCACGGTGCTCAAAGTAATTGCTTCTGACAATGTCAGCGTCATGTTTTTTTGCGAGAGCAAAAAGCTCAATGTACATTTCTGGATCAATGTAGTCTACGGGTTCAACAATGCCGATGTACTCACCTTTTGCAAATTTAATGGCTGCGTTGATAAGCCTGCCATAATCACTAACTTTGGTTTTGATAATTTTAATACGGGGATCCTTCTTTGCATAATCGTTTAGAATGCTTAGTTTTTCTTCTTGATGACTTTCTTTTATTTTTTTTTCTGCAATTTCTGCTTCGCTTAATTCTTTTTCTGACTCGTCTTTTATGGGTACCAAAAATAGTACTTCCATATCATCTAAAATCTGGTTACAAAGGCTTTTGATACAGTGAGAAAAATCGATCTCCAAATCATTAATGCGCACCAAAATAGTAACACGGCAGTGATCATGCTTTGACACGTCTCGTTCTTCTTTTTCTTTTTCTGCCATTTACTATGCTAATTCTTTTAGGTAACGAGCGAGAGCATCTTGCCAAGTTGGAAGTGGCGTAAAGCCATTTTCTTTTAATTTAGACTTGTCAAGGCGCGAGTTGGATGGACGCTTTGCTATTGATTCGCCGTATTCTGCAGTAGTAACTGGAACAACTTTTGAATTAATGCCAGCTTGCTTAAAAATTTCTTTGGTAAAGTCAGCCCAGGAAATATAGCCACCTTCGTTTGTGACGTGATAAAAACCATATTTATCAGTTAGGATCATATCAACAAGAAGCCTAGATAAGTCTGGCGTATAAGTTGGCGTGCCAATCTGATCGTCAACTACACGGACTTCATCGTGATTCTTGCCAACTTCTAGCATAGTTTTGACAAAGTTTTTGCCATTCTTGCCAAATACCCAAGCAATACGAACGATAAAATATTTGTCCAAATTGCTAGTTACGGCTTTTTCTCCATCAAGCTTAGATTGGCCGTAAACATTGAGCGGTGCATAATTCTTATCGTCTGGGGTCCAAGGTTCAGTTCCCTGCCCATCAAAGACATAATCTGTAGAAATATAAACCATAGTAGCATCAATTTCTTTACAAGCCCTAGCTAAGTTTTCTGTACCTTCTACATTGACTTTGCGAACTACCTCTAGATTGGCTGGATCCTCGGCACCGTCAACATTAGTCCATGCTGCACAATGAACAACTACGTTCGGATGATATTCTTCAAAGACCCTTTTTATGGCGTCCTTATCAGTAATATCAAGAGTAGTAGTTTTAAATTCATAGTTTTCTCCGCCTTGGCGATCGGCACCAAGACAATCAATACCGCGTTTTTCTAATTCTAGCATGGTATCGTGGCCAAGCTGGCCAGAAGTGCCAGTAACTAAAACTTTCATTTAGAGCTCCTCCTTCCTGTATTCTCCAGATAGAATATTCTCCCACCACTCCCGATGTTCTAAATACCATTTAATGGTTTTCTTAATGCCATCTTCAAATTTGGTTTCTGGAAGCCATCCAAGTTGATCGTGGATAAAAGTAGGATCAATAGCATAGCGACGGTCGTGGCCTTTTCTATCCTCAACAAATTTGATCAGACTTTCTGGTTTATTTAATTCTTTACAAATCAGTTTAACGATATCAATATTAGCCATTTCATTGTGACCACCAACATTATAGATTTCGCCAATCTTACCATTATGGATAATTAAATCAATGGCACGGCAATGATCTTCAACGTAGAGCCAATCGCGGACGTTTTTGCCATCACCATAGACTGGGAGTGGCTGGCCATTCAGAGCATTAATGATAGTAAGTGGGATTAGTTTTTCTGGAAAATGATATGGACCATAGTTATTAGAACAACGAGAAATGGTTGCTGGAAATTTATAAGTGCGGCAGTATGCCATCACTAGCATGTCCGCACCAGCCTTTGATGCGCTATACGGACTACTCGCATGAAGTGGAGTCTTTTCCGTAAAGAATAGATCCGGGCGATCTAAAGGTAAGTCACCGTAAACCTCATCGGTAGAAACCTGATGGTAACGTGGGATGTCTAATTCGCGGCATACCTCCATCAAAGTTTGAGTTCCTTCAACATTAGTTTTTATAAATATTTCTGGACCTTCAATGGAACGATCAACGTGAGACTCTGCAGCAAAGTTTACGACAATATCTGGTTTCTCCTCGGAGAAAAGTTTTTTCACAGCTTCTTTGTCGCAGATATTAACTTTAGCAAAGCGGAAATTTGGATTTTCCAATGCTTGTTTTAGGGTATGGATGTTACCAGCATAAGTCAAGCAATCAACACAAATAATACGATAATCTGGATATTTATTGAGCATGTAGTAAACAAAATTTGAGCCAATGAATCCAGCACCGCCAGTAACTACAATAGTTTTTTTAGACATTTTCCTCCTTTTTAAATGTAATGTTTGCTTCCTTTAACGTTGGGTGTTTCGTGTCCTTTTTGCTTAAGATGATTTCTGTATCAACTGCTGGCCACTTGATCTTGATATCTTTGTCATCATAAATAATGCCGCCTTCCTCCTCTGGATGATAGAAGTCATCACATTTATAAGCAAATTCCGCAGTATCAGACAAAACCAGAAAACCGTGAGCAAAACCACGTGGAATCATTAACTGTTTCCTGTTCTCTTCAGATAATCTTTCGCCAACCCACTGACCATAAGTTGGACTATTTTCCCTAAGATCAACAGCAACATCAAAAACTTCGCCTTTTAAGACGCGAACTAATTTCGCTTGAGGATGACCAGTCTGGAAGTGTAAACCTCTCAAAACACCTTTTTTTGAACTAGACTGATTATCTTGGACAAAATTGTAACTAAGACCAGCTTCTTTGAAATCCTTGACACTATATGTTTCCATAAAATAGCCGCGTTCGTCACCAAACGCCTTGGGCGTAATAACATAAACGCCGTCGATTTTTGTTTTTTCGAAAGTAAAGTTTCCCATTTTTTCTCCTACTTATTAGATGTCTTTGCTCTTTTTCTCAGCTGCTCTCTTTAGATGCTGGCCATAGCTAGATTTGCCATATTTGTTAGCTGATTCTAATAGTTCTTCTTTGGAAATCCAGCCGTTTTTGAAAGCGATTTCTTCCGGAGCGGATATTTCTACGCCCTGGCGTTTCTGAATAACGCGAACAAAATCTGAGGCATCGGCTAGGGAATCCATGGTGCCGGTATCAAGCCAAGCAAAACCACGACCAAGAACTTGAACATCAAGACTACCCTCTTTCAAGTAAAGCTCATTTAGTGAGGTAATTTCTAGTTCTCCCCTTGCAGATGGTTGAATGGTCTTGGCCTTATCGGATACTCCAGCAGGGTAAAAATAAAGACCAGTTACGGCATAATTACTCTTAGGGTGCTCTGGTTTTTCCTCAATAGAAAGCGCGTGCCATTCCTCATCAAACTCTACCACACCAAAACGTTCTGGGTCGTTAACGTAATAGCCAAATACAGTAGCGCGGCCATTCTCGGCGTTTTTTACAGAATCAAGTAGCGAGCTGACGAAACCATGACCATAGAAAATATTATCGCCAAGAATCATAGCGCATGGTTCACCATTTATAAATTCTTCTCCTAGTGTAAAGGCTTGGGCTAAACCATCTGGAGAAGGTTGTACTTTATAGGAAAGTTTGATACCCATTTTAGAGCCATCGCCTAGGAGTCTTTCAAAATTAGGGAGATCGGCTGGGGTGGAAATAATTAAGATATCGCGAATACCAGCAAGCATTAAGGTGGCAAGTGGATAATAAATCATTGGCTTATCATAAACTGGTAACATCTGTTTAGAAGTGGCTAAAGTTAGCGGATATAGTCTGGTACCAGAACCGCCTGCTAAAATAATTCCTTTCATGAAAAACTCCTGTTTATTAATATCTATTTTAGCATAAAAACCAGTAGTTTACCACCACTTAACTGATATAATTTTATTTATTTTTGCCTGTTTTTAGCATCTTTTTGATTGACAAATAACTCCACCCTTCCTTAGCAACAAACAGTATAGGAATATACTTCAATAGTTGCAACAAAGGCATGGCTGACGCGCAGTAAAAATTCCTAAAGGTATTAATAGCCTCGTCGTCTAAATATCCCAAGAATAGGGATACTTCCATCAGTAGCAAAAGCACACTAAGTGCTATCCCTAGCCAAGCGGCCACTAGATCAAAGTCCTTGTAATCTTTTTGTATGATACGACGCACAAGAATTATCAACGCTATTACTAGTGATATACCAGACAGGATATTCACTACCATTGATAGTTTTTGGTAAATTTTAACAATTCCGTTTGAATAATTAATCGCTTTGATGTCCCTGTATTCACTTTCGGCTGGAACGTAAAGACTGTTGGTGAAGTTACCAATTTGCCTTAACCTTGCCGCATCGCCAGAGCTCCTATAATTATTTATTCCAGTATCATCATAAACACTTAAGAGCCAAAACCATTCCGCTTGTTTTCCTAGTCCATTAATGATATCCTCAAAGTCCATGCCTCGCATTTGTGCACTAATATGAATTTTGCTGTCTTTTGTTAGACGGCCATCATTAAATGCATCGGATAATTCATCTGCTACTTTTTTACTAAAATCATCGGCTTGTTTAGCATCTTTGTAGTAGCCTTTATTCGACATTGCTAGTCTAATTTTCCAAATTACTAAATCTCCGAGCGATTCGCCACTATCATTAGTCCAACTTTTAATTTCCGACACCTCTTCTTTTAGGTTTTCAAAAGTTGGGCTATTATCATAGATTTTTTCAAACATGTTTTTTGTTATCCAAACGTCTGTTCCCTGTCTGTTTGGATCATCTATTATCATCATGCTCTTAATCATTTTAGCAAAGTTACCGCTTGATTTATCAGAAGTAGTAAATACTCCGTATGATTGATAGTTGATAAATGAATAGGCCACGCTAACGACTATAAGAAAAATATACGGGGCAAATAATAATAAAAATTTTGGCCATAATAATTCTTTTGCTTCTTTTTTCAATTTTCTTAAAATGAACCATTTTCTGACCCAAAAAATTAAACAGAGTATGCTTATTACTACTATAAATGGCAGAACCCAAATTGAATCCTCTTTAATAAACCAATAAGACGCCAGAGAAACTGCCGCGCTAATACTCCATGGTATCAAAGTTTTTATGTTTTTATTTCTTCTGAGATATAGTCCAATAAAACTCCCAAAAATAAGTAGAGTCCCAGCTGGCAACAAAGCGTTACGATATAATCGTTGCGATATTAATGTTGTGAACATACACGGTGCAAAAAGTAACAAAATATAAAGTAAGGCTCTACTTTTTACTCCAAATTTTGGTTTGAATGCTTGGCAAACCACAAAAACAGCTAAAATCCATAATAGTACTAGGCCTAAGTTATATGGAATTAAAAGAAAATTACATACTGCCATAAATACTGAAAAGGTTATTCCTTTGGTGAGGGTTAATTGATTATATTCCCCCAACCAATTCCCACCACGGATATTAAGAGCATATTCTTGCATTAAATTGTCATCATAAACTTGTTCTGGCCAGATATTTATTGGGGTGTTTAGTGCAAGTAACACCCTAAAAACTGTGGCTAGTGCTAGAATAGTAACAATGATTGATTTTTCATGTCGTTTTAGCCACTGAACTATTTTTCTAAACGTGTCTTTATTTCTTTTCGTGGTACTCTTTTTCGGTGTTGACATTCCAAATATTTTCCTTTGTTTTCTTACCACCTGTAATGTTTTTTACAGTTTCAAAAGCTGTAACCATTGAATGATCCATATTATTATATCTATGTTGACCATTACGCCCAACACAATAAAGATTATCGAACTTATTTAAATAATTGATCAATTTATCAATATCTTTATAGGTATCAAAATACGCTGGATAGGCTTTTTGTACTTTTTCACGATGGGAATCTAAAACCTGTTTTTTGTTATTAATAATTCCCATTTTAATAAGTTCATCTGTAGCAAAATCAATGCATTTTTTGTCAGACATTTTCCAAAAATAGTCGCCTTCATTACAGAAATATTCTAGGCCAACCCAGACTGTATGATCTGGGTCTTTTACCATATATGGACTCCAGTTGTTAAAAATCTGAATTCGACCTAATTTAACATCAGTGTCCTGTACATAGATCCAACAGTCTGGAACGATATCCCCAAGGGTCTTAATTTTAGTTTCATTTTTAAGATTCAATTTTTTCACTAGAAGGCCCACTGTTACAAAATCACGGTACGGTAAGCCGGCGGCAATCTTTTTGATTGATTCTGGCATCTCTACGTCAAGAGCTAGAGTCAAATCTTTTAAGGGCATGGAGGAAATTACAATATCTGCTTTTAACTTAATTTTCTTGCCACCAACCTCGCAAATTACACCTGTCACTTTGTTCTTTTTCACTGTTATCTCTATGGCTTTGTGCTTTTTTAGGATCTGTCCGCCCATTTTTTTGATTTGTTCTGCTACTGTTTCCCACAATTGGCCGGGACCATATTTTGGATAAATAAATTCTTCAATGAGCGAGGTTTCTACATTTTTGCCTTTGATATGCAGCACTTTCTTTGACATATCTTTAAGTACGGCAGAGATAGAAAGACCTTTTACGCGTTGTGCGCCCCAATCTGCAGAAATATCACGTGGATGACGACCCCATAACTTTTCTGTGTATCCTTCAAAGAACATACTGTATAATTTTTTGCCAAAACGATTAATGTAGAAACTCTCAAGTGAATCTTCTGGTTTTTTTACTACTGCACTTTTAATGTAGCTGCATCCACTAGACACTGTGCGTTTCAAACCCATGTTTTTAAAAGTTTGTGGCTTCATTGTAATTGGATAATCAAAAAACTTTTTTAAGTAGTAGATTCGCGAGATACGCTGACGAACGAGCATTACTTTGTCTTCTTTTTCTGGATCAGGGCCGCCCGGAACTAATGGTTTTTCTCGGTGAAGTTTCTTGTCATCATAAGATGGAAAACCCTGCACTGGCATGATTTTATCCCAAAAATCTAATACATCTTGATCTTTAGAAAAGAAGCGGTGACCACCAATATCCATACGGTTGCCTTTATGTTTAACCGTGCGAGAAATTCCACCGATTTCATTGGTAGCTTCTAAGACTGTGACATCATAATTTTTGCTATCTTCTAGCAATTTATACCCAGCCGTCAAACCAGCCGGCCCACCGCCAATAATAATAACCTTCTTTTTTGGCATATTTGCTCCACTTATTAGTATTATTATATCATAAATTAGGATTCTATTTTAATATCTTTAAAATAATACTTATGGGTATATTTTATGATAAAATGTATTTAGGAGAAACATGAAGGTTGTACAGTTTATAAAATCTTTTTTTGGAAAAACCGTCGTAAAACATTTTTTGATTATTTCGGCTGTTGCTTTTTTGGCGCTTGGTGTATTGTGGCAGACCAGTTATCCCGCTGGTCATGACTTAAGCTATCATGCTGCGTCAGCAATTGGAACTTCTAATCATAGTTTTTTTGATATTTTTACAAGTAAGATTTATGGCACGGTCTCAAACGACTTTGGCTACGGCGAAGGATTATTCTATCCACCTCTCCCACATGTAATAACTGGTTTAATATATAAACTTATTAGCCCATTTGGACTGAGTGTTTATGCTGCTATTAGAATATTCTATTTCTTGCTTCTTATATGTGCTGGAATGTTCATGCGTAAATTGATTCTTTTGGTTACTAAAAATGAGAAGGCTGCTTTGCTTTCTGCAGTTTTTTACATCACAGTACCTTATGTTTTAACAGACATTCTCATAAGAAGTGCCATGGCGGAATCGTTAATGTTTGTTTTTATACCGATAACTCTCATTGGTTTGTATTATTTGATGCACGAGAAATATAGGTCATTCTTACTTTATTTCACTATCGGCTGTGCGGGCATGATACATTCGCATTTAGTGATAACTCTTTATTTTACTATTTTCTGCTTCATTTGCTTCTTACCAAAAATTAAAATGTTTATTTCGAAAAAGAAAATCTGCTATTTTCTGATTAGCATTGTTGCTACAGCATCGATAAGTTTGCCATTCATTTTACCGCTAATAGAAAACTACTTAAATACTGGTTATTATGTTTTTAAATCTGACTTTATGACAACGGCGGATAATCTCAATTTTTGGCGCGTACCTTTTGATTATTTATTGTCATTCGATAAAACGTTTGTGGGTGTTCCATTAATGTTGAGCCTACTAGGAGTAGGTACGCTGATATACTCTATCATTAATTATCGAAAAATACGTTCTGATAATAATAAGCCATTTTTAATCTTTGGAATTTTAATTTGTATTCTTTGTATTTATTTCTCTAGCACATTATTTACATGGGGCTTGGTTCCTGATACTATGCTTTTAATTCAGTTCCCTTGGCGCTTATTATCGTTTGTGGCTGTTGCTATGTCCATTTTGGTTGGAATTTTTGTCTCCCATCTAATTAATAGTAAAATAAGCAAAATATTTATCGTGCTTCTGATCATGGTTTCTAGTATCATTAGTGTTACTCAGATTAATAATTGTCTTAAACCAGAATACGCGCCAGAGCAGAATAACTTGTCTTATGAATCATCATATATCGTCGATTATGTTCCTACAGCCACACCCGCCACAAGCACTGACAGCAGTTATATTAAGAGTCATACCCACGACATTATTGCTAGTGACAACCAAATCGTTATATCTGACATTAAAAGTAATACACCTGACTTAGATTTTGACGTAAGTAATGTCTCGCAATCATCTACTGTTACTATACCGAGGTATTATTATCTTGGATACGAGATTAAAGCACGGTATGCAGACGATATTTCTGAAATTTTACCTTACTATATGTCAAAAGATGGATTTATTGAATTTAACTTAGAAAAAGATGCTAGAATTACTATCACTTACCCTGGAACAACTTTGCAACGTATCTCTTATTATATTTCTGGAGCTACATTGTTAGCCTTTATTTGCTATTTTGTTATTACTGCAAATAATAACACATGTAAGAAGCCAGGCCGTAAATGCTAAGTGCGCTAACGCTAGCAAAAGCATAAATTGTCATGTCCTTTGGTGCTCGATTATTGCCGAGTGGCGTGAGTAAGGATAATATTAACATCACAAGTGGTATGAAATATCTCCCTTGCACTCCTTCTATAAGTGGGGCTTTTACCGCAGTCCATTGAATATAGAGACTGGTAAATATTAATGCTATACAAACTATAGTCACAGCTGCCAAGAATATCTTTTGTTTATTCTCTAGGAAATATTTTTGTCTGTTCTCTGATATATAAATGTAGAATAGTAAGAAGGCAAATCCCAAAATATATGGTTGTTCAATAAGTACATTAAAGTATGCCAGGCCAGAGCCAAAGAATGAGAAAAAGTAGAATAAACCATTACTGAAAACCGACCTAAACATTACTGAGACATAACTGAGTGGATTATGGAGAATATTGCTTACTTGTTCGCTTGGGTTCACACCAGGATTTGTTTCTATTAGGTATCCAGAAGAAATCTTGAGCCATATTAGATTCAGAATTACGGCTAATCCAAGAAGTGAAAGTAGTAATATGATTTTATGTTTTTTGTCTTTAAAGCATTTTTTAGGAAGTAATAGTAATAGGAAGCATATTGGCAAGTAAACAATCTTACCCATAGCAATAAATAATACAAGTACTGCTGCTATTACTATCTCCTTTTTTGTTAATAATGTTGGTTTCTTAATCTTATAAAAAGTAAATGCCATCAGTGCGATAGTTGAAGCATTAGTCAAAGCATCTGCTTGACAAGAGGCTGCCGCCTGCATAGATATTGGCATTAAGAGTATCATGCATAATACACTCTTTCCAAATGGCATCTTTTTTATAGCAAAATATAAAATCAGTATCCATACTGCAAGATTAAAAATTCTAGCCAGATAGAATATACAAATCATTGGTAAATGCAAGACTCGCCCAATAGCAATTCCGAGAGATTGTGGAATAAAAGCAATTGGGGAATACAAAGCCATATTGTTAAATTCTTGAAAGCTTTCAGAATCCGCCTCAGATGTTCTTGCCATAATATCTGGCATCTTGTTGTATCTAATTTCTCCTGGACCGTACGAAAATAGTTCGTTGACTGAATTTGGCAAAGTGTCACCTGCACCTTTTTCAGAATCCCCTTTTACTGCAAGAAGTCGTCCGTTTGTGATACTATAAGCCCTTCTAAAGTGGTGAGCCTCGTCTGGTGGTGTGCCAATCGGCATCAGGAAAACATACATCAAACCTAGTACAATTGAAAAAAGCAAAAGTAGTTGATGATGTTCCCAGTTTTTTCTTTGCTTCAGGAAAAATCCTAGAATTAGCAAAACGATCTGCACGATTAGAAGCAAAGCAATTATTAGTATCTTATTCCCCACTACAGAGCGCATATTATAAATTAAACCTGCATTAATAATTAAAAAGATCGCCGAGAATAGCAGGTATTTATAATTATCAAATATGAATTTTTTGAATTTTTTAATCATTTTCTATACTCCAATTATTTTTTAGGGTTTGTTCAATTTTGTCCATACGTTGTATAGTGTCATTTTTAATACCAGGAGTATTCTTCAATTTATTATGAATTGTGATCATTTCATGGTAACGTTGCTTTAGGTTCACGCTACTTGACACACTATCACTGTGGATACGGTGTTGATTTAGGGTCTCATGGCTGTAAGCGATTTTTCCTTTTTTTGCCAATTCAATATAAAAAATCCAGTCTCCCGATAATTGATACTGCTTGCTTTCATCTAAAATATTCACTAAATTTGGGAGATTTTTGAATACGACTGCAGAAACATTTGGTATTGAATTATAAACTGCTAAATTTCGATTTAGCTCAGTCATACCACTAACGTTATAATCTTTTGTGGCATGTCGCCTACGGAGCAAATCTTTTATCTTGCGCAAACTATCTTTTATAACTAGTTTTCCATTGTCATTAATGTATTTGGAATTACAATATGACAATACAGTCTGTGGATCATTAAATCCTTGGATTACCGTTCCTAGGAAGGCTGGTTTATTTTTATCATCTAGCTCTGCAATCCAAATATATTCGGATGATGCTAATTTAATTCCTTTCTGCCACTGCGAAAAAACATTCCCAGAATTATTTTTGTTAAAATCGGTCTTTATCGTTAAATTTGGCATGCCATACTTAATCTTGGCAACCAATTTATTTATTACCTCTACACTATCATCCGTAGAAGCATCATCTAAAATTACAATTTCGTTTACTGGATAAGTTTGGTCAATTACTTCTTTTATTCTTTGTGGAAGATAGTTTGCATAATTGTAATTTGGTAAAATGACAGTGATGGTTTTAGCGTGTTCCATAAAAATTATAAGTTTCCTCAATTTGTTTTAAGCACGTATTACCTGTGTAGTTCTTTATGCAGTACTCATGCGCGGCCTTGGCAATTTCTTGACATAATTTTTCACTACGATAGAGTTCAAATATTGTATTATACCATTCGCCAGGTTGGCACAAGAAACCAGTTTTCTTATTCTTAATGGCTTTTTTAAAGCTGAAGGATGGCGAGGCAGCGGTAGGGACATTAACAAGACTTGCCTCAAAAAACTTTAATTCTGATTTACAATTAGCAAACACATTATCTGCAAGGGGTGCAATATTAACGTCTACTTCAGAAATTAATTTTTCTAGAGTCAGAAAATCTACCATCTCTTCATATTCAATTTGCCCACTCTCTAGATATTCTTTTGCCGAGTCTGGCAATTTTAGCATGCCAACAATTCTTAAATGTATGTCTGGATAATCGCGCAACAATTGCAATAATTCTGGATATACTACTTCAAAATCTGTAGCATGGGTGTGCGATCCACTGAAGTAACCTATCGTAAAATTCTGGGGGTTAATTTTGCCAAAATTGTCTAATAAGTTGTTTGAATATTCGACCTGCTCTTCGTTCAAAAAATTCTTAATTACTCGATACGGTTTATTGTCGTGAGACTTTGATAATATTTCTCCTAGATAGTCGTTGGTAACAATAAATCCATCTACAAGATAGGAAAAGAGTTCAAAATTGGCACTGGTGGCAATCCAATAATCTTGGTCGATGGTGTCTGGCGAAACGACGTTAAACATATTTTTGACGTAGCGCGTTCCACAAACACAATCATCAAGGTCATAGACAATTTTTATACCTAAAGATTTTGCTTCAAGCGCCAGTTCGTCATAACATGGTTTCCATTTTGGAATACGGCCAAAAATAAATATTGTGGTTTCGGATAGGAATTCCCTAACGGATTCAAGCTCATTTTCGAAGAAATAAATTAGCTGCCATTTGTCACTTTTTTTGGTTTGTTGGTATATATTATATGCACGATAGCGAAACGAGGAAGACAGGTCCACGTCGGAATAAAGGATGATGGCTAGCTTCTTACCGTTTCCTAATGCAGCCTCTGCTTCACATTTGCGAGTTTCTAGCGGTATTTGCCATGGTGTACTATTATTTTCCATTTTTTATCCACTCCTTTAATTTACTCACTTCTGTTTCTAGGAAAAACACATCACCATCAGTTACTTCTAGGCGATGAACTGGGCACGATACTCTTGTAGATTTGTCAGTGTAAAAGCTAATCGATTCTGGCATTTTTAAATGATTTACTTCTAAAAAGTCTGAATAGACTTTTGGGTTAGGAAGCTCGTTTCTGGCAATAATTCTAAGAGCGTAATCGTTGTTCCTTGCGAATTTTGAGGCTATTGTTAATAACTCGCTTGATTGCTTACTTCCTTCTATTTTTCTAGTTGTAAATTCACTAAATACTAGATTAATACGATTGGTCGTTGGGAAACAGAAAAGTTTGGCTATCTCAGAGTCGACTTGGACAGTTTTCTTATGTATGACTTGGTCTCTTTTTTCTGATAGTCTTCTTAGTTTTGACTCTTTGATGCCATGTCCTACTGAACGAGAGACATCATAAAAAACTCGAAAATTTTTCTTAAGGTAATCTTTTGTTTTATTTATGCCCATTATTATTCCTTTTCTTGCCTCTATCTAGTACATACCATGTTGCTCTAGAAAAACTAGGGTTATAAAATCTATCATCCTTAATTTCATTACCCCACCTTGAATACATATATTTATGTTCAGCCTTTGAACGTTTCTTTTTCTCCGCAGTATCATCTTTTCCTCTTGATTTTGACTCGTGGTGGAACAAAACTACCATCGGCAAAAATACATTATAATATCCTTTTTCTAGTAACTTGAGATTAAAGTCCACGTCATTGAACTCTACTTTTAGAGTTTCTTCTAATCCACCAACTTCATCCCATTTTTTTCTGCTTACCATTAAACAGGCGCCAGTAACAGCACTATAATTATACGGTACTGATAATCTCCAGCCCCAAACTCTAGCGTCCTCATTTAGGCCTACAAAGGCATGTGATCCGATGCCGAGTCCTAAAATTACACCTCCATGCTGAATCGTCCTATCGGAGTATAGTAATTTTGCCCCTACGGCACCGACATGTTTTTGTGATGCGTAGCCCAGCATTAACTCTAACCAGTTTGGGGTTATCACTTCTGTATCATTATTCAAGAGCACAATGTAATCTCCAGTTGCCTGCTCCACAGCTAAATTATTCAACGTTGCGTAATTAAATTCGATTGGAGCATCAATTACGTAAAAATTGTCATGCTCTTCTTTATACTTATTAAACAATTTGAAAGTACTTTTTTTGCTGCTATTATTATTTACTACTATCACTTCAAAATTCTGGTAGGTGGTTTTCTCATAGACGGACTTCAAGCAGCGTTTTAAGAGTTTCGCCATATCTCTAGTTGGAATAATGATACTAATTTTTGATTTTTTGTTTATGTCATATTCTATAACATAGGATTGTACGCCTTCTGGAATAAGTACTTTCCCTTTTATTTTTCTGCGTTTTAATGCTTCTTCTAATGCTAATCTCCCTCGCTCCATAGCATAATTTTTATTATCCATTTTTGCCGCAGTTGAACCCTCTACCATGCGCCAATGATAGAGTATTTTTGGTAGATGATAAACGCGGTCAGTTTTTTCTAGGAATCTAAGATAGAGATCATAATCTTGAGCGCCCTCAAAGCCTACTCTAAATCCACCGATTTTATCAATGATTGATTTTCTCAAAACTCCAAGGTGTGACATATAATTACTACTAAAGAAAGTATCGGGTGCAAAATCAGATTTAAAGTTTGGTAAACAACGTTTGCCATCTATATCTATTTTGTCCTCATCAGTGTAAATCATATCGATAGTGGGATCTTCATTTAACGCTAATACCACTTCGTAAATTGCATTCTCAGGGATAATATCATCATTATCCATCAGAGCGACATATTCACCGCTAGCCATTTTTAAGGCATCATTACTGGCCCTTGAGATATGACCATTTTTAGCGCGGTGTTTGATTTTGACGTTTTTACGTTTTTCGTATGATTTTAGTGCGTCTAAAGTTTCTTTTGAAGTAGACGCATCATCGACTATGCAAATCTCAATGTTTTTGTAAGTTTGCGCAAGTACTGAATTGATACAGGCTTTTAGGTATTCCGATTTGACATTATAGACTGGAATAATCACAGATATGAGCGGACGATATTTTAATCTTTTGACTGGACTTTTAGTCTGAGATTTTGGATTACTATCTAACCATTCATTATAATCGTCTTTGTTCATTGGATCTAATAAGGTAGATCTAGGTGGTCTAAAGCCAAGCAATAGTTTAATATATTTCCACCAAAGTTTTGGAGGAATCAACAAGTGATACTTTCGCCAAGCTGATTTTGTCCCACGATACAATGTTACAAAAAAGTTTTCTAGACGGTCTTTCACTGTCAAATCCTTTCATATATCAATGTCTTTATATCTAAATATACTCTTTATTAATTATAACATATTCTGATATAATATTATTAATAAATAGGAAGCCAAAATGGATCAGATTGTTGCAAATTCTACCAGAAATACATTAGCCGAAAAAGAGCCTAGTAATAAATATACTGTAGATAAATATGAGATTGATCTTGATTCTGATAATGATTCGCATGCTACACTTGCTAAAGAAGCGCTTGGATCCAAATATATTCTTGATGTTGGTTGTGGTGTGGGTTATATTGGGAAGAAAGTCAAATCACTGCAAAACTGCGTCGTTGATGGTATTGAATTAGAAGCAGTTGCAGCAGAAATTGCTGCGAAATCTTATGACCATGTATATCAGATGAAACTTGGTGACTCGACCGACCAGAATTTTTGTAAGTTTCTTAAAGATAAACGACGCTATAATTGTATACTGTGCGGTGATATCATTGAGCATTTGGCAGAGCCAGATTACATTATATCAATTTTAGCAAGAAAACTCTCACCTGATGGTAAAATTATCGTAAGTATTCCCAATATAGCACATATCGATGTCATCGCTGGATTATTAGATGGAAAGTTTAATTATGCAGCACGAGGGATTTTAGATAGTACGCATCTTCGTTTTTTTACGGAGAAGTCTTTTGTTGAGTTTATTGCTAATATCAATAAAAAGTATGATTTAAGTCTTTCCCCAAAAATTATTAAAAAGACTCATGTTCAAAATACTAATTTAGATAGTTCTGCTTTTGAAAAACTATGCGGTGATGAAATATTCGTATTTCAAAATATTTTTAGAATTACTTCTAAGAATACACCATCCACAAAAGTACGTGCACCTAAGAATTATGAAAAAATTACCGCTGAACTTGCTTCGAACGCTGAGTTAAAAAAACAAATTTATGCTAAGGAAATAAGAATCCGTGATCTAGAGAAAATTATTAAGGATATGGAAAAAAGTGCTAGTTGGAAAATAACAGCACCACTTAGAGCGGTCAACGCAAAATTAAAGAAATAAGACTAGATCTTGTTGAATGTCCACTTCTGTGAGTCTGTATCATTCGAGCTCCAAGTTTGGATGTTAGTTCCATTACTACTATTACCGCCAGAGACGTCTAAAACTTTATCCGAGCAAGCGGAATATAAACTATATTTCCCATCAGTTCGCTTATGTAGATGCCAGAATTGTGCGCAAGTGCCGTTCCAGTCCCAGATGTGGACATTGGCGCCATTGCTTGACAGTCCACCACTGACATCTAGCACGCGGTTAGTGGTAGGGTTTTTGATGATATAAGCACGCTGAGCTGCATTATAGGCAACCTGGAACTTTTGTGCATTAGTGCCATTTGACGTATATAGCTGAATATTTGTGCCATTCTTTGCTCTGTCAGTACCAGCAGTGATATCTGCTACTTTTTTACTATCAAGTGCTGAGACAATTTCATAATTACCGTCTGCGAGCGTGTTTAGTTTATGTAACTGCCACTTTTGTGCATTAGTGTTATTCAATGTATAAATCTGCAATTTTTGGAATACATTATTAATATTACCCCCTGGAACGTCAATCGCTTTGCTGGAACAGGCGGAAAGGAACAAATATCCTGTTAATCCGGTTTTTTCTACAATCCATTTTTGTGCGCACGTGCTATTATAATCATATAGCTGAACCATAGCACCATTGTCTTTACTACCGCCAGCAACATCGAGTACTCTTCCGGATGCCATGTTCTTTATGGTGTAATATCCATCCTCTGCTCTTGTAAATGAGAACTGCTGATTATTGCCATAGGTATATTCAAATGTATGAAGTTTGGTGCCGTTGGCAGTTTTACCGTCAACAATATCCATAGTTTTTTCTGATAACGTGGTCGGGACATATACTCCGTCAGATACTGCGGCCGAGGCCGTATCAATTAATTTGTATTGTTGTGACGCTGTTTTATTATTATCGTAGATTTGTAGCTCTAGACCCTCAGTGTTCATATTACCCCCTGGCACATCAAGCGCTTTCCAAGAACATGCTGATCTTAAAGTGTAACTGCCATTGTCTTTATTGTCCGCAAAATACCATTTTTGGGAGCAAGTGCCATTAGCTGTATAAAGTTGCACACCAACACCGTTTGTCGTTCCGCCGCCAGCTACATCCAAGACCAATCCAGTAGCCACATTTCTAATTACATAAAAATCTCCAGATCTTTCAAATTTAAATTGACGATTGGCTTCGCTTGCGTTGCTTGAGATAATAATCCTTGAGCCTATAGTATCACCAGCCGCTGCGATGTATTTTCCAGTACTAGTTTTAAACGTATAAGTATCTATACCAGAAACATGAATACTACTGAGCGTTGCATGTGTATCTCCAAACCAGCTAGTAAAGAGACGATAAAAGTTTGAATTACCATAAGCACCACAATGAACAGTTGTACCTGGATTAGCATTTAAAACCGCATCGTTTGGCTGGTAAGGCGTATAAGTATATAACGCGCCGGTCGCCAAATTTTCTATATTGACAATCGAACTGCCACAGTTTTGATCTGGATTATAAAGTACTGAGTTTCTACCGATTGGATAATTGGTCCAGTTTGGGTCTCCGTCTAAGTTTTTACGGAAAAATTTAGCCGAGTTTCTAACCTGATTTTTAAAGCCATAGTATTGAGAATCACAAGCTGCTGTATCTGGACAACCATAACCAGTTGCTGAACGATATTGCAAATCGGAATTAGGCCAAGTATCCGTTATTAAGCCCTGCTCTTTTTCTAATAAGACAATAAGAACTTTTGGGTTAATTCGATAGTCTTGGGCTGCTTGCCAAATAATGTGTGCGGCAGATTCGCCGTCAAAGCTTTCCTCTGCCATACAAACAAAATGGCCATTTACGATATGATAATTATGATCAGGGTAAATATTAGCAAGTGAAGTGTTGGTATTATTACAAGAATTTTTTGATTTTAAAAAGGACTGAATGCTGCTTTCTGACATTGAGGTATAATCACTCATAATATAATCTGACATAATGTTTCCAGCATTAAAGCCGTCATAAGCAGGATGCACAGCAGTGGTGTTTGCCATGTTCATAAAAGTTAGAAACCCTAATACTACCATCACCGAAAAAACAAACAACAAAAATAGTTTGTCCGGAAAACTAAACATTCTTCTTGCTACTTTGCTTTCCATTTAAATGCTAACCTCTCCTGTAATAATTCCTTCTTTGTTTCCACCTGTAACTTTAACAGAAATAGTCCAATATCCAGAAGTAATGCTTGCTGCTGGTATTGAATATGAACAAAAACTGGTAGTTGGACCAGCGTTGGTACTAGACGTATCGGTAACAACAATTCCTGTGGTGCTGGTTAGAGTAAAGCTACAGGTCCCTGAATTACCAAGCGCTTGGTCAAGTGTAGCTCGAATTATAAAATTTTCTCCACTGATCCCCGCATAATTAATGTTACCGGTAATTGCTTCGAGTTCGTTAGGATCACCACCCTCATACTGCGATACTGACGCTTTTTCTGTTTCTCGTGGTGCGGTCTCATTCTTAGTAGATTCTCCATTGCTTTCTGACTTATGGGCTGAGCTATTGGCAGTGTCTTTTTGGTCATTATTTGTGGTTTCTGAACTACCACTATTGACAAAAATTCGATCACGATTCAAGAATACAACTACCCCTGCTGCTATTAATGCCCCAACTAGGATACAGATAATAATCGCTACTACGGTGTATTTATGTCGACTGCCCTTTGGCCTTCTCCTAGTAATTGTTTCCATACCTGTAATTTTATCACAATATCACCTATATGGCAAGACGTATATGCTTTTTTCAGGAAATTTCAAGGTTACTTAAACAGCCCCAGGTGCTTTCCCCCATCGTAAATCATAGTTGGAATACCTTTTGGTTTGATTTCGGTACCAACAAGATTAATATTATTCTCTAATTTTTCAATGGTCTCCTTACTATCAATACTATTTATAATTTCCTCGACGTTTTCTTTTGATACTCCCCATTCTAGAAGCCAGCCGGCTAATAGTTGTTTGGCATCATCCTTTCCAATTTGGTCATTAAAGACTGCTTGGTAGATCGTGCCTTCTTGGTTATATTCCGTAAATATGCGGTCGATAATTTTTGCGGAGTATTCATCTGTCCCAAGAACATCATTAGCAGCGAGAATAAATTTGGAAATTAACTCGGAATTCTTAAACCTAAGTTCTCCGTTTGTGTTCTTGATCGGATACAAAACGACTCGAATTTGATGCTTATCTAAGAAATCCTGGTTCTTTTTAATATTTTTGTACGACTGAAGGCAGACAGAACAGCCTGGGTCAATAATAGCTAAAGCAATATTATCACTGTATTTGTTTCCTGTAGTAAATGATACGGCAAAATCATAGCTAGATACATCCCAGTTTTTAAGGCGGTCTGGAATATTATTAAATATTTCTCCCCATTCAGAGAACCAGTTGAGATTATCCTCATCTAACCCACAAGAGTCTGCGCCAAGTGCACAATTAGATGGCTGAGAAACATTGCAAGTACCAAAGACCCAAAGCGACAACCCAGCTTTAGCAGCCTCAATAATGGACCAAGCTGTCAGGATGACTAGAAGCACGCTGGCGATTTCAATAGTAATGCTGAGCGGTTTTACTAATTTTGGTTTTTTTATAATAACTTTTTTTAACAAAATGGTTTTGACGTCATCGGAAAAATTGGTATCACATTTCTGTAAGCGGACTTTTTTACCAAAGCAGTGGAAGGATTTTTTCAAAACTTTGAGGTATTTTTTGCCAAAATCTCTTTTGAAAATAGAAATGAAGGCTACAAAAATGCCAATTAGAAGTAAAACGATAAATGCTGCTACACAAACCATATATATATTATATACTAAATTTTATCTAAGGCTTGAATTACCTTTTCAATATCTGAGGATCTAGTGTGGTAGCCTAAAGAAAATCTAATTAGTGGCGGATAGTGTTTAACGTGGTCTAAATAATAATGCACACAGAAATAACCAGTGCGTGCCATGATTCCTTCCCCAGCAAGTGCAGCGCCAAGAATATGGCTATCATAGCCAAGCTCCTTTTTATCAACGTAGAATGACATCGTGGTAGCCGGTGCATCGTTGATAAGATGAATGTGTTCTTTGCTTTTTAGAAACTCCCAAAGCTTTTTCGAATTATTGTCTAATTTTTGATGATCCTCTTTAGATAAACTATTAAGCCAATCAATAGCCGCACCTAGTCCAATAATTTCTCCCCAGGCTTGGAGGCCAGCCTCAAACTGGGTATAAAGATGCTCTTTATTATCTTTGGACAAAAGATAAGTTTCTTTGCCAACATCATCAACCATACCGCCACCAATAAAAGTAGTATCAATTAGCTTAGCAAAATCTTTTCTAATAACAATACCACCAAGTGACGGTGCATACATTTTGTGAGCGGAAAAACAGATTGCGTCCGGTTCTACCCCGAGTAAGATTTCTTTAGAATGGGCCATAGACTGAGCAGCGTCAATCACTACAAATCCATGGGTTTTATGGACTTTTTTGATAACTTCTTTGATATTTACAAGTAATCTACCGTCAATATTTGATGCACAATTTACTACTAAAAGCGCCCGTGCCGGAATATCGTCTAGGTTAATTGAGCCATCGTCATTTCTTGTAATAACCTTTCTGCTCAGGTGATTTTTCTTGGCACAGGAAATAGTAGAAAGGAATGGTGAATTATGCTCGATATCAGAAGTGACAATAGTTTTAATACCAGCCCTTTTGACGTCAATTTGAGAAAGAATAAGGTTAAGACCATAAGTGGTATTTAATGTAAAAGAAACAAAGTAATGACGTGGGCTTTTCTTTAGATATTTTAAAACTTTTAGGCGAGTGTCCTCTACTTTTTCATCGGTAGTCACTCCCCAATCATATTTAACGCGTTCACCACAAGAATTGTGTTCTTTATAATATTGGTTTAAAGCATCAATCACTGGTTGTGGGCGAAGTGATTGGCAGGCGCTATCTAAATAAATTGAGCTTTTTTTCAAGTAGCTAAAATCTTTCATGTGACCTTTCTTTGCAAATTATGTTTTAAAAGCGCGACGGTAATTAATTTTTGCTCAAATTCTCTACTATCTCGGACAAGAGAAATCTTGGAGTAAAAACCAATAATGTAGAAAAGTAACGAGATCATAAATATAAAACTAACTATGATAAGCGTTGGAATACGTGGGACTAATCCGGTGGAAAGATATTCAACAAAAATTGGAATAAACAGAACTAACCCTACGGCAACTAAAACCGTAGCAATAGTGCAGAAAAATAGAAGTGGTTTGTAGGCAATTATAAGATAAAGGATCGTGCGTAAGACTTTGAAGCCATCGGAAAAAGTACTAAGTTTACTTTCGCTGCCTTCTGGACGGTCTTTGTAGGAAATGGTAATATTTTCTGTGCGCATACGGCGAAAAGCTGCATGAATAGACATTTCAGTTTCGATTTCAAAACCACGTGATAAAACTGGAAAAGTTTTGACAAATTCATAGCTCATTGCGCGATAACCGGTCATGATGTCTGTGATATCGCTCTTAAATATTTTATTAATTAGTAAACGTACTAGATTGTTGCCAAAATTATGAAAGGCACGTTTATTCTCCTCGTAGTATGCTCCAGACAGACGGTCGCCGACTACCATCTCAGCACGTTTTTCTTTAATCATTTTAACCATATTCGGGGCATCTGCAGCGGAATAAGTGGCATCGCCATCTACCATAATATAGACTTCGGCGTTGATTTCTCTAAACATTCTACGAATAACATTCCCTTTTCCCTGAGAATATTCATGACGAACAATTGCGCCAGCGGATTTTGCTAGACTTGCAGTTTTATCTGTAGAATTATTGTCGTAAACGTAAATTATAGCTTCTGGTAAATGCTTTTTGAAATCACTTACGACTCTCTCAATAGTTTTTTCCTCGTTATAACAAGGAATTAATACTGCAATTTTATCCATATATATATTATATAACTATCTTAGAGATTTTTGGACTTTTTCTTATTGATGATATAGAGCGGACGACCTTGAGTTTCGGCATGAATATGCGAAATATAAAGAGCAGAAATTGCTTGAGAAATAAGTACAAGGCCAACTAGGAAAGTAATAAAGATAGCCATCTGAACGGCGCCGTTCCAATAAAGATGAAGTGGATCGCCTAATATATACTGTTGAACAATGACGAATATACCTAGTAGAAATGAAAATACTGTGATAATAGCACCAATGTAACCAAAAATAACTAGTGGTGTAGTAGACATAGAAATAAAACTATCAATAGCAAGGTGAAATAGTTTTGATAGATTATAGGATGGTTTACCGGCAATTCTCGCGCCATAAGTATATTTAATATATTCCTGCTTAAATCCAAGCCAATCAATAAGGCCTCTTGTGATACGATTATGTTCAGATAATTCATTAAACTCATCTACGACTGCGCGATCGATTAGTCGGTAATCGGTACTTCCAGGGACAGTGTGTTTATTCCCCATTTTACGAAGCATCCAATAGAATAGTTTGCTGCCAGTTTTCTGGATAAATCCATGCTTAGTAAAGTGATCACGAACTCCTGTGACAACCTCAGCTCCTTTTTCCCACTTTTTGATAAATTCTGGGATAAGATTTGGTGGTTGTTGACCATCAGCGTCAATAGTTAGTACTGCCTCACCTTTTGCAAGCTTAAGACCGGCGGAAAGAGCCGCTTCTTTACCAAAATTTCGAGAAAGCGAAATGAGTTTAAAGCCTTTGGATTTGTTAGTATATTTCTCTAAAATTGTTGCAGATTTATCAGTTGAACCATCGTCGACAAAAATAATTTCAAATTTGTAACCCTTGATTTTATCTAGTTCTGGTAATAATTTATTATCTAAAAATTCTGGTAAAACTTCTGCTTCGTTATGGATGGGGATGACTATTGATATAATTGGATCTAGAATGCCCATTTAGTTCTCCGATAATTCTATACCTAATATTTTAGCAGATTTTCTTAGAATTTCAAGGTCCTCCTCAGAGGCGGATTCCATTTTTTGACGAAACAGTGCTACAGTTTCTGGATAGGTAAAATCGATAACTTCTAGAGAGCGAGCAGTGCCTGGAACTTTTCTAAGGGCTCCAAGGGCGACAAGATTTTCAATGTGCTCGGCAACAGCAGATACCGAGGAAAGTCCTAGTCCGGCGCAGACATCTCGATAAGATGGCGAATAGCCATGGATATTAATGAAGTCAGATATGTAGTCATAGACCAGCTGTTGTTTCTTAGTCAATTTGATACTCATCTTGTAATAATTATAACACTTTTGATGGCTTTTTGGTGATGCTTATGTTATAATGGAATAATAGTGGCTAACAATACTGCGAGAACTATAGATGGTATGAGAACACGTCGGTCATCCGGAAGACGACCGCAAGTGGGTGATTTTGATAATCCTAGACCTAGACAGTTAGTTACTAAACCAAAGGCTAAAACCCCAAATTTTGGGCTCGAAAAAGATGCCGCGGAAAAGGAGAAAAGCCGTTTAAAGGCTAGCGAAGATTTTCTAAAACCTGTTTCTACTCTTAATTTCGATCTCTCCTCTAAAGATTTAAGACCAGATTATAGTCTAAAGAAACGAAGTTTAAAAGAACGAGAAAAAGCTGCAAGACATAAGGAAAAGAGTATGAAAAAGAAACATAAGGGTTTAAAAATTTTAATTGTAATCTTTGTAATTTTGGGTCTGGGTGTTGGGGCATTCGCTATTTGGGGAAATGCTTTAATTGCTAAATTAACTGGTGGACGTTCTGGATTGTTTGATTTTATCGGCGCAGTATCTAGTAATGTGAAATTAAAAACTGATAGCAACGGCAGAACTAATGTCTTAATTTTCGGTACCTCTGGTTATGATATGGAAGGTACTGAGGGAGATTATGCACACGATGGGGCGATGTTGACAGATTCTATTATGGTAGTATCTTTAGACCAGGAAACAGATGATGTTGCAATGATTAGCTTACCACGTGATCTTTATGTCGGCAAAACATGCACTTCTACTGGTAAGATTAATGAGGTATATTGGTGTGCAAATATTGATGGTACGAACGAGGAAGGTGGTGCTCAAGCGTTAATTAACACTACTAGTGATGTCTTAGGAATTGATATTCAATATTGGATACACCTTGACTGGGCGGCACTTGTCTCCGTAGTTGATAATTTAGGCGGGATCACTGTGACACTTGATGAGAATATTGCCGATACTTGGACTCAAACTTTTATTACAGCCGGTGTTCCTACGGATCTTAGTGGCGAGAAGGCATTAGGTCTTGCCCGCGCTCGGCACGGTACGGAAGCTGGAGATTTCACGCGTGGAAATAGCCAACAAAAGATCCTGGTAGGAATCCAAAATAAAGTCGTAGATCAAGGTCTTGATTTTGGACAAATTTTAAGTCTTGTGGACATCATTGGTGACAACGTGAGAATGAATTTTAATATTGACGAGATTAAAACTTTACTTGCAATCGCAAAAGACTTGTCCCTTGATACGATGCGTCAGGTACCACTTGTCGATTATGACAATAATATATATTATGTAAAGACGGCTGAGATGAATGGCATATCATATGTTGTGCCATCTGCCGGAACATCTAATTATACTGAGATTCAGAAATACGTAAAGAAAATGTTCTCCTCTGATCCTTCCGTCAGAGAGGATGCAACTATTGCCGTATTAAATGGATCTGGTGAAGTAGGTGCAGCTAGCCAAGAAAAGGTCAAATTGACGAATGATGGATATAGCGTAGTAGTAGATAATGCACCGGAAGGAGAGTATGTTGAAGCTTACTATGTCTATCAGATTAACGACAAGACTCCTGGTACAGCAACTGCACTTGCTAAAAGATACGAAACTACAGTACACCCAAAAACTGAGTTACCTGCTGGCATTGATACCACCAATATCGACATCGTGGTGATCGTCGGAAAACAAACTACTAGTGAGTGATAAAATTAGTATTAATTGAGTAAAAACCTTATCCCTAACTTCTAAGAATAAGGTTTTTATCACTATTCGTCGCTCGCGTCAGCAGTTTTTTCAATAACCAGCTGACGTTCCCTGCCTTCGCCTTCAGAATGAGTGGATATGCCGTAATAATCTTCTGCTAATTTGTGGACTACACGGCGATCTGCTGGAGAAAGATTAAGACGCATCGGTTCCCCAGTTTCACGAACCTTCTTGATCCAACCCTCAGCTTTTTCTGCAATGCGATCTGCACGTTGACGCTTATAGTCAGCAACATCAACGTTGACACGGGTAATTTCTGCTCCTCTTGCAGTAAGCGCTTGAGAGACAATGTATTGGAGGGCACGCAGATTGTCGGCGTTTCTACCAATTAATAGTGAGTTCATCGAGGTAGATGGTACCGATAATTGTATCACTTCTTCGTCTACTGTAGAATCTACTGCAACATTGATCCCAAAGAAACTTAAGAGGTCCTCTAGGTATTTGGTGGCAAAACGAACGGATTCATCTTTATCCATAATTATTTTCTCCTTTTCTTATTATTAGGAGATTTTTTGGTGTTTGATGGTTTTGATTTTGATTTAGTACTTAAAGAAGCTTTGGCGTCCTTTGCTTTGATTCTAGTGATTCTGGTGCCAGTTTTCTTGTTTTCAATAACTTTGCCCTCTTTGATATCTTTTAGTTCTTTTAGGATTGCTTTATCAGCAGAAATTTCCATATCGTCATCTGCTTTGCTCAAAACAATGCGTTGCTGAATAACATTAATGGCACTGGACAAGAGGTAGTAGAACACCAATGCGCCTGGAAGGTAGAACATAATAAAGAGCATCATTACTGGCATGATAATAGCCATCTGCTTAGTGGCTAGGGCGTTAATGTCAGACTGGTCTGGTTCTGAGCCATTGCCAGCAGAAGCCTCTTTTAATAGTTGGCGGAAAGATTTAGACTTGCTAGATTTTCCAGATGGCATTTGCTGTCGAGAAGCCCAATATTGCAAAAAGGCTGCAGAAAGAGCAAATAGTAAAACGACAGTAACACTTGGTGATATTTGTCCTCTCAAGATCCCGGAAGCTGATGCATTAAGATCTACTACACCGAATAGTTTTGGACTAAACTCATATTTGTTTTCTTCCCCTTCTGGGATGTTTTCTGGGTGTGCAAGTTTATCGACATATGGATTTTGAAGCTCAATGATTTCTGAAATGCGATCAAGTTTTTGGACTGGTTCATAAGCGCGTAAGGCAACATTATCAGTAGGGGTTGGCATTACCATTACGCGAATTGCAGTATAGAGTGCAATGAAAATTGGGAGCTGAATTAAAATTGTGAGGAAAGAGCGGAAAGGCTTAACATTATAGCGTTTGTAGAGATCCATAGTTTGCAAGGATTCCAACTGACGATTACCCTTACAATTTTTCTTGATTTCGGCAAGTTCCGGTTGGATCTTTTTCATTAACTTGGTCTGGTAGAGTTGGCGCTTGACAAGAGGCCACATCAAAAATTTGACGATAATAGTAAAGAGGATAATAGCTAAACCAAAATCACCTACAAAATTATAAATTACAAAAAGAATATTAACAATTGGTCTGACAATAATAAAATCAATAAACTCGAACATATTAGAGTAATTATACCATACTCTGGGTGAAAAGTGAATGGATGAGCGAGCGAAGCTCGGTAAAGTCCATAGTAAGAATATCCTCGGAGTATATTACGAATATATAATCACGTGGTTTTTTAAAGGATGGGAGCTCTAGACGAATCGCTTCGTAGACCCTTCTTCTAATTCGATTTCTTTTAACAGCAGTCTTTTCGACTTTCTTTGAAACGACCGCAGCACAGCGAGTAAAACCCCTGGTATTGTCATTGTATACTAAGGACATCTTAGGACTTCTGATCGTTTTACCGTGCTTATAGGTATAGTTAACGCCACCGCGGGAATGGAATCGATATTTCTTTGCTAACATATATATATTATATATCTATTTTTGCAAGAGTTTATAATATTTATTGTGCATGAGATTTCTGTGTGTACCGCGACCGACCAGTTTCCCCTGATCAATCACAAGGATATCATCTAATTTTCGCATAATTTCTGGCTTATGTGTAACAACAAGTACTGTATGATCCTTTTTTAGTTCATTTAAGACTTTAATGATTTGATTAGTAGTGTCAGAATCCAATGCCGAAGTAATCTCGTCAAAGAGTAAAATTTCTGAACGAGAAAGCAAAGTTCTGGCTAAACTTAAAAGCTGTTTTTGTCCAGTTGAAAGATTTTGACCGTCCGAGATAAGCGGCGTATCGTAGCCTTTTTCTAAATTCATAATAGCGTTGTGAACGCCAACAGTTTTGCAAGCTTTGATTTGATGATCAATATCCGGGTCAACAAGACTTAAGTTCTCTCTAATAGTCATATCAAAGACAAAAGGTTTCTGCGTGACAATGGAGACATTACTAGAGTAAATTTCTTTAGAATAGCTGTTGATATTAACGTCATCAATGTAGATTTTGCCTCGTGTCGGTTTGTATAAACGAAGGAGTAGGCGGAAAATAGTAGACTTTCCGGAGCCTGATTTTCCAACAATTCCCGTTAGGCTATGTGGCATAATGGTAAAACTAACATTTCGCATTAGAGGCTTGCGACCATAGGTAAATGATACTCTATCAAATTTAACTTTACCTTTGATGTCGTCAGTGTCATTGTCGCCAAATTTAAGAATTCGTGGTGGTTTATAATTCAATAATTTGTAAATACGATTGACTGCAACTGTACACTTAGAAAGGCTATGGATAGTATCTGTTGCCGAACTATAGCAATCGAGGATATTTTCATAATAGCCAATAGCAAGGATTAGAGTAGCAATGCCGTATTCTCCTTTTAGAATTAATCCCGCCGTAATAATATATACAGCTATACGACCAGAGCTTAAAATAGTTGAGACGGCAACATCAGCAAGGTCAGAGTGGAGAGCCTTTTTGCCATAGACAGCCTTCCAAAGGTTTTTATTATTTTCTAAATAACTTTCTAAGTCATCTTTCATGTTGAAAGAATGGACTTCTTTTTTACCGTCTAAGATTTGACTATAAAGGCTGGAAATACTATCTTGGTGTGTACGCTGGACTAGAGCATGCTCGTCACGTTTTTTCATATGGAGGATAAATATAGCCATAGATATCAATGCAAGACCAAGTGCAATACCACCAATGAGCGGGTCAACGAATACTAAAATGATTGCATTAATAAAAATGCTCACAACGTTAACGACAAAATCGAATAGAAAGTCTGGGATACGTTGGTTCTCTGTGACATCCTCAAAGGCGGTACTAATGATAGTGGCATTAGAAATGTTTTTAGCATAGTCTTGGTCTAAGGTTACGACTTTATCTAATATTTTTCTTTGCAAGCTATCGTGGATATAACATGCATTTTTGGCGTAGGCCCAATAATTGTAATGGTGGCAAAGGACGTAAATTAGTGCGGCGGCTAGGAATATGCCGACATATACTAGTGCTAAATTGAAGTTTCCCTCTGTAGCGTAATTGATAGTCTCCGCAGTAATAAATGGAAGCGTCAAGAAAGACGCTTCCCTCAAGCAGGCTGAGAAAATTAAGTGGAAAAGCAGTCTACCATCAACCGCCTTAAAACTAAAAAACTTTCTGAGTAATCTAAAATAATATCTCATTGCGCGTACTCCATTTCTGATTTCATAGCTTGAAGCGAACGGTAAAGACTGCTTCTTTCTAGTAATTTTTCGTGAGTGCCAATATCAGAAATTTTACCATGGTCAAGAACAATAATTCGATCTGCCGTTTTCATTAGGTCTGGCTTTTTTGTAATCATGATAATTGTACGATTGTTTTTTAGGTTTTTTATAAGCCTTGGAACAAGTTTGGCAGTATCTGGATCAAGCGAAGTGGTCACGTCATCTAGTAACAAAACTTCGGCATCAGTCAGAATAGTACGTGCGATGGAGATCATTTGTCTCTGCCCGCCAGAAATATTAGTAGCATTATCCCTCAAGATTGTATTATAGCCTTGTGGCAAGGTCTCAATAAAATCGTGAATGCCAGCGGTTTTGCAGGCCTCGATTTGATGCTTAATATCCGTGTCGACAAAATTTAGGTTCTTTCTGATACTAGTGTTAAAAATAAATGGTACTTGATTAGCAACGGCAACATTAGAAGTATATACCTCACGCGAGAATTCGTTAATATTGATGCCGTCTAATAATATTTTTCCTTTTGTGGGTTTATTAAGTCGCAAAATTAAGTCGAATAGTTTGGTTTTGCCAGATCCTGGATAGCCAACGATGGCAATAAATTCGTGTGGCTTTATTTTAAAGTTTAGATTGCTTAGGATTTGGTGATGATTTAACGATAAGGAGACGTTTTTGAATATAATGGAGCCTTCTAGGTGATCAAGTCCAAGGTTTCCAAATTCAAGTTTTTCTCCTGGGCGGTAATTCAAAATTGCCGCGACACGTTTAACTGCAGCATTGGTCAAGCGAATTTCGTTGGTGGCATCAGTTAAGTCTTTAGTGTAACCGATGATTGATTCGTGATAAGAAATAACAAGCACAACGATATCGATTTCCATGTGCCCTGTCATCATTAAGAAAATGAGAAAGGCAAATAGTGCCGCGTGAAAGACGTAATAAGCCACTTTAACGTCATTATCACGAATAGTTAAAAAGTGTCGCTGAGAGTAATAGGATTTATCATAATTAGTTTGAATTTTATCAAGCCGAGATTTAAGCGGCGGAAGCATATTAAAAGTCTTAACCTCCTGAAGTCCAGAGACAATTTGTCCCAAGAAATTACTATAGCGGTCATTTTGAATCTGTGACTTCCACCAGTAGTGATTAAAATTACGATCCGCCTTAGTACGAATCAAGCTGTATACTCCGCTAGAAACCAATAGGATAATAAGTGCTGGGATATTATAGATAGCAACAATAATAAAGATAGCAATTACCTGGATAAAGGTAGTAATGTACTCAGATATTTCATCGTTCATTTCTCCAATCTCTAGAATATCATTATTAATGGTATTCATAAGTCTTCCCTTGTCGATCTTTCTAGTAAAATCACCGTCTACAGAGATCAACTTCTTAAATACCTTTGTTTGAAGTGCTCGATAACTATAACTGACATTCCAATTATACGCACGGTAATTAAAGAATAGGCTGATCTTATGGACAACATAAATACTAATATATATTATAATTAATGACCAGGTCTCCTCAGTGTTTTGCTCGGTTAATGCTTTAATAATCATAGCGGCGACAAACTTGCGCGCCACCATGGTTCCTTTGTACAAGATAGCCGTGACAAGATTAACAACAAAAAGCCACGGAGAAATTTCCGCAATCCTAAAGTAGTGCTTAATATAGACGTGTAACTCTTTAAGCATTACCTTTATTATACCATATATCAGGTGTCAATAAGGTAGCACTTTAAAAAACACCCCTAGCGTTACAGGGTGTTTTTTGATTATTGAGCCTACGCGGATAGACGAGCGCGACCCTTGATACGTCGACGCTTCAATACTTTACGCCCATTGCTTGTAGAGTTCCTTTTCATGAAGCCGTGTTCAACTTTGCGTTGTTTCTTATGCGGCTGATATGTACGTTTTGGCATAAAATGATTTCCTATAGTTTTAATATTGAAATTTATTGGTTCTAGTATAGCATTTTTTTACACAAAAGCCAAGATGTTTTCCACAGTTTATCACTTACTCTCGTTTGCTGTGGAAAAGTCCACCCCTGTTTTTGAAATAATTATTATACAATAATTTGTATAACATGGAGAAAGTTGTGGAAAAGTCTAAAAATTTGTTATAATAGTTTTAGTTATTAAGTGAAAATTGTTGAGGAGGTAGACCTATTATGTTTGATGTGTGGAAAAACGTTTTATCTGAAATAGAACAGAGAATCCCACAACCTGCTTTTCAAACATGGTTTGCTGATGTAAAACTCGTCTCTAACGAGGGCGGTATTATCACTATTGAGGTGCCAAACGTTTTTAAAGAAACTCAAATCAAAATTAAATACGACAAAGTAATACGTGAAGCCTTTTCCCATAATGATGTGGAGTTTGAAAGTATAAATTATTGTGTTTCTAGTAATGCAAGGGTGCGTCCAAAGTCGCGAGAAGTATCGCTTGGTGAAGTCAGTAAAAGATCCACTAAACCACTAAACTCAAGCCCTAAGCGCACTTTAAAAGGGTTTAGCACTGGCCTTAACCCAAATTATACAATGGATAATTTTATTGTGGGGTCTAATAATAATCTTGCTGTGGCGGTTGCTAAGGCGGTAATCAAAAACCCTGGTGATACTAAGTATAATCCTTTTTTCCTTTACGGTGGTCCTGGTCTTGGTAAAACACATCTTGTGCAAGCTATCGGTAATGAGCTTATTAAAAATAATTCATCTTTGAACGTTCTCTATACTTCTACAAATCACTTTTTTTCCGAATTTATTGATTTAATAAAAAAAGGTAAGGGGGAGGATTTTTCTAAAAAGTATCAGAAGGCTGACGTCCTAATTATTGATGATTTTCAAATGATTATGGGGAAGGATGCAAGCCAAGAAGCTTTCTTTAATATTTTTAACGATTTATATCAACAGGGTAAGCAAATAATTGTCACCTCGGATCGTTTACCGGAGCAAATAAAAACTCTAGATGAGCGCTTGTCGTCGCGCCTAGCTTGGGCTGGTGCTTACGATTTACAGCTGCCAAGTTTTGAGGATAAATGTGCAATTCTAAAGGCAAAGGCGGAGTTTGATGGCGTTGAAATTGAGGATGAGGCGGTGGAGCATATTGCAAATAGTGTAAAAACGAATATTCGCGACCTAGAAAAAGAATATCGTATGGTAATGACTTGGGCGGAGGTAAAGAATATTTCTCCGCTTGAAGTTATTAATGATGGGTATTCCAAGACTAATGGCGGGCGAAGTCGCAATATGGTTTCTGCCAAACAAATCGTGGAGAGCGTAGCAAGGTTTTACGATTTAAAAGTTTCTGAAATGTGTGGAAAGAGTAGAGTTTTCCATATAAAGAACGCTCGACAAGTAGCAATGTATTTACTCTCTGAGGAATTAGGAATGAGTACCCCTAAGATTGCCATGGAAGTTGGTGTAAAAGATCACACTACAGTGATTCATGGTGTAAGAAAAATTAATGATGACTTGAAACTTGATTTTGCTTTACGTGAACAAATCGCAACCATTCGGGAGAATATCTATGCTTAGCCTGCGAATAACACTGCGAAAAACTTTGCGAAAAAGCGTAGTAAAGGTTTGTGGATTATTTTACACAGCTTTAATTGTTTTAGTATTTCGTGCTTGCTTTTGGTGGAAATCCTTAGTTTTCCACTATAATTTACACACTTTTATTAACTGGTTTTCCACTAATGAGTTTCGTAGTTTACCCCTTTCAATTGGGAGGTTTTACACAGTTTCCACATAGCTTATTATTACTATTATTAAATAAATTTATTATAATATAATTGGCCCATTGTGCAGACGCTCTGATCCGGGTGCCAGGTCGTCTCCTTTTCCGCCAG
>CAYYEY010000002.1:0-32490 GCA_964471175.1 uncultured Candidatus Saccharibacteria bacterium
TTTTCATCTCTCCCCCTTCCGCATCAATATGTAATTCTTTTGCAGTTTTGGGTTATGCGCACTTGACTTCTTTACACTTGACATCTTTCCCCTTGTCATTCCAGCATACCTTGCCATCATATTTGGCAGATATCCACCAAGCACGCGCAAATTCTTATCCTTTGCAGCATCTTTTAGAATCGACTTCGCCATTCCCCCTCCAGCCTTATTAATGCCGTGTTTTGCAATCTCTGGGTTCTGTTTCATAAACTTACCAGTTTGTTTATATCTACCATATAGTTCAGATAACTTAAAATTATGCGAATGATAACAAACTGCATCCGCTACGTATTTTATCTTACCACCATGAATAATAATTTTATATGCTAGATACATATCCTCAGAAATCGGCAAATCTTTACCATCATAACCCTCTAGACCCCTAAACACACTGGCATCTACAGCACCTGCTGCATCAGAAAAAAAGAAGGTTCTAAGCCCGCGCTTACTAATGTCTTTTTTGGTTACAATAAAAGAGCGCGCTGGATAATTATGTGCTCTAGTATATTTCTCGATATTATTATATTTAGTCTTTTGCCTAGCATAAGCAGCATTTGCTTCTCCACTTACAATCGGCGCAACCAACTTAGCTAAAAATTCATCATCACGAATCTCCACATCTTGAGTCAAGAAAACAATTATATCACCTCTTGCCTTCATCGCGGCATCTTCTCTAACCAAACTATGAGAAAATGCTTCTTTTTTAATCTTTAGATAAGAAATATCAGCAGCATTAAGCAAATCCTCTGTATGGTCCTGGCTTTCAGTCAAAATATATCTAATCTCTACTAGATTAATTCCCTTTTGTTTTTTCAAAGAGCGGTCAAAATCAAGTAGCTCGTCTTGAGCATTATAAAGTGGACAAACAACAGATACACTCGGTAGTTTCACACTCTTTCCCATAACTACCTATATTATACCACAATTATTAAGAAAAATTAAAAACTTATGCTTATTATTTATTACCTCTTCTACCGACAATCACAGCTTTAAATGTTTTTAAAATTATCCTAACATCAACCCCAAAACTCATTATTGCAGGATAAGTTGCTTCAAGTTCTAATCTTCCCTTAAATGACACATCATTATGGCCAGAAACCTGCCAAAGCCCAGTTATACCAGGTTTTGTTTTAATGATATCATCATAAAACTTACCCATCTCCTTTTTCTCACTAACGAGATACGGCCTATTCCCTACTAAAGACATTTTGCCAAAAAGTATATTAATAAACTGCGGCAACTCATCTATTGAAAAGCGACGTATAACTTTTCCCATAGTTGTGATTCTCGGATCGTCTATTAATTTTTTATTTTTTTGGTATTCCTCTCGTATTTTCTCATCCTCTTTCATCAATTGCTCTAACTTACTCTCAGCATCAAGCACCATTGATCGGTATTTAAATAGTTTAAACACCTTGCCATCTTTTCCAATTCTTGGTTGAATATAAAATATAGAGTGCCAATCCCCCGTGCACACATACGCAATTTTCAAAACTATGGTCAGCGGTATCAAAAACAATAGTCCAATTAGACCAAAGATAATATCAAACAGTCGCTTAAAAAACTTATACACCATACCTTTTAAACCTATTATACCATAATTATCCTCTTGTGCATAATCATTTTGCTATTACTATTACCCTATGTTATAATAGAATAAGTAAATTGGAGATTTTTATGGCAACGAAAAAGAGTGGGAAAGCTCGTCCTAAAAATATTGATGGAGTAGTTAGAGTCCGCAAAAAAAAGACCGCAGACAAAGCACCAGTTTCTGATGCTAAAGTTACTATTTCCGAAATCTCCGTCCCCTCAGAAGGGGTTGACGATCAAGAAATCGAAAACCTTATCAACGACGTTTATCCAGAAGTAGAAGAGGAATTTTCCGTCGATACAAATACGGTAGAAGAAACCATAAAAGACGATGGCGCTGTAGAGGATTTAGAAGTACAAGACGATTCAGATGATCCCACCGAAATCGCAGAAAACGCCATCGCAAATTCAGTCGCCGAAGACCGTGCTTTGAACAGCATCAAAAGAACAGACAAAGAGGAACAAGCAATAAAAAACTCTAAAGTAAAAGGCAAACCTTACCGTATTATTAGCCGTATTCTCTCAATTATTACTATTATTACGCTTGGCGCTTTTATTACCTATGTTGCTTTATCCAACGCCGTTCCTTTTAAATATCTCATCATTGCTTATGCTATTGCCGCATTGTTCTCTATGTTCTATATTTTCAAGTCCTTTAGGAAGAAAACCCATCTTTCTGTCCTCACAATTCTTAACATCCTTGGTGTAATATTCATCGCTGGCAGTGTTTTTGGCTTCCTAAAGTATAATGAACTACTAAGATTTCTAGATCAAAATCTTAGCGGTTCAAACAAAACCTATGATATTTACAATGTTATTGTCAGTAAAAAATCTAGCTATAACAGTTTGAACGACGTCAAAGGCAAAGAATTCCATAGTATTACAGACTTTACCAACACTAGCAAATTAGAGTCTGCTGTTAAGGAACAAGCTAGTGGCACTGTAGTCTACGCCGATGGGATTACTTCTATGCTTAATGATTCCATCGAAAACCCAAGCTACATTTCCCTACTAAACTCCGGTACATGGGACGCTACCGTTGATACCACTGATGGCAAAACTTACTCTAACAGCCTTAAAATCATTGGCGAAATCAAAGTAGAATCCGAAGAAAAGGCTATCGTTAACACTACTAGTGTTACTAACAGTAGCTGGACCATGTTTATTTCTGGCATCGATACCCGTTCTGGCCAAATGGTAGATAGAAGCCTCTCAGATGTTAATATCGTCATGACCGTTAATCCTAAAACCAAAAACATCCTTCTCGTTGCCGTTCCACGTGATTATTACGTCCAGCTCCACGGCACAACTGGCCTCCCAGATAAACTCACTCATGCCGGTTCTCTTGGTGGTCTTGAGCTTTCCATGGCCACTGTTGGCGACATTCTTGATATTGATTTCAACCAATACCTCCGCGTCAACTTTAATGCTGTTATTGACCTTGTAGATGCTATTGGCGGCATTACTGTCGACTCTGACGTTGATTATTCATTCCAATGTTACACTGATAAAAGCTGCACTATTAATCCCGGCTTAAACGACCTAGATGGCAAGTGTGCACTTGCTTTTGCTCGTGAACGTATGGCTTACAGCACTGGCGATCGCCACCGTGGTGAAAACCAAGAACAAGTCATCGCCAAAATCATCGAAAAACTCACTAGCAGTAGTGCACTCATTCGCAATTATTCCAATATTCTAAATGCTCTTTCTGGCTCTTTTGAAACTAGCCTTACCACTTCTGATATCACCAGCCTCGTCAATATGCAATTAGATGATATGAGCAAATGGACTGTAGAAAGCTACAATTTAAACGGTACTACTGGTGGTGCATACACCTATAGTTACCCATCTCAAACCCTTTCCGTTATGTTCCCAGATCAATCCACTGTTGATCTAGCCAAAAAGAAAATCGATGCCGTCATAAATGGGCAGAAAGCTAGTAGTGTAAAGTAATGAATATTGTATTAAGTTGTCTTATTACCTTTTTCGTCTCTATGGTTCCAATTATTGAACTCCGTGGAGCCATTCCTATTGGCGTAGGACTTGGCGTTCCAGAACTGCTTGCTCTTCTTATCGCTGTTATTGGCAACATGCTACCAGTTCCGTTTATTTACAAATTCTCTCGCAGAATTCTTGAATGGGGAGCAGGTAAATCCAAAACAGTTGACGGCAAAAAGAACCCCAAAAAAATCTGGAAGCCGTTTGCCAAATTCTGTACTTTTTGCCTCAAAAAGGGTGAAAAAGCTGGCAAAAAACTCGAGAAAAAAGCTGGAAACAGTATATTCCTAGCGCTCCTCCTCTTTGTTGGTATTCCAATTCCAGGTACAGGCGCCTGGACCGGCACCCTTGCCGCTTCCCTTTTAGATCTAGACTACAAAAAGACCGTTATCGGCGTAATGTGCGGAGTTCTCCTCGCCGGCTTAATTATGCTCGCCCTCTCCTTTGGCTTTTTCAACTTAATCCTCCATTAAAAAAATCTCCCTTGGAGATTTTTTCAGATTGCCAAAGAGCAATCTGGCGGATCCGACGAGACTCGAACTCGCGACCTCCGCCGTGACAGGGCGGCGCTCTAACCAACTGAGCTACGAATCCAACTTAAATAAATTATACACTACTCGGTATTTTTTGACAAGGTTTATGTTATAATATATTGATATGTCCAAAATCAGCATTCCAAAATACAGTCTCGGAGAAGAAATTTTTAACTCGATTTCTCACGGGATCGGCGCCGGTCTTTCAGTAGCAGGGCTAGTTCTCATGGTAGTAAAAGCCAGTACTCCAGCAGCAGAAGTTGCCGCCTCACTTTTTGGCTCAATGATGATAATTCTCTATACTATATCCTGTATTTATCATGCCTTATCACCCAACCTAAAAGGAAAAAAAGTTCTTAGAGTAATCGATCATTGCAATGTTTATCTCTTAGTTTTTGCAACCTACATTCCAGTAGCCTGGCTCGGAGTAGGAGGCGCACTCGGTTGGGTAGTATTTGGTATAGTCGGCGCAGTCGTCACAGTTGGGATAGTATTTTCCGCCATCAACGTTGATAAATACCAAAAATTAGAAGTCGCCTGCCATCTCACAAGCGGCTGGGCAATTCTGTCGGTTTTACCGATTCTAATAAATAACATGGGTATTGGCGGCGTAATATTCTTAATTCTCGGCGGGGTGATGTATTCTATCGGCGCTCTCCTTTATGCAATTGGTGAAAAGAAAAAATATATGCACTGTATATTCCACATATTCTGTCTTGCCGGAACGATTTTACACTTTTTCTGCGTATATCTATACCTATTATAAATTTAGGATTTTTTCATATAGCCATTAACAAAAGATTTTGCATCCATAATTTTTCGGCCAGCAGGCTGAAGTGTATCAATAATCAAAACACTCCCATCGTGACATTGTATATACATTGTATATACATTATCTATACAACTGCTTGCTTCATCAGGAGTTGCTACATGAGCAGAAATAATAGTGCACTCAATTCCAGCAAATATATATTTACTCTTAGGAAAGCCAGAAAAGGCCCTAATTTCTAGCATCAATTCCCTAGCAGATTTCTTTTCCGGGTCCAAAACAGACATAGACTTATCAAGTTTTTGACAAAAAGTTACATGTTCTTTAGATTGTTTCACGGGATTAGGAAGTTTATTCAAATTTTCAAAAATCCAATTAGCTCCAGCATGAGCTAAAGTACTATAAATTACTTCTTTATCCTCCGGGCAAGCATAATCAGACTTAACAAGTTCAGGCGTTTTAAATTGATAATAAATCGGACCAGCATCCATTTCCTTTACCAGCTTCATCACCGAAACAAAAAATTCCCTGTCGCCTCGGAGAATAGCCGTTTCAATAGGAGATGGACCACGCAGGTCTGGCAAACGACTAGGGTGAATATTCAAAATACCATCCGGTTCAAATAGTTCGAGTACATCAGGCTTAACAATTACCCCAAAAGAAGCCAGAATACCATGCGCATCACTATTCTCACTTTTTATTTTTTTAACTTCCTCTAGATCTTCCCTCGTACGCGCATGGAAAATTATATCACAGTTAGGTTCCAAAATTTCCAGCGCATAATCAGCCAAAGGACCGTTACCAAAAAATATTACCTTAGGTTTAGTCATCGCCCCAAAGCTCCTGATTATCTTTAATATTTTTATCATAATCAAGTGGCTTTAAATCACCACTTTTATCATCTAAGCGATAAAAAGCGTTCTTGTCATCTTTGATATGATCAATAAACAAAATACCATTCAAATGATCAATTTCATGAAGTAAAGTACGCGCCAAAAACCCGTCAGCCTTCACTCGCACATCCTGGCCTGTGTCTAATTTTGCCTTAATTTTAACTTTTTCTGGACGCGGAACCAGACCATAAATCTCTGGCACAGAAAGACACCCTTCATAATCTTTGACCATTTTGCCTTCAGTTTTGATCACTTCAGGATTTATTAAAGCAGTAAAATGATTGTTATCTTTATTGTCCAAATCATCACGAACAATAATAATACGACGATTGATACCAAGTTGAGGAGCAGCCATAGCCGCAGAAAGCTCGTGTGGATGCTTAGATTCCCACTCTAGCGAATTATCAACCATATTCTTGATAATTGTTTTAATCTCATCATCAATTACGTTAACCTTGGTAGATTTTTTTCTAAGTCTTTTATCTGGGGTAGTAATAATATCCATATCTTATATTATAGCATATTTATCCCAGATATCTTATCTATAACACAAAATAACAGTTACGCAAAACAAAGAAGCATAAAAGTTTTACTCAGCCAGAAAACGAGTAAATCTCATGCCATAATATCCGTGTGGAGGAGATTGTATAGGAGAAAAAGTGATCAAAGTTTTAGTAATAGATACCGGTTGGAGCGCGGTAGTAATCGGAAATTATATCGAAAAAGAGTTGCCAGTAAACGTTAAAGAAATCATCAACAATAACTGTGAACTTGAGGATACCGAGAACACAATCCGTCCATATATTGGAGAAGTTGATATTATTGTTCTTTCTAATCCAATCATATCGGCAAAATTTGGTAGGTATTTTGAGAGCAAATACCCCGGCCAAAAGTTCATAAGTTACGGCTGGGACCTCTCAGAAACAATTCAAAGGTACAAGAAAGTAATGATATTTACACCCAAAAGATTACGCACTTCCGAATGTTACCAGATAGAAAAAGCTAAGTGCCAAGAACAAGAAATCGTAGAGTTGGATTGTGAAAAATGGGTGTCAATGATTACTAGCGGCGGAATTACTCTAACCGAAGAAGCAAACAAAGAAATGGAAGCCTTCAAAGGAGAAACTATTATCATTAATTCCTCAGAATTACTCGGAATTGAAGATAAATTAAAAAAAGTTATTAACTGGCGCGGAGATTTAATCGATTTAAGAGAAGGCATAGTAACCGCAATCGAAGATTATTTAAACATGAAAAAAGTGCCGTCCAGAGGGAGGGCACGCTAAATCATTAAACTATGGAGCCGCTGGCAGGGATCGAACCTGTGACCTGCTCGTTACGAATGAGCTGCTCTACCAACTGAGCTACAGCGGCACATTATTAATTATAGCACATCAGTCTAACTCTTTTACAGCCATACTGGCCGCAATAGCTCCATCAGAAACTGCAGTCGTTAATTGCTTTAAATCTTTTTTTCTAGCATCCCCTGCAACATAAATCTTAGAAGTGCTTGTGTGCACTCCATCAGAAGTCTCAATATAACCCTTATCATCAAGTAAAACTACATTAGAAAATACTTGATTTTGAGGAACATAACCTATCGCTACAAATACTCCAGAGATTTCAAGATCCAAAACCTCACTACCATATTTTTCTAGTTTAACACCAGTAAGCATAGAGTCTTTACTCAAAAATCCTGTTATGTTTGCACCTAAAACAAACTCAACATTTCCTTTTTTCTCTGCCTGCAAAACTAAAGCCTTTTCTGCTCTAAATTCATCACGACGATGTATCAAATAAACTTTTTCAGCAATATCAGAAAGATAAAGTGCATCATAAAGCGCCGTATTTCCACCACCTATCACTGCAACATTTTTGTCCTTATAAAAATGTCCGTCGCAAGTCGCACAATATGATACTCCCCTTCCAGTTAGCTTTTCCTCATTTGGAAGCCCAAGCCTACCACTTTCTGCGCCTGTCGCTAAAATTATAGCCCTAGCCTGATATTCCCCTTCATCTGTTTTTACTTTAAACTTATCCCCCTTTACAATTTTCTTAACTTCTTCAAATTTAATTTCAGCACCAAGAGATTCTACTTGTTTTCGCATATTTTTTGAGAGTTCTAAACCAGATATTTCCAAAAATCCAGGATAATTTTTGACCTTAGTAGCATTAATAATCTGTCCGCCACAAGCCTTTTTTTCTAAAACTAATACTTTTTTCCCAGCGCGAGAGCCATAAATTGCCGCCGTCATTCCAGCCGGACCAGCACCAACAATAATTATATCGTACATAATTTCATTTTATCATAATCTGGCTCTCTAACCAACCGAGTTAACCAAACTATAAATTGGAAATAGCACAGCCAGCACAATCCCACCAATAAGTAATGCCATAATCACCATCAAGATTGGCTCAATCATCGTAGAAATTGCTGCAATCTGCTCATCGAGCTCGTCCTCATAAACCTGTGCTGCCTTGCCCAGCATTTCATCAATTTTACCAGATTCCTCACCAATTGAAGACATTTGTGGTACTAATGGCATCATATATTTTTTGTCTTTCAAAGCCTCTGAAAGCGGTTTACCAGCCTGCACCTTCTCCATTGCTAAGGTTATTTGTTCTTCATAGACTACATTGTTTGTTGCCTCGCCAGACATTCTCATCGAATCAAGCAATGCTACACCGGTAGAAAGAAGCATCTGCATAGTCCTTGCAAACCTTGCATTATAAAGTCTAAGGAACAGATTCTTAAATATTGGTACATTCAGTTTTAACAGTGCCATCCACCTCTTACCAGTATCAGTTTTTCTAAATTGCATTAATATCCAAACCATCAAAGCCGTAACAATCAAAACTACGTACCATTGATTAATCACAAAATTAGATATCGCAACTAAAATCTGAGTTGCAACTGGCAATTCCTCGCCCAGGTCCTCGTAAAGATTCTCTACTTGTGGCACCACCATTACCATCATGAATACCACCACTGCAATAATCACAAAAAGCACAATTGCCGGATACGTCATCGCACCACGGATCTTAGACATCATGCTCTCATCTTTCTCTTTTTGATCCGCCAAGCGTTTCAAAGCAAGATCTAGCGTACCAGATGCTTCGCCTGCCTGAATCAAAGAAAGATAAACTTGGTCAAATACGTCTGGATGTTTAGAACAGGCTTCCATCAAAGTCTTACCTGCCTCAACCTGAGACAAAATATCCTCAACTACTCTACGCATCGGTTTACTCTCGGTCTGCTCAACCAATGTACGTAAAGCATTAGAAAGTGGCAACCCTGCACCGATTAGTGTCGCAAACTGCCTAGTAAATACAATCTTATCTTTATTGGAAACTTTAGAGGATAATTTTGCAAAAATACTATCGGTATCCTCCTCCTCAACTGTATCCGGTACATAACCTTGATCAATCAACAGCTTACCAGCCGCACGTTCATTCTCTGCCTGAATTACGCCCTTAACGGTCTTGCCAGTCTTACTATCTTTTGCTCTATAGTTAAACCGTCGCATTTACTATTCCCTATCAATTAGCCTTGAGCCAACCTCTTAAATTCTGTTGGGTCAACAGCATATTCAAGTGCATTATCATATGTAATTGTTCCTTGTTGTACCAACTTCGCCAGTGTCCTATCCATCGTCTGCATACCTTCATTTACACCAGTCTGAATTGCTGTATCAAGCTGATGGGTCTTACCATCGCGGATAATTGAACGCACCGCAGTATTAGCTACCAGAATTTCACAAGCCGCAATACGTCCACCACCAATAGCTGGTATCAGCCTTTGTGAACAAATCGCCATCAAGATAGAAGCAAGCTGCGTACGAATCCTTGGTTGTTGCTCCGCTGGAAAAACGTCCACAATACGGTCAACCGATTGCGCTGCCGAATTAGTATGTAGAGTTGCAAACACCAAGTGGCCAGTTTCTGCTGTCGTAATCGCACTCTGCATCGACTCTAGATCACGCATCTCACCAAGTAACACCACATCCGGGTCTTGGCGAAGTACTGATTTCAAAGCTCTCGCAAAAGAGTAGGTATCATAATGTACCTCCCTTTGCACCACTACCGATCTCTTAGATTTATGCGTAAACTCAATTGGATCCTCAATAGTAATGATATGTTCTGAACGCTCTTGATTGATCTTATCAATTAGTGCCGCTAGTGTAGTAGACTTACCCGAACCAGTCGGCCCCGTAACTAGCACTAGCCCCTGAGAATAATTCGCAAAACTAGAAACAACCTGTGGCAAGCCTAAGTCTGCTAATGTTGGCATTTTGTTTGGAATCAAACGGAATGCTGCCGCAAGATTGCCTCGTTCCTGGAAGGCGTTGACACGAAACCTCGCCATATCACCAAAAGCAAACGAGTAGTCGAACTCTTTGTCTTTAGACAATACTTCTCTTTGCTCAGAATCAAGTGTCGAAAATACTAATTTTTGGATTGCTTCCTCATTTAAGACGGATAGCCCAGCAATTGGTATTAAAGCACCATCTACACGCAAAATTGGCGGAAGTCCTACCTGGATATGAAGGTCAGATGCATTACGCTTTACACACTCCTCAAGTAGTGTCTCAATTCTAATACCCTTAGGCTTAGCCGAACCCTCAGCCGCAGAATCAATCGGTGCCAGTTGCACTGGCTTAACCTCTTCTTTTACGGTTGCTACTGCCTCTGGAGTAGCTCCTTCTGGAGTTGCCTCCACGGTGACTTCTACTTCTCCCGCTACTGGTTGTGCTCCCATTGGCGCAGCCGCCCCAGAATTTACATCTGGCGCTGTTGGACTAACCACCACTGGTGGCATTACATCCATTGTTGGTTGTGCTCCCATCGGAGCTGCTTGTGTACTTACCTGCCCACTATTATCCATAGTCGTATTATACCATAAGCATATTAATTTGTGTATAGGAAATTCTTAAGAAATAAGATTGATAATCTTGAGGATTACGCTAAGTCAGACGCCACACGGTTAACTTCAGTCATTGTAGTAATTCCAGAAAGTGCTTTGAGCATCCCATCCTGCCTCATTGTCACTGTTCCCTTCTGTTTTGCCACCTTCATAATGTCTGCTGAAGTTGCATGCGCCATAATCAATTTCTGGATATCATCATCCACCGTAATCGTCTCATAAAGACCAGCACGTCCTTTATATCCACCAGGAGAATCCTTATCGTCAAACCCTTTAACCAGTGTATACCCCTTGTTATTCGCAATTGGAAGTCCCGAGTAGCCTAAATCCTCTGATATTGTCGCCACTTGCGACTGATCCTTCGGCAAAAGCCCACCCACTACTTCATTTAATTCTCTAGTCTCTAACTCTGAAGATGTATATGCAGTTCTTTTCTCTGTTACACGTCTTACCAACCTCTGACCAATCACCGTATTAAGTGTTGAAGCAATCAAAAACGGCTCAATCTCCATCTCCAAAAGACGTGGCAAAATACCAGCCGCCGAGTTTGTGTGCAAAGTAGAAAACACCAGGTGTCCAGTCAATGCTGCCTGCACTGCTAAACTTGCGGTTTCTTTATCACGAATCTCACCAACCATCACTACATCTGGATCTTGACGCAGAATCGAACGAAGTCCAGAAGCAAAAGTTAGTCCAGCATCCACATTCACCTGAATTTGGTTTACTCCATCCATTTTATACTCTACTGGATCCTCCAAAGTAACAATATTAATCTTTACGTCTTTAATCTTTTTTATCAATGCATAAAGCGTCGTGGATTTACCAGAACCTGTAGGACCAGAAGTTAAAATCATCCCATTTGGCTTAGAAATACCATCAAGCACCATTCTCAGCGCCCTACCAGTCATACCCATTTGTTCAATTTCCATTGTGGTTCCAGTTTTATCAAGAAGCCTAATCACCACTTGCTCACCCCATACCACTGGTGCAATTGCAATACGAAGGTCCACTTCTTTATCGCCAATCTTTACTGCAAACTGACCATCTTGCGGAATACGGTGCTCATCAATCTTGAGATCAGATAAAATTTTTATACGCGAAACAAGCGCCGGTTCAATCGTCTTTGGAAGTTCCATCACCTGCCTCAAAACACCATCAATTCTACATCTAATCACCAAAGAATCCTCTAAGGGTTCAATATGAATATCCGAAGCTTTTGATTTTACTGCAAAATCCAAAATAGAAGTAAGAGCTTTAGAAATTGGTGAGTCTTGAGTAATTGTTTTAACATCTGAAGCACGATTTTGAATTTCCTCATTAGTTGATTTCACCGCCTGTTTAACTGATGAGAAATCACCGAGATACTGTGCTATGACCTGTTTAATTCCCTCCTCAGAGGACATTACGGCCTTAATCGGCCTATTTGTTAATGTAGAAAGATAATCTGTCGCCTGGACATTAGTAACATCAATCATTGCTACTACAAGCTGACCATTTACCTCTCCAATTGGCACCACCATGCTACGCGTTGCCACCTCTTGCGGAAGATTAAGCAACATTTCCCTATCCATCGTCACATTTTTAAGATCTACATATTGTACACCTAACACTATCGCCGTTGCGTGCGCTACCATTTCAGTATTAATTACTCCCTTTGAAGTAAGATAAGCAATTAATGGTTGGTTTTTCTTTTGCGCCTCTTCTGTTGCACTCTTAACCAATGCTGGATCCGCTAGACCTTCATCTACCAGCAGTTTTATTACTTTATCCTGTGTCTCGCGAGTTAGAAGCGCCACAGCTATTCCCCCTTGCTACTAGTATCTACCGCCTGGTCCGTACGCCCACAAGCAGTAAGCTCTGCTTTGCTCAACTCCCCATCCTGATCAACATCCTCACAATCACCCACATAGACTTCAACTGTTGGATTAATTGCCTCAGAGTTAAACACTTCTGGATCTGGTTGAGCTAGAGATGCCTCCACCACGGTTACCGTTTTGAACACTACGGATTTATCATTTGGATCACCCAATATCAAATTGCAAAGAATTGTCGCAACCACTGTTCCAACTACCGCTACAATTATCACTGTGAATATATCTGATTGTCTCATTTTTTACTCCCTGTCGATGATGCCGACGTATTCTTTTTTGCATTATTCGAAGCATAGACAGTCTTATTACTTTCTACAACACCAGCATTTTCAGTATAATAAGCTACCCCTTGTGATTGCAAAGACAAGTTATTATTCGTACTCCAAGATATTGTTGCCGTCTGCAAGTCAAAAGTACGAATCGAGCGTTCAATATTGCTTAGAACTGTCATCGTCGTATCACTTGATGATTCCACAGATAGAGACACAGGTATCGTAGAAAGACCCTCATTACCAGAAGTTGCATTTCCAGAAGGTGACAATGCCTCTGGCTCCCATCTAGAGATATTAAAGATCTTGTTAAGCGACGACATCAAAGCTTCCTCATTGGCTTGCGCTGGCAAAGCATCTGGAATCACCCTCAAAGCCGAACAAATCTTTAACATTGATAGGTATTCTGCTTTTTCCTCATCATTGGTAGTACTGTCATATTTTTCCTGCCAATCGATTTTCTTTCCGTCATTGTCATAGCAGTTTTCCTGGCTATCTCTTGCCACACTTTCAAGATCAGCATTGTCAGCCATATTAACCATCACGTTATATCTCAAAGAATTTGGCATACTAGTACTATCTAGTTTATCTGGGTCACATTTTTTGATTTCCTCATCCGAGAACTTACCATCTTTATCGGTATCCCTACATAAACCTATATTCTTTATTGTTTTTTCATAATCAGAAATCGCCTGATCTTTAGCGTCGATTACTTTAGAATTAAATCCAATATATTTTCCAAAGTAAACTGCAAGCACCCCGCAAACTCCTAAAACTACCGCCGCAACGAGCACAATTAATAGCGTTTCTTGTTGAGTTTTAGAAATTTTAATTCTTTTAGAAACTGCTGGACCATTTGGGTTACTGTCATTACTTGCCATTAGTCTTTACTCCCTCCTGTCGATAAATCCGTCGTCGCCGTCGTACATACCACATCGCCATCGGAACAATCCGCTGCGCGTTCTGCAAACATTCCTTGCACCTGTACATAAGAGTCTGTCACGTTCTGTCCAGTTGGAGAAATTGCCATTACGTGTTTATTAACAAATTTAAATACATTATCATCAATCGTAATAACAGCGCTAAACCTTAGCACAAGATCTCCATCTGAATTTCTACCGTTAGAGGAATCCCTAATCAATACATCATCCGTCGAAAGCATACAATCATTGCTTGACGTCCATTTCATACTTGAATTTGAGGAAACCTCTGCACCAGAATACTTTATACACTCGCTATTAAAATGTGGTACGCCAGTTATGCTTCCATCTGCACTCATATAGCCTTCCTTATACCACTTAGAAAACTGTGGACTACGATAAATCTTAACAACTTCAATTTCGTCCATCTTTACGCCACTATTAAATTGTTCTTTTGCAAGCTCCTTACCATAATCATCCAACTCAGCGAGCTTCTTATCATAAGCTTCCTGTATTGTTCGTGCTAGCTCTTCAGACGTCATTTCCACATCCTCGCTCACAGTTTCAGTTTCTGCATCTTGTCCAGTAACGGAGAAATCATTTAACATACTATTAATTGGATTGCTCGCACTGTTACCAATTACATTATTATTCATAGAAATAGCGTTTGAACTCTTATTATTAGTATTATTGTTTTCTTCGCTACTACTTTCCTCTTCTTTTGATGGATCACAGCCTTTCTTCCCTTTCAACCAATACGCATAAACATATTTATCCGTTACTCCACCAATATTATCCTCCTCCATCAATAAACTACCGTCCGTATTCGATTCTACGATACAGCGAGTTGGAATTTCATTATCGTTCTCATCAACGTAGCGTCCGTAATCATACTTCATCAAACCAATACCTTTTTTGAAAGATTCAAGCACGCGGTAATCAATATAAGGCGATACCTTTGCATCCGCCTGCGCGTCAAAGCGAATCTGATTGTTTGTTAGATCCACCGAAAGCTCGGAGATATTAATTACATCTGGGCCAGCAGGCAAAATTGTTCTAAGAATTGAAAATACCCTAGACAAAACTTTTTTGTTTGTGTTAATTTCATCAATGTTGCTCAACTGATTTTGGATAGTTAGAAGTTCTCCCAAGCTATCATAGGAATGTAATTTTTTGGACATATTATCGAGTCTAGTATCTTGACCACTCATTGCAATATTTTGACCTTCCCAAATAGTGCCCATCACCATTACTGTACCACCAGCCAATGCTACTGCAATAATACAAACAAACAACATTAAATTGCGGAATCTCATCGCCTTAATCATCTGCCTCTTAATTTCCGGAACAAGATTAATTTCATAATCTTTATTCTGCTCCGTCATCATTGTTGGCTTTTCTTTTGGCTTAATACCAAAATTTTTCAGTGTCTTTCGCCATTCTTTTTTCAGTTTTTCTAAAATATTCTGGAACATTATCTATTGCTCCTTTCGGCTAGACCAATCGCTACCGCAAATTCGCTCGCAACCCCTACTAGAGCTTGCTGTTGATCTGGAGTAACCTGTACTAACTGCCATGGATTCCCTTGAATTGTCTGGATATTGGTTTTTACCTCTATATACTCTGCAATAAATGGAATCACACCAGCAAACCCAGAAAGTACAATTCCAAGTACCGGTGCGCCTACATATTTGTTCTGGAAAAATCTTACTGACTTAGTTAGCTCCTGCGAGAAACTTTCCAAATTACCATCTAGCGCCTTAAACACTTGCCCTTCTAGTTTATCCTGTGCTAAACCAAACTTCAAAATAAATCTCCTAGCTTGATCCTCTCTTACATTCAAAGTCGTAGAAACAGTTTTAACAAGCGCCGCAAGTCCACCAGGAATCGAACGCACTAATCTTGGAGCGCCCTTATAAACCACCACCAAGTCTGTAGAAGTTTCACCGAGGTCCACGATAATCCTTGCATCTTGTGAGCCAACGGGCGCTAAAGACCTTGTCATCGCAATCGGTTCTGGTTCCTGAGCAATTACGTTTAAGCCCAGTTTTTCTATCATTTCCATCTGGCTTTCAGCATAGTCCATTGCTGTAGAGGATAACAACACTTCTGCTTTACTTGGATCATTAGGGCTTGGCCCAAGTATAGCATAATCTACCTCTGCTTCATCCACTGCCATTGGAATATACTGATCAAGTTCATACTTAATCGTCTTTTTTAGTTCTTTTTCTGTCTGATTTGGCACTTCTATTACTGCGGTATAAGTCTTTCCTGCTGGAAGCCCAATCGCAATATTTTTAGTCTTAATTCCCGCCTGCTTCATTGCACCCAAAATCAACTCGCCCATTTTTCTCTGTCCGCCTTCACTAGTATCCTGACCAATTTTTGGATCAATCGGTACATAAGCGTATCTTATGAGCTGGAAACCATGTCTAGCGTCACCGTCTAGTTGCACTAAACGCATTGCGCTTGTCCCAATATCTAATGCGAAGAATTCGCCCACTCCATGCAATAAGCTCATAATAACATTATAAACTTAAGCGTTTCTAGTGTCAAGAAAATTATCAGAGATTTTTAAGAGATAGAATCGCTCTCTATTGCCATTTTTACCCGTTAATTCATTATCATGCTTTTTTACCATCAAAAAACCAGATTTTTTGAGCCAAAACTCAAAATCTTTGACAATATCTCTGCGCATTTTTTCATTTTTCACTACGCCCCTGTTAAGTTGGCTATCTTTTGCTTCAAATTGCGGCTTTAGCATCACCAAAAAATCCGTTTTTGCTCCGGCAATATTATCCCTTACATAAAGCAAAACTTTCTTTAGACTTACAAAACTTACATCCGCCAAAATCACATCCGGAACGTCTATTATTAATTTCTGTGTCAAACGACCATCAACATTATTCTGCAAATTCAAGGAATTGTTCTTTTTCTCAGATATCACCTCAAAAATATCGGTTTTTTCGTGCAGCTCAACTTTTGGATTGCCTTTAAGCCTCATGGCCAACTGGTTAGTTCCCTTTTCTATCGCAAAAACTTTACTTGCGCCTTTTTTCAAAGCATATTCCGTGAACCCTCCAGTAGAGGAACCAATATCAAGTACAGTTTTTCCCCTAAAATCATAGGAAAAAACCGAAGCTGCTTCACTGAGCTTATTTCCTGCTCTAGAAACCAGTGCCATTATTTTCCTTGGCGTTCACGATAAGCGCGTGTCTCCGTATCAACACTTACCACATCACCCTCTTTGATAAAGGCTGGAACTTTTATCACAACGCCCGTTTCAAGAGTTGCATCTTTAGTTACAGATGTAGAAGTATCACCCTTTACTGCGTTCTCGGTGTATGTCACTTTGAGCCATAAATTCTTTGGTAGCACCAAATTAATTGGTGTGCCATTATAGAATTGGATCTCCATCTCATCACCATCACGCATAAAATCCGCCATCTCCGCCACCATCTCCGCTGTTAGCTCATATTGTTCAAAACTTTCTGGATCCATGAAATAAAACTTTTCATCGTCTTTGTACAAATATTGAACTTTGCGAGTTGTTACTTCGGCTGGCTCAATTTTTTCTTGCCCTTTAAAGGTCTTTGGTAGCAACGCTCCAGTAATTAAATTCTTAACCTTAACGTTAACGATTGAGCCACCACGTCCCATCACTTTTTGAGAATATTCAACCACTTTATATGGCTGTCCATCAAGAGTAATTAGTACGTTCTTTTTTAAATCTGTTGGTCCGTACATCTCACCCCCTTAAGCCACAAATGGCAGCAATGCTAAATGACGAGCACGTTTAATTGCTACTGCTAGTTGTCTTTGTTGCTTAACAGTCAAACCAGTTTTAGAAATTGGTTCTACTCTCCCATAAGCATCAAGGTATCTTTGTAAAGTCTTTACATCACGATAATCAAAGTAAAGATCTGGGTCATTCTTAGTCTTGCGCATATAATCCTTTCCTTCCTAATTAAAATGGTACTTCGTCTAATGATATTTCACCAGCATCATCTGGTACATCATCTGGAATTACGTCTACACTGTCATTTCCACTAGACTTCGCCACACTAGCACCAGCATCATCGCCTCTGCTACTAATAAAGCTAAAATCCTCTACAACGATCTCAAGAGCATGGCGTTTTTTACCAGTCTCTTTATCGTCCCAAGATCTCTGATTTAAACGACCAGACACTAAGATTGGTGAACCTTTTTTGGTATATTTCGCAATATTTTCAGCGGCTTTGCCCCAAGCACTACATTCAATATAAGAAACTTGGTCTTTATTTTCACCATTAGCGTCTTTATAAACGCGATTCACTGCAACACTAAATCCACAAACTTTATTTCCGCTTGGAATTGTTCTTAGCTCTGGATCACTAGTAATATTTCCAGCAATAATCGCTTTAGAAAAACCTCTCATTTATTATTTTTCCTCCTCATCGGCAGTTTTTTCAGCGTCTGCCTCTTCCGCTTTTTGCGCCTTTTTCTTTGTGGCATATTTCAGTTTGTTCTCGTCAACTGTTGTCAAAAGATGCCTAATCACCTCATCTGCAATATCCAAACTACTTGCAACTTTCTTTGCCATCGATTTATCATCAGGCAAATCTATCTCGTAATAGTAATAAATTGCAAACTCTTGCTTGGCAATCTTATAAGCAAGGCGCCTCTTACCTTCGTTAGTTTCTTTAGTAATTTTTCCCCCAGCATCCTCAACGATTTTCTTAATTTTGTCGAGTGCAGGTTGCAAATTCATCTCAAGATCCGGATGAATAAGCACAGTAAGTTCATACTGTCTCATTTAATTGTTACTCCTTTGGTTAAAGCAAATGCAGCTCTAGACTCACTTGCTGAGTATTTAATATCTCTACTATTATACCCTAGATCTGCATTTTTTACAAGGCTAATCATGACCCCATGTCTTATTAAATTTACGAATGAGCTATCTAGAATTGCCATTCGTCTAAATAATACGTCTGTTTTGGCCCATTATTCCAAAAAATGCTCAGCCCAGCACTCACCACCCCACATATTATCGCCACCTAATGTACGCACCCTTGCCTCCAGTATGCATAAAATCAACATCTATTCCAAGCTTAAGCTCGATCAACCACAAAATATCAGACTTATGCTTTATGAAATCACCTCTGTGTGCTACTAAGAGAAATTTTTTACCAAAATTTTGCAAAAAACATAAACATTATTAATGGTCATAAGCACTTATCCACCCCTGTTAATCAGCCCTTTTCCAAAAAATGTTGTAAAATTTACAACATTTGCCCCTATCCGCTTATGGGTAAAAATTACTTAAACAGGGGTGAGCACGTTCTAAGCAAGCGCGTCTCAAAAATAGTTCTGCGCAAATTTCCGCTTTTCCTATCACATTATGCGCCAGCCAACTGGTCAAACTCTTCCATGGAAGATATCAACACTTCGCGCGGCTTATTACCATTCGCTTCACCAATCACTCCAATCTGCTCTAGCCAAATCGCAAGTCCAGACACAAACCCATGTCCTTTGCCAAGATAGGTCTGCAACATCGCGGTTGAAAATTTACCTTTTGATAGCGTAATTTCTACTGCTTTTCTTACTATTGGATCGGATGGATCATATTTTCGCCCAAGATCGCCAATCGCACCACCATCAGCTGGACCAAAGCCTTTAATCTGTACTGCCTGAGAAATTACCTCATCATTGTACTCCGGCGGCCTCTGTTCACGCAAGAAATCCGTTAAATTATTAACATCCTCATCAGAGGCCCACGCACCCTGAATACGGCGCGGTTTACCCATCATTTCGGTAGTCAGCATCAACATATCACCCTTACCAAGCAACTTTTCTGCACCACCCATATCCAGCATAATGCGTGAATCCATCTGCGAACCTACCGCAAAGGCAATACGACCCGGAATATTAGCTTTAATTAGACCAGTAATCACTTTGACCTCTGGCCTCTGTGTAGCAAGTACTAAGTGGATACCAGATGCACGACCTTTCTGTGCCACGCGTACGATCAACATTTCTAGGTCCTTCCCTGCCATCATCATCAGATCCGCCATCTCATCAATTACCACAACAATATATGGCATCTTACCACCATCATGTTTTTGCTCATTACCATCTTTATCTGGTACCGCCACCGCTTTTTTGGCCATTTTCTTATTATAATCAACAATATTTTTGACTTTTTCCTCTGCCATCAAAGTATAGCGCCTTTCCATCTCGTTCACCGCCCACTTCATAGCCGAAAGTGCCTTGTCAACAGAAGTAATAATCGGTGTTAAAAGATGCGGGATATCATTATATTGCACCATTTCTACCTGTTTTGGATCAACAATAATCAACTTCATGTCGGATGGCGCATTACGATATAGAAGCGAAGAGATCAAAGTGTTCGTCATCACCGACTTACCAGAACCCGTGGTACCGGCAATTAGAAGGTGCGGCATTTTTGCAAGATTTGCTACCACGCTCTTACCAGAGATATCCTTTCCTACTGCAAAAGTTAGAGGATCCTCAGCAGTTTTCCATTCATCACTTTCTAATATTCCACGGAGCCTCACGTCTGCAGATTTAACATTTGGAATCTCTACGCCTACTGAGCGTGTCCCTGGAATCGGCGCTTCAATACGAATCTTATCTACTGCAAGATTTAGCGCTAATTCTTTATCACGCGCCAAAATTTTTGACAAATTCACCCCTGCTGGCGGCTTCATGGTGTATTGTGTAACACGAGGCCCAACGTTTGCACCTTCCATTTCTACATCAATCCCAAACTCCGACAAAGTAGACTTAATAATAAAGGCATTTTGTTGATGATTTCCTGGATCCGCAGGCGATTGCTTCTTTTCTAAGAGGTCTAGTCCTGGCATTTTCCAATTTGGATCAGAAATAGAAACCAGCGCTTTTTCTTCGACTGGTTTTGCCGATGCCATTTTTTTATCATGGACTTTGAGATTGCTATCTTTTTCACTTTCATCCACTGTTGCTACACCAGAATTCACTTTAATCTCTAAATCACCCGTCTTGCCAACTTTTTCTGCCGCACGAGCCACCTTTGCATTTTCGTTTTCCTCTTTGTTTGATGACTTGAACAAATTAATTATACTCTTAAACACTGTCTTTGGTGACACCTGTAAGATAAACAGCGCAGTCACAAACATCAGTACTATATATATAAATACCACTACCCCAGGATCAAGTATCTTTGTAGCTAGTACATTTAGCCACTCACCAAGCAAACCACCCGTCGGTCTCTCTGTCCCAATCGTTGGAATTCCAGTTACGCCCGCCGCCCAAAAAATCATCAAAATTGATGCCACCCACATTGCTACCGGCAGCCTATTATCCTCACTTCTAAATATTCTAATTGCGAGATAGACTAGAAGTACAGGTACCAAGAATTTAGCGTAGCCAATCACAAAGAACAATGCCGAGTCAATATTATTAAGTAGTTCCCCGCCACTTCCAAACCAAGTAAGCACAAAAAACACTGCCAGTGCCAACATCAACACCGCTATCACTTGTCTCCAAAATCCACCCGGAAGCTCGTGCTCTGGCGCCGGATCTTTTACAACCTTTTTTCCTCTTTTTGCTGTCTTTTTTCTTGCCATATCTAATCTATTTAGGTTAATCTGTTCTGCCCACCAGTTAAACCATAAAAGGTATAACGTTATCTATATTATACCATAACCTTAATCATAATGGATGCCCAATTTAACAAAACCAAACCAAAATAGTATTCTAAAACATTTTACGACATTAAGTTTTTTGGAATTTAGACGTGGTGGGAGTCAACTTTTGCCCAAAAACCCAATGTCGCACAACGTACATTGTACGACTATAGAGGCTTGGACGGAACAGGTACAGAATCTAATCCAGCGACGGGTGCTAATATGGCTGGATATACAGTATCTAAACTTGCTGATGGGAATTGTTGGATGACATCTAACTTAAAGCTAGGTCTTAGTACTTCACAGGCTATTGAAGTGGTAACTAATAGTACCGGCGAGGCTAAATCTACCAAATGGACTCCAACTGGTTCTGGTGGTAATAATACTGCAGAACCAATGAATAATAACACTATCTGCTCTGGCTCTGGAGATAGTAGAAAGTGTTGGTACTCCTGGTACGCAGCTACTGCAGGAAGTGGCACATCTGGCCAAACTAACACTGATGCTACAGATTCCATCTGTCCTGCTGGTTGGAGGTTGCCAAGTAACTATACTACTAGCACCGCTAAATCCTACAGCGCTTTAACTAATGCCTACTTTGGCTTTACTGATAATCAATCCAGAAACGATGTTACAGCCTTAGAGGCAAACCCTATGCTCTTTACCCGTGCGGGCTTCTACAGCAGTGGCAGCCTGAGCTATAGTGGCTCGTTCGGCTACTACTGGTCCGCTACTGCCTACTCTAGTTCTAGCGACGCTTACAACTTCGTCTACTATACCTCGTATACGTACCCTCAGTACAACGCCTACAAGTACCTCGGGTTTAGCGTACGTTGTCTAGCTGTCTAATCTCGAACAGAGGTAAAAAGCTCGTTCTATCCAATAAATTTTAGCGAAAACTGCGACAAACCTACAGCGACACACAACGGACACTAAACCCGTAGTACTTATTGATGTAGTAGTTCTGCGGATAGACACTACCACTATGGAAGTACAGGTAATACGCGTCGCTACTAGTGCTGGTATACGGGCTCGCAGACCAGTAGTAGCCGTAGGACGTATCGTACTGACTCCCACTGTAGTAGAGGCCGGCCGGATAGAAGTTTAGTGGATCGTTGTTGATAGCGTTACCAGTAGATTGACCATATTTAGTAGTAATTAGGTAATAGAAGGATTTATTTGCTGTAGTACCTAATGGTAGTCTCCAACCCTTAGGACAAATAGATTGGGTAATAGATGGGTTAGAGTCACTGGTACCTTGTCCGGCAGTTGCTGCGTACCAGGTGTAGTACCAGTTATTATGGGATATGCCTCTGTAATCGGTTACGGCAAGATTTTCCGCATAGCTTTGAGTAATAGCGGTATTATATGAGCTACCACTTGTAGACGTACTGCCATTTGGTGTCCAGTCTGCTTCACCGCCAGAGAATGTACCTACCTTGTAACTATGCGACGTACTTAGATTTAGCTGTAAGTTCTCCGCCATCCAGCAGTTACCATCATTAAGCTTCCTTACTACATAGCTTTGCATATTAGAACCCGTAGCTGGAGAATCTGCTGTACCTGTTCCATCACGTCCTCTATAGTCGTACAATGTACGTTGTGCGACGTATGGCTGGTTGTCTCCAGAGACGGTGGACTCGTAAGTTGCTTGATCCGTGATCATGGTAACACTGCTACCGGTAGCATTGGATGGAGTATAAACGCTATTACAAATGTCAGAAGTCATTTCTTGCATATAGGTGATAGACCAGAAATTGTTCTGTCCCCAAATAGCATAAAGAGTTAGCTGAGTAGCGAACGGATCTTGATCGTCTACAGTTAGAGTGACGGTACTGCCAGCGCTGTAAGATGTACCAGTGCCGTCTGCTTTAGTGTTCCAGCCACGGAATACATAACCAGAAACAGAAGTCTCTGGAGCTGTGCTTGGTAAAGTAAAGGTATAAGAAGTAGCTACACTGGAAGCAGTCATAGGATTAGTGGTTGGCATATTAGAAATGGTAGAAACAGTGATGCCGGATGGAGTAGTACTGCCAGGGTTGCCGCTATCTGTACCGTTAGCATTAAAAGTCAAACTATATTCTGTAGGTATAGCATTAGCAGTAGCAGAGACTTCTACAATGTTCTTATAGGTACCAGCTGAAATACCAGAAGTAGTATTAACACCAATAGTAAGTGGAGATAAGTGTTTCTCGGCACTAGAGTTATATTCATTAATCTTTTCTGTACTACTATGAGCTGGAATAGGCCTGTAAGTAATAGCAGAAGCATCAGTAACATTAGTAATAACTGGTGGTACGTAAGACTCTGGATTAGTAATAGTACTACCACTAGCCTGAGTAACACTCAAGGCATTGACACTATATCCCCAACGATTACGATAGAGAGATTTAGGGACACTAAAGTCTCTTTCGGTAATACTAGTAATGCCAGGCGTGGAAGTAAAATCAAGAGTAGGGATAGTATCAGAAACGGAAGTATCAACATTAACTAAAGCATTGGTATAGGTAGGATTATCACTAGTATCCCCAACTGGATTAGTGCCATTACTAGTAAGATAAAGACTATAGCCAGCAGGATTTGAGGTGGAGGTTTCTGCCAGGAGGCTACCCTTGGTAAACACCCCACTAGGGTTTGGGTCAACGTTTAGGGCTATTTCTGTAATCTCATCAGTAGCTGTAGTGTCTAGTAAACGGAGAGCTATAATATCTGAGAGACTAACAGAAACGCTAGAGGAGCTAGAAGCAGAAGTAGAGACGGCAGAAGTAGAGGAGCTAGCAGCAAGAGAAAATCCCAGAATTACAGAAACAAAAATAGCCATGAAGGCCAAAAAGAATACACGGAATTTGCGGTTGCTAAATCCTTCTAAATATACCCCCCCCCTGTTACTCATTGACATATTACCTCCGTGGAAAACTATTGCTACTTTTCCACATTTTATCATGGTTATGCCAAATGGCGCAAGTCTTTTTTCTATACTTTAACTGATTTTTCTATACTTCGACTAATTGCTATATAACCTACTGTTTTACACCCTTCATCGAAAGGCTAAGTTTGCCCTTATCATCAATCGCTACAAGTTTAACTTTTACTTCCTGACCAAGCTTCAAAGCGTCAGTTACTTTGTTTAGTCTTTTATCAGAAATCTGAGAAATATGTAGCATCCCATCAATTCCCGGCATAATATTTACGAATGCGCCAAAATCTTTGATTGTGACAACCTTACCGGTATAAATCTTACCAACCTCTGGTTCCTCAGTCAAACTCTTAACCCATTCTAGGGCCTTCTCTATTGATTCAGAATTATTACCAGCAATCGTCACCAGTCCACCATCATCAATATCAACACTTGCGCCTGTCTCAGAGGTAATCTTGTTAATTGTCTCACCGCCTTTACCAATGACCGCGCCAATTTTATCAGGATTAATCTTTAGCTTTTCAATGCGTGGCGCATTTGCAGAGATTTTTTCTCGTGGACCAGGAAGTACCGAAAGCATATGGTCCAAGATAAACATTCTACCATCATGACTCTGAGCAATTGCTTTTTCCAAAATCTCTACCGGAAGGCCATGAACTTTCATATCCATCTGAAGCGCAGTAATACCTTCAGTTGTACCAGTTACCTTAAAGTCCATATCACCAGCAAAATCCTCAGCATCCATCAGATCCGTCAAAACATAAGCCTTATCAATATCAGCAGGAGTAATTTCTGTACCCTTAGGAACATCCACCATTAACCCCATTGCTACACCAGACACTGGACGTTTAAGAGGTACGCCCGCATCCATCAAAGCAAGACAAGATGAACAAGTTGCTGCCATAGAAGTAGAACCATTCTGAGACATAATCTCAGTTACGCTACGAATTGCATATGGAAAGTCCTCCACCGAAGGAAGCATTGGTGTTAGAGCTCGCTCCGCTAGATATCCATGTCCAACCTCACGACGCCCAGGTGCACCCACGCGACCGATCTCACCAATAGTAAATGGCGCTGCATTATAATGATGAATGTATCTACGAATTCCATCAGTTACTTCCATTGTATCAACCACTTGTGCAAAGCTCATTGGCGCAAGTGTCACGATATTCATCGCCTGGGTCAAACCTCTAGTAAAGAGAGATGAGCCATGTACTCTTGGCAATACTGAAACCTGTGAACTCAACGGACGTACTTCTGTGAGCTTACGGCCATCTGGGCGAATTCCCTGTTCCACAATACCACGCCTTACCTCTGCGTGTACTGCTAGCTCAAATGCCTCAGCATATTTGCTGGCATAATTTTCATCATACCAAGCACGAATCTCCTCATCAGTATGTACAGATTTAAGATCTGCCACTTCAAGTTTCTTTAGTTCGGTGTCAGCATCTTTTTCCGCCTCTTTAACATGCTCCGCCCAAAGTTCTTTAGACAGTTCAGATTGCATTTCCTCTAACAAATCATCACAAATCATTTGGCGTTCAATCACGTTACCACGAATTTTGCTGCCTTTATCGCCAAAGTGTTCTTCTGCCCATTTGTCTACTCTCTCTTGAATACTCTCATCTGGCAAAGTTAACTCATATGGCAAGTCCTCTGGAGCAACTGCTTCCCTTAATTTCTCTTGCAATTCCAGAGCTGGTTTACAATTCTCAGTTGCCCATTTCATCGCATCAATAATCACGGACTCCGGTACCTCATTTGCACCAGCCTCTACCATCATTACCTTACCATCTCTAACCGCTACCACCAAATCAAGATCAGATATTTCTCTCTCCTCAGGAGTAAGAAATGCTTTAAACTCTCCGTTAATACGACCAATTCTTAAGCCCGCTACTGGCCCATCAAATGGCACACCAGCACAATGTAACGCCGCCGAAGCCGCCACCATGCCAACTACGTCAGGACGAAAACCTGCATCCATTGAAAGCACTGTTGCTACTACCTGGATCTCTTGCCTATATCCCTTTGGAAATAGTGGACGAATCGGACGGTCAATCAAGCGTCCTACCAAGATCGCATTATCTGATGGCTTGCCCTCACGCTTGATAAACTTACTGCCGTTCATCTTGCCAGCTGCATAGAATTTTTCCTCATATTCAATCGAAAGCGGAAAGAAGTCCTGCTCCACAGGGTCCTTAGAAACCACCACACTACCTAGAATAGTTGTCTCTCCGTAAGTAACTAGCACCGAGGAAGTACTACGAAACCCTACGCGATTAACTTCTAAAGTCAAATCTCTCCCACACCATTTGGTTGTCAATTTTATGATTTTTTTCCCACTTGGATTTATAATATCCATGAAAAATACCTTTCCGGGAAAACATCAGATATTTGCTGTCTGTCTGCCAGTACGCCTCTGGAGACTATCTCTGTTAGCGCTACAGACCTCAAGTATCTGCCGTCTTCCCTGTTAATTTTTAACTTACCTCTATTATAACATACCCCTTTTTCTCATAAAAGCATTGACTTTTTTACAAATGTGTGCTATAATAAAGACAGTAACTTGGTGGTTTGGGCCTTGTGTCTTTATCTGTTATATTTCCTTTCTCAGAAAACCGACAGCAAGCAGAAAAGATGCACGCCCAAATCACCTAAATTTGCACCTTTACAGGAGGTAAAGATGGAATATCAAACTTCTAGCCTGGTAGAACAGGCTAACGATAACCTCGCAGAGGAATATCGCAGATACGCTTCAGAGTGTGACTGTGGTATGACTCTAGCTCTTGGTAGGATTAACAACATCCAAAAACAGTTGTCAATCTTGCCAGAGCGAAACCCATTCGCGTATATCGAAAGTCGCACCAAGACTTTCGATAGCGTAGTACGCAAATGCTACCGCCGAGAATATGTCAAAGAAGGCGAGCCATTAACGATCGACGTTATCAAGGCTCACGTTCGAGACATATCCGGAATCCGTGTGACGACCACTTTCAAGGACGATATCAAACGCGTCCGCGACGAAATCGTCCATCAGCCGGGAATTCTAGTCGTTGAGGAAAAAGATTACATAGAAAATCCAAAGCCCAACGGCTACACCAGCTACCATTTGAACATTCAGGTAGAAATTTATTCTCTCTCTGAAGGTAAGTCAAAGCTGGTACCGGTCGAGATACAGATAAGGGATCGTGCCCAAGACCTTTGGGCAACCCTGGAGCATATCGTAGCCTACAAGAACAAGAATAAGTCTCCTCATGCTGAGGAACTGTTCAAACGTATCGCCGATACGCTCGATAGCTTTGATATGCTCGCCATCGAACTTCGGGACTATCAACAGCCCGAAGAACCAGACACGAAACCCCTTGAGGAAGACTACAGATTATAGCCTTAAGGGGAAATCCTCCTTAAAAAAGACCCCTGCAAAGCAGGGGTCTTTCTCATGCCACCGAGCCAGAATCTTGTTTCAAGCCAAGCAGCTGCTTATTATTTACGAAGGCCAAGCTTGGACACGGTTTTCTTGTATGTCTCAAAATCCGTTTCCTCAAGGTACTTAAGTAGGCGCTTGCGCTTCCCTACCATCTGCATGAGGCCTCTACGAGCCATATAATCATGCTTGTTTTCCTTGACGTGCTCGGTCACCTCTTTAATGCGCTCAGTCAAGATCGCCACCTGCACCTCTGGGGAGCCGACGTCTTTCTTGGAACGAGCCATCTTAGAGATAGCCTCCGCCTTTTTCTCTTTTGTTATCATGTGCCTAATTATATCACACCTCTGTAATCCTCGCAAGAGGTAAAACCAGAATGAATTGTAGACAAAGACCAAAACTTATAATCCTTAGAATAATCTTTAAAACCCTAATCTGTAATTCCAAGCGTCTCTAACGTCACCGCATCAGAAACTTTATATTTCCCAATTTGCGTTCGTCGAAGTTCCGTCAAATATCCACCTACGCTCAAAGCAGCGCCAATGTCCTCTCCCAACGCCCTAATATACGTCCCAGAACTCACATGACAAGCAATTTTAAGATAAGGCCACTCATAAGACACTACGGAAATATCATAAATCTCAACCTTCCGCTCAGGCATTTCCACCTGAAAACCTTTTCGCGCTAATTTATATGCTCTCTGTCCATTAATCTTTACCGCCGAAAATAAAGGCACTTTCTGTGTAATTTCTCCCCTAAAGTCCTCTATCACTTTTTGAACTTGGGAAATCTTAGGAATATCTGGCGAACATAAGTGCGCCAGAGAATTATATTCTAAAATTTCTCCCTCAATATCACCCGTAGTTGAAGTCTTTCCCAAACAAATTGTCGCTTCATACTTCTTATCCAGTTTCAAAAATTCACCCGCTTTCTTAGTCCCAGAACCTAGTAGGCAAATTAAAAGACCCGTCGCAAACGGATCCAGTGTTCCAGCATGGCCCACTTTAGCTCTTTTTGGTGCAGTCACCCCAAGTATTTTAGCGCGTTCTTTCATCTGTTCAGTCAGAACTCGCCTTACTCTAGCTACTACCGCAAACGAGCTCAAGCCCGCTGGCTTGTCAACCAGTAGTATTTCTTTATCTAACAAATTCACGTACTTATTATATCACGCCGACCTCTTAAGATCACGCCATTTTCGCTACGTTTTTGTCTTTATTTTTACAGCTTAAGACAATCAAAAAAGACTAGATTTTCTAGCCTTTTTCTGTTCTCACAAGCATGAATATCATGGTTGCAGAGATTGCGCCAGCCACAATGATTGGCAACATTACCATACTACATCCCTGGTATCTTAAATGACCCTGGATCCTGGACCGGCGGGACTGACGTCGGATCTTGGACCGGCTGAACAACTACCGGATTGACTGGCTCTGGCGGAGGTGTAACCCCTGTTGGAGCTTCCGGTATTCCCATTGCATCAGAATTGTCTTGTGGCACCATCGGCTGAGTTGCCATCGGTTGTGGTGCTGCCGTCTGTGCCACTACAGGCTGCATTGTTGCAGATTGCGCTGTCATAGACGGAATCGATTCTGGTGGCATTGCACCAAAACTAACTGGTGGAGCTGGTGGAGCTGGAATTTCTGGTGAAACTGGAGCAACTGGTGCTATTGGTTGTGCTTCTGGTACAGTTGGCGCAACTGGCGCTGCCGAAGTCGCTGGATTACCTTGCATCATCGGTGTCGTCTCTGGTATCGTTGGCGCAGATGGCATTACTGGTGTAGATGGCACCGTTGACATCATTTCTGACATAGAAGGCGCAACTGTTGGTGTTGCCTCTGGCACCACCGGCATTGGCTGTGCTGGTATCGTTGGCGCTACTTCCGGCATTGTCGGCGTCACAGGCGCCATCGGCGCCGCTGTTGGCTCGCCCATTGACGATACTGGCGCAGGCTGAATTCCAGTCGCAGGTTGCATTTCGGGCATCATCGGCGCCGCTGGCGCCGCCGTTACCGCTGGATTATTCATCACTGCCGAATTATTAATTGGCTCCGCAAGAGCTTCTTCCATCATCGCACCATAATCTTTTGGTTGCTCCAGCTCTTCCATCGGCGCCATCACGCCATTATCCATATTCACCATATCGGCTGGAGTATTATATATCCGATCAACTGGTATATTCTTTGTTTTTACCTCAGCTACTTCCTTACCATTTACAGCCTCATCCTCCGGTTTTATCTCTGGCGCATCCGATTTATCAATCTTTAGTTCTCCACCATTTTCATTTGCTGCCGCCTTTAGCTCATCCATCAAAGGACCACTGATAATATCGTCATTTTTACTACTTGCAATCATTTGATCAAGTTGCGCTTCTGGACTAATTGTATCATCCGCTCCCTTTGTCTCATTAGTCTCTGGTTTGAAATCATTACTACTTTCACCTGTCTCTGGTTTAATGATATCGCCACTATTCTCAGAAATCTCCGGTCCATGAGCATCAGCAGTCTCATCATCACTCACATCAATACTACTAGGCTCAGAATGCTTCGCCTTCTCTGGCTCTAGCTCCTCTTGTTTTTTCATTTCTGCTTCCATATCATCCATATGCGAAACTATCAATTGCTGATCTGCACCCTTTTGCATCAACTCTGATGATGCCGCCATCGTATCCGGCGTAGTTCTTTCATTAGAAAACCTATTTGTCTCTGCCACAATACCAGTAAGTAGTGCCGTGGCCACATCTTTTTCAATATTTTGCGATGACGCATCAAGATATCTTAGTATCATTTCAGAAATCGATGACGCTGTGGCATCATTCCACTCCAGCCCACCAATCCTCCCAGGAGCACCATCAGAAATATTAATCGTCACCGCGTCATGCATAATCCTACCATGCTGCTCTAGCGCCGCGTCCAAATCCTCCGGCGTTGGTACGTTCAGAGAAATTACCATATCAACATTTACTTCACCATGATAAAATTCTAAATCTTTTTCAGAAATTGTAGTTTTATAAGGCGTAATATAAACTTTTACAAAATCCCCCTCAATCTTATAACGTAGATGATCAGCCTTTTCCTTATCTAGTGCGATAATAAAATCTTGCAAAGAATTGGTATTTGTCTCAAAAGTTTTTTCCGGCTCCAAAAATTGCAACGCATTAGGAGTTTTACCAGAATAAATTGCCGTTGTATGTTTCCCTATTCTATCCAGTGAAAGTGTCAAAGCAATTGCCGCCGCAATCTCATCAACCGATGGATCTTTAGATAACACCACCAAAATGCTATCCGCATCATCAATCTTTTCTATGACTTTAGCTAAGACCTCATCTACTGGTTTTTTGGCATCATCCTCCACCGGTACGTTTGGTACCGGTTCGTCCTTTTTGCCCACGGCCTTACTAGTTTTATTTGTTTCGTCTGGCATTTTTATTTTCTAATTAGAATTATATAGTTTTAGATTAGCATAAGAATTTACACCTGTCAAGACTTTATCTTAGCTTTACCCCCCCGTTTATCTTAGCTTTGCCTCCACCGTTTCAACGTTGTCTTGTCTATCTTTATATTTGGTTTAGTTTTTCTTTACCCTCGCCTTAGTTTGCGCAACTTTCTTTTTTCTATTTTTAAGAATCCTTTTTACTTTTCCATTATCAAGTTCGACCACTCTGTCGGCCTGCTTAATCAAATCTTTTTCATGTGTAATTACAATAATTGTATGATCTTGTTTTAAATCTTCCAAAATCTTTGGTAACTCCGGAATCGCCTGCGCCCCTACAGAAGAAACTTCATCAAAGATCAGTATCTCTGCCTTCGTCAAAATCGCCCTTGCTATTGCTAGCAACTGCTTATCGCCCTCTGATAATACGCTTTCATCCTCTGTCACTACCGTATCGTATCCATTTGACAATTTTGTAACAATTTTATCTAACCCAATTCTCTTGCAAACCTCTCTTTGTTTAGTATGATTCCTCTCCACCAACGAAAGATTGTCTCTGATACTTGCATCCAGTACAAACGGTTTTTGGAACACCCCAGAAACGTTTGAGTTGTGCACTCTCTTACTATAATTATAGATATTTTCATCATCAATCAAAATCTGCCCAGAATTTACACGCTCGAGGCGATGCAATAAACTCACTATTGAAGTCTTTCCTGCACCTTTTGGTCCTACAATTACCGTAATTTCATTCGGCCGCGCCTTAAAACTAATATTTTTTAATACTGGTTTGCCCTGACGCTTAAGCGATACATTCTTAAACTCTACCAATCCATTGATATAGTCATTATCAAAATCGCCAAATTCTACTTCAGATTTCTGTGTAAATCCTAGTAATTTTTTCACACGCAAGGTATTTACCGCATACTCCTCCAACGGACGTAAGTTATCCCGCCAAAGTTCGTTCGTAGTAGTTTCAATCTGTTCAAAATAAGATATCAAAAGTACCAACATTGCTACGGTCATCTGTCCATTCATCACAAAAACTGCCATCATTATATAAAGTGCAATTTTTCCAAGATGCATCATCCATTCATCATGAAGATAAATTTTTTCTCGGTCAAGACGTCTTTTAGCATATTGTTCAGACCATTTTATAACTGCGTTACCATACTTTCTAAGCATTGCCGGAAAAAGATTCATCGCTCTTATTTGGTTAGAATTTATTGCGATATCATTTATGATAT
>CAYYEY010000003.1:0-29325 GCA_964471175.1 uncultured Candidatus Saccharibacteria bacterium
AACAAACTTTCCAAGCCATGGAAGGCTTCATCCACAACCTCAACACTATGCACTCTCGTGCTGGCGCACAGGTGCCATTTACCTCTATTAACTTTGGAACCGACACCTCTCCTTCTGGTCGCCTAGTTTCTAAGTATCTATTAGAAGCCACCATGAATGGCTTAGGTAAAGGTGAAACACCAATTTTCCCAATTTCAATCTTTAAAGTCAAAGAGGGGATCAATTATAATCCAGGTGATCCAAACTACGATCTCTTTAAGCGTAGTATGGAAGTTTCTGCTAAACGCTTGTTCCCAAACTTTACCTTCATCGACGCACCTTTCAATTTACAATATTATAAGCCAGGTGACTACCGTACCGAAATCGCCACCATGGGTTGTAGAACACGCGTTTTTGGTTCCATTTTCCCAGAATCCGATGGCATCGTCACTGGCCGTGGTAACTGCTCTTTTACCACCATTAATCTCGTCCGTCTTGGCATCAAAAACGGTATTTGCCTGAAAGAACGTAAAGAGGCAGATTGGTCTGGCTTCTATCGTGACCTTGACAAAATGATGGATTTATGTCGTGACCAACTTCTTGAGCGTTTTGAGTTCCAGGCTAATCAGCATGTCAGAAACTTCCCATTCTTAATGGGTCAAGGAAACTGGTTCGGCTCAGAAAAACTTGGCTGGAACGATACTTTACGTGACGTTATCAAACATGGCACGCTTTCTATCGGCTTTATCGGCCTAGCTGAATGTTTAGTAGCAATGACTGGTAAACATCATGGTGAGGATGAGGATTCCCGTGAACTCGGTCTTGATATCATTTCTCACATGCGCGAAAAGTGTGACGAATATTCCAAGAAATATAAACTCAATTTCTCCTTGCTTGCTACTCCTGCAGAAGGCCTCGCTGGTCGCTTCACCAAGATCGATAGAAAAGAATACGGCAAAATCAAAGGCGTTACTGATCGAGATTTCTATACTAATTCTTTCCATGTACCTGTATATTATCCAATTTCCGCCTTTGACAAAATCGAAATCGAAGCCCCATACCATAACCTCTGTAATGCAGGTCATATTTCTTACATCGAATTAGATGGAGATCCGTCTGACAATATCGAAGCCTTTGAGGCGGTTATTCGCAAAATGCACGACTGTGGCATCGGCTATGGCTCTGTTAATCACCCAGTTGATCGCGATCCAGTTTGTGGCTTTGCGGGCATTATTAAAGGAAATCGCTGCCCATCTTGCGGGCGTATCGAGGACGACGTACTCTTTGAGAGACTTCGTCGCATCACTGGTTATCTCGTAGGATCCCTTGAACGTTGGAACGATGGTAAAAAGGCTGAGGAAGCTGCTCGCGTCAAACACAATGTATCCGAAAAGGATATCAAATGCGAAGCTTGTGCTTGCGAAAATCACAAAAACGGCGTATATTCCAAGAAAGAAAAGGCCGCTCGTGAAGCTAAAAAAGCCAGCGCTAAAGTAGCCCTTGGAAAGGAATAAAATGAAAATCAGGTTATCTGGCCCTTTGGAACATGATAACATTGTCAACGGCTACGGCCTCCGTGCTGTACTCTGGACTCAGGGTTGTTGGCGCCATTGTCCCGGCTGCCAAAACCCTGAAACCTGGGACTTTGATGGCGGTGTCGAAGTAGACACTGACGAGGTCAAAGAACGCCTAAAAGAATTTAAGGGTCAAGCTGGCATTACATTCTGCGGCGGGGAACCTTTCGAGCAGCCAGAAGCCTGCTTAGAGATTGCCAACTGGTGCAGAAAAGAACTTGGCTGGAACATTTGGAGCTTTTCTGGCTATACCTACGAGGAACTAAAAAAAGCTGGTGGCGCCAAACTAGAATTCTTAAACTCCCTTGACGCTCTAATTGATGGACCATTCATTCTAAAAGAACGCGATTTAACTCTTAAATTCCGTGGCTCCAAAAACCAAAGATTGTTACATCTAAAAAACGGTGAGATCATCAAAGAGGAATAAATTTTCACTATCCATAACTTAATCATTTATTGTTTAAAACTTAAAGCATTACCAATTTCAATTTCTAATAATCTAATCTATAATAAGGAGAACTATGGTTTATCTAGATTATTCTGCAACTTCTCCACTTATTCCCGAAGCAAAAGCAGCGATGCTTGATGCGATGGAACTCATTGGTAATCCGTCCTCACTTCATACCCCAGGACATTTAGCTATGAACGCTATTGAAGAGGCCAGAGAAGAAATCGCAAAACTAATCAATGCAAACCCAGAGGAAATTATTTTTACATCTGGTGGCTCAGAATCAAATAATACCATTACTAATATATTCGCCAATGACTCCGTTGCCATTTCTGCGATTGAGCATCCTTCACTATTAGAAAGTGCAAAGTTACGCTGTAAAACTACTATTTTGCCAGTAGATAGCACTGGACGGGTAGAATTAAAAGAAGCGCGCCGAATAAAGCCTGTGGTTTCACTCGTCTCTATCATGCTCGCTAATAACGAAATCGGCACAATCAATGATATTAAGAGTCTAGCAAAAGAAGCTCACAAAATGAGTGCGTTGTTTCATACTGACGCCACTCAAGCCCTAGGCAAAATCAAAATTGATGTTAAAGATCTAGATATTGACTACATGACATTAAGCGCACACAAAATCGGCGGCCCGATAGGGATTGGTGCGCTATATGTCAAAAAGGGCAGCCCATTTAAACCTCTCATTATCGGTGGACATCAAGAATCGGGCCGCCGCGCTGGCACCTATCAAACTGTAAACATCGTTGGTTTTGGGGCTGCCGCAAAATACGCTAGACAAAACGACCTAGTAAAACTCTACTCTGAAAAAATTCGCCCCCTTCAGTATGAACTTGCAAAACGTATTTTAAAAGAAGTACCATTTGCATCTATTAACACCCCATTAAATCTTAAAAATCTTAATTCAAATTCAAATCTAACACTTCCAAATATTCTAAACTGCTCTTTTGAGGCTGCAGAAGGCGAATCGATCCAACTTTATCTTGACGCTGAGGGAGACATTATCGCCAGCACTGGTTCTGCCTGTGCTTCTGGCGATGGCAAACCCTCTCATGTTATCATGGCAACCAAAGACGATGCGGAAATCGCTCATTCATCCGTTAGATTCTCATTCGGTCCACATACCACCAAAAAAGATATTGACCATGTTATGAAATATTTACCTAATATTGTCAATAGACTGCAGCAAATCAGCACTTTAAAAGCTGGTAAAATTAAAAAGGAGGATAGTTATTATGGCAAAAAATAAAACCAGCGCCAGAAAAGACCTTAACAATACCTGTTCCACCAAAGTAGCCTCTAATGGATTTTCGGCTGGCACAAATTGGATTTACACCGACACCGTCAAGGAGCATTTTTTAAACCCTCGTAATTTCTTGATGGGTGACGAAAGTAAATATGAATGTGACGGAAAGGGAATTGTTGGTAATCCTATCTGTGGCGACCAGATGCTAATGATGATTCGGGTAGAAAAAACTGGTAAAACCCCAATCATCAAAGATGTAAAATGGAAAACCTACGGCTGCGCTTCGGCCATTGCCAGCACCTCTGCGCTTTCAGAACTTGCAAAGGGCCGCACACTAGACAATGCTCTAAAAATTTCCGCCGAGGAAATCGAAGAATACCTTGGTGGCTTACCTAAGCACAAATTTCACTGTTCTGTCCTTGGCCACGAAGCCTTAGCCACCGCAATCCAAGATTATCAAAAAAACATTAAACTTTAATTACACTAAAACAGCGCGGTTCCTAAGTTCATCATAAATAACGCCATTTAATTGCGTCGCTTGCTCTGCTTGTGCAATTATCTCGGCACTATCATAGTAATAATCCTCAGTTTCCCCAGGGAATATTGGACCCATTTCTGAAGGATCATAGTTTGCCAAGAACTCCATATAATTCATCAAATCTAATACTGCAACAACGTGATCTTTACTCATGCCAGAATATCGTGCAATAATTCCGGCATAAGAATTATCAAGTGGATTTTCATCATAATATTTAGCCACGGCTTTTGCCGTCTCCGTCTGGCGAATCTTACCAATAGCCTCCATCCACTCAAGAAGCTCAGTATAAGCCTGATAATATCTCATCTCCTCCCAGAAATAATGATTATCCATAGTTGGGTCAGTGAAAACCTTGTTGTCACCATCATAGACATTATATATTCCGCCAAGAGTATCTTTAGCACTCTGCTCTGTTCGCATAGTATAAGCCGTCCCACCAATCCACCGCGACATAAACTCACTCTCAGCAATGCTATCCTCCCCAGACCAGCCTAATTTCTCATAAATACTACCACTACCATCCTGTGCGCTATCTAGGTCCGGGTAAAGCACATTATCATTATTAGCTCCCACTTTATCAGGGTGCAGCCTACCTTTTACAAAATCAATTTTGGCCAACCGCTGCAAATTATTACTGTCCGTCGATCCCCAATCACTACCACGTTGACCCGATAAAATCATATAAGTCATCAAAGCACCATTCATGTTAATAACTGGCTGTTTATCATTTTCATCAACTTTCATGTCAAGAGCACATTCCCCTGGTGCAGCATCATTAACTGCTTTTTCTATACCAACACCACCGCTGCTCGTACGATTATGCCAACCGCTCTGGTAACCTTTATATTCAAAATTAGTTGAACGTGTGTAAGACCATTCTACTGGCTCATCAAGATAATATCGTCTATTATCGTAATCAGTCCCATATACAGCCAGAGGATAATTAATATATTCAAATTCCCAGTCCGTCTCGCAACCATTTGCCGTTCCCACAGAATGTTGAATCTTCGACATCACTTTACTATGTGGCCAATGATGAGCAATACTATTCTCCTCCTCGTTCAATGGTTCATTACCGTAATCTGGATCGGATTTTGAGCTTTTATCTTTATTATTTTTATCTGGATCGTTCTCTCTTTCGCGCTCTTTACCATAAATATAGCCCATTTTATCTACTCGCAAGAACGCTACTTCGTCAAAAATTTCTACTGGCTTCATTGCACTAAGGTTAAGATCGCTCACATAATACTGATTACAATAGCCATCCGAAACCGCAAGTAGCGAATTTGCCAGTACACAATCCCCGCGCGAAAAAGTAAAATCTGTTTCTGACACTGCATTAGAAGTTGGCAACAATTGCGTTACTGCACTAGAAAACAAATTAGAAATTCCGCCCAGCGTTCCAGTTACCGAAAGCGCCTGCGTAGAAGTTGCCATCGGGATCAAACTATATGCAATACTCCCAAGGAATGTATGTTCCGAGGTAATGTCAAACGGACTTTTATTCCTTCTATCATACTCCGCCTGTTCCGCAATTACTTCTTGCTGGGCACGATAAAATGCCACCACCGAAGCATTATCACCCGTAGTTTGACCAGCAGTTTTGGCTTTTTCTCCCATAATCCTTTCTGCAGAATTTACCATTGCCTCTCCCAGCACCGCTGTATCGTTTTCGCCACTAAAGAAAGTTTGCTCCTTCATTTGTTCATATTTTGCAACGGTTGGGGTAAGAACCTTTACAGCTGCAGCAGCCACGCCTTCTCCAGCATTTACAATAAGGTTACTAAGCCAGTTAATCACCTTCTTAAACATTGAACCGATTTTTACAATTGCCCCACCCAAAAGCTCACCGTCCTCGCCATTATTAGTATTGCCCTCATACATACATTGTCGATATTTTTCCTCGTCTACCGCTTTCAAATTAGCTGTACCATTTTTTCCGATATTCGCCTGCGCACTGGAGGATAAAAGGTTTTCATCATTTTGGTTTAACTCACCACTACCAAACAGATGGTGGATTCCTTCTGTATCTGCACCACCACTTCTAACGATAATATTATTTGCCACCGAGAGCGGAGCCGTGCTCCCTTCTCCAGCCATTGTTTTATCTATTGCCTCAAGCCAAAGCGAACCCGCACTCACTTGCCTAGCTGTCTGATCCGCCGTGATCACACCCTCGATATCATTAGCAGCAGAAATCGCACCACAGTCATCATTTTCTGATGCACCAGCCACCTTTTTTACTCTTTCTTCAAACGATTCATCACCGATACTACTCTGTTCTGTAGCTGCCGGTAAACTTTTAGAGATCTCTACAAAATTTTCCTCATCTTTATCATTATTGCCAGTTAATTCAAAATCCCTATAATTATTTCTGGAGATCCCCAGTCGCATCATTACTGTCTCTGTCATCTCGGAAAACCATCCAGAAATATCTCCACGCCAGGACCTTGCCCCAGTCATAAACTTCTCTTTAATGTTGAAATTCTTCATCGCTTCGGTAAAGCCTATCACACTAGCCGCACTAGCCTCATCCGCAATCCCCAGATGATCAATAATTTCCTGTTTCCTTTGCTCTAGTTCTGCTCCAGTTAAGTTTCCAGAATCCACTACCGTGCCATCCTCACTAGCTATAGCTTCACCATTTACTATTCCTACAGCTTCATCCGCCACCACCACCGGCGTAGAGCCATCTGCCAAGTGGAATCTCAGAGCCTTTTCACCACCCTCATCGATGTAATCTATCCCAGCATCGTTTAAACTTTCTACCTGCTCCTCTGTAAATCCCATTTCCTCAAAAATCACTCCAGAACAAGCATCAGATGAGCCACTCTCGCCAAGTTGCGTGTTATTAGTTAAAGCATCAGTCCTCGCCGTGGTAGAAACCTTAGTCGAATTCCAATCCTCAACCTCTCTCGCCTTAAAACCAAAAGGGAAAAGCCACTGCCCAACAAAAGAAACCACCCCATACATTACAATTAGCATCGTAAATATTATTACTATTGGCATAGATTTTGCAATTTTGCCAAACGTTGAATCGCTTGAATTACCAAATAAGCTGCCGGCTTGTTCTGCCCCTTTAGCAGCATTAACCGCCGTATTTGCACCTTTAGCCGCATCAGCTGCCTTTACCGCGGCGGTGCCACCAGCTCCACCAGTAGCGGCATTTATGCCTACCTCGAGCAACTTCTTCGTAGCCGCTCTTTCTCCAGCCCTCAAGGCATCTTTGGCCGCACTAGATTTCTCCGACTCTTTTTCAGAATCATTATCCTCGCCATAAAAATCAGGGTGAATATCAGATCTCTCCATATTCTCATATGCGCCTAAGGAGTTACCCTGACCTTCTTCATCGTCCATACTGCTTATCATTATACCATAGATAAACTTAAGCAGAACTATTGATTTTTTAAACATTTTGTGATATAATATAGATAACTGGGGGTTGTTCATTGAAAAGGAGGGTATTATGATGATAGAGAGACTAATAAGCCTGGCATTGATCGGACCGATAAAAGTCATCGGCTATTGTTTCTTTGTAATGGCGGTGATACTCTTAACTACTGGCTGCGCAGCCTCAGGTAAGGATATCACAGATACTGAAATAGCAGAGAAAGCGGACGATAATATCCGCGATGCCAAAAAGGAGCCGTATGTCGGAATCGGAGCAGGAGCGGCAGAAGCGGAAGTAGCAAATGTAGAAAGCACAGAAGCAGAAGTACAGGAAGAAGGAGACGAAGAAGCAGAAATAGAGGAGCCGGTCTCCACCAATGTCGATGCTTTCATCGACGGATCGACATTTTATGTCGACAAATATGCAGAGTCGTTAGGTTACACTACGCTTCTTAATCGGAACAATTACAATAGCCTAATGATCGATGTCGCTGGAACACACTACTATATTAGTGCGTCAAAAACCAACTACAATCTCTTTTATTGCAAAGGAGATTGCACGTACGGTATAGCTATGGCCGACATCGATAGCGAGGAAAAGAACATGCAGGTATCAAGCGGCGAGAAAACCAAAGCAGCCACCAGCACCTGGGTCCATGAGATGGCACGATTGCTAGAATATATTGCAACCACTTCGCCGAATGAAGTTGATATAGAATCACTCCATCTCAAGATTAGAAATTCTGGCGGAGTATACTACGGCCTTGGATCGTTTGACGAAAACGGCATCATAGACACCGACTCTTTAGTGCCTATGGACGTAGAACTACTCTGGGACGAAAATGTAGACAAATAACCCCCTCTTTTAAAACCACCCTAATACGGGTGGTTTTTTCTATTTGCATTTTTTACAACGTTTATGCTATAATACTTATAACAATTAGGAGGCATATGGAAAATAGCAACATGCCACAGTTTGGTGGCTCCAGTTCGTCTGGTAATTCAAATGATTTTGATAGATTTAACATTTCGTCAGGGAACCAACCGCCCAAAAATCAGCCAATCGGCCCGGCAACCCTAGATCCGTTCAATCAAAATACCACTTTTGACTCTGGTGATAGAACTTCTAATATCCAAGATGACTTTAGTAGTAGCAACAACTTTGAAAATCAAAATAATTTTGAAAATCCTTTTAGAGATAATAATGACACCGATCTTACCGATGAATTTTTCTCGAATAGTACTTCGAGTTCAAGTAGTCCTAAACCAAGTTCCATATCAAATCCTATACCAAATCCAAATGGTCATAATTCTATTTCCAAAAGCCATTCACCTTTTACTCAGAGTGGAACTAACCAATTTTCCACTCCAGGTAGCATAAATACATACAACAACAAAAAACCAGAAAAGTCCTCCTCAAACATTAACGCTAATCTCGTTATTCTATCCGTCGCTCTCGGCATCATTGCCTTAATTGCAATTGTAGTTGCCGTCTGGCTGTTAGTCAACCGGAACCAAACTCCAAAAGCCACAACTCCAACTACTACTACCACTAGCACTACTACCCAAACAGAACCAGTAACTGCTAAAAACTTTGGCTTCTATCCTAGCAAAATTACCAATCCTACCTCCGAAGTCATCTACCGTCTCGGAGTCCACCGTTCCACAGCAGATGGCAATGGGGTTTTTGGTGCGTATATCAACACATCAAATACCGCCGTTGATCTCTATATTTACTGGCAGTATATTGCTAATTATTACGGTGTAACCACCGACAAAACCGAGCGTGCACTTGCCACCATTTCCTTTAGTCAACCAGTTGTTGACATCGTAATTGGCGAGACCGGCCAAAGTGTCGGTGGAGACGTCCTACTATTCCTCCTTGCCGATGGTACTGTAGAATACATGCCAGTAGTAAAAGCTCTAGAATCTCAAAACTTCAAGAGTTATGGTCAACTTGCTGGCGTAAAAGATGTTGTTAAGTTCTACCACGTTGATGCTGTCTCTGATACTGGCGATTGGTCCGGCTATGTTACTACATTGGCCCAAAGAGACGATGGCTCAATTGTTGATCTCCAAAGCTTTATGCTTGCCGCACTAAATAATTAAACTCTATTCACAATACTGCACGGTTTTGCCGTAAATAGTTTGCGGCATTGCCCAGTCAACCAAAAAATCCTCTTGGCCAAGATGGATGTACGGTAACCCCTCCGCCGTTGCCGTACTTAAATCCACACAATAAACATCACCATCAAAGGTTTTAATCTCCTCCAAAATAGGCACAATTCTAGAAACATAAGAAACCGCAAAATATGTTCTCACAGCTAAGCAGCCAGACAGCATTAAGATAAGTATTAGCGCTACTGCATTTAGTTTTTTATCCGTTATCGGTTTATTTCCCGTTCTAAATAATTGCCAAATAATAAATAGAAATATTGCTGCCGCGAAAATATAAGCCGGAAGCATCAATCTAGTTGGATAAATAATTTGTGACATTGAAAAAATATGCATAAATATAAACGCTAACGATGCAATTAGATAATTTTTGTATGGTTTTAAATTCTTAAAATCCAGCTTAACTCTCTTTAAAAGTGCATATATCGCAATTGGCACAGAAAGTGCCACAAATGGGGCTAAAAACCTGCCAAAATTATAAACGTTGTGCCATAATATCCTCATAAAACTTGTTCCAGGATCTGCAAAAATTGTTTGAAGTGGTACATAATCGCAGACCGTTAAATATGCAGGGTTTGTATCATAATCGCCAAGCCCATTTCCCACAAAAAACATTAACCAGAGTGAGATTAAAATTCCGACAACCCCAGCAAATCTCCAAGAGAAAATAAAGCGTTTTAGAAGCCTTCCAAATTCTCTACGCGCCGAAAAGAATCTATATACCCCATAAATAACCACAGTAAATAAGAATACGATTGCAGTCACATTAGAAGCAAAACCAAAAACAAAACCAAGCACCAACATCAGACACGCAAACCACCACGTTTCAAAAGTTTTACGTCCCCAAAGATCGCGCAAATAAAATATCCCAAACAGGAAAGAAAAAAATCCAATAAATAGATAATTGTGAATTTTAGAAAACCCAGCATAAAGAGTTAAACCATTCGATGTCAAAAAAAATATCAGAAAAATCATAGCAAAAACCATAGCGTCCGACAGTTTGAATTTTGGTCTGCGTCGAAGCGCAATATAAGTCGCCATATAAAAAATAGAAAATGCCACAAAAACATCAATTAACCTAAATATGATATCCGGACCAAAAGAAAAATTATAATCGAAAAAGTTAATTACCGACCATGCAAACATATCTGCAAGCCTCACAGAATGATTAAAGGCCGCTATTGCATCTCCAAAAATATCAACTTGCGACTTTGCGCCTTGAAAAATATCCTCACCAGAAGTGATAATCACAAAATAGCAAACAATAAAAAATACAACTGGGATACCATAAAGCAAAAGTGTTAAAATTTTCTTAATATTGAATCTTTTTCTTGATGCATCATTCATAAAAATATTGTATCATAAGCTCACAATTTCATATAAACACAAAAGAGGTGTTATAATATAATTATGCGTGTAGTTTCAGTAATTATCCCAATCTACAACGAGGCGGGTGGTATTGGTAAATTTTTGGATGAAAAACTCTTACCAGAACTAAAGAAAATCAACAAAAAATATACTACGGAAGTCGTCCTTATTGATGATGGATCAAGCGACAAAACTATCGACGTCGTTAAGGAAACAACGCTTAGCAAATCACGTACTGACGTAAGAGTTATCAGCTTTTCTCAAAATTTTGGCAAAGAAGCCGCACTTTCTGCTGGTATAAAATATGCTACTGGCGATGCAATTATCATGATTGACGCTGACGGTCAACACCCTACAGAAGCTATTTCAGAAATGCTTAAAAAATGGGAAGAGGGAGCCAAAATTGTTACTGCCATTAGGATACATAATAATACTAACCACCGTATTGGCTCAGCACTATATTATAAATCTATGCACCTTCTTGGCAATAAAAATGTCGTGGCCGGAGCTATGGATTTTCGTCTAATTGATCGCGAAGTAGCAGACGCCTATAATGTATTCACAGAGCATAATCGTATTGCCAGAGGGCTGATCGATTGGCTTGGTTTTAAGCAAGAATATATCAAAGTTAAGTTGAATGGCAGAATGAGTGGCAAAGGCACTTACGACTTCAAAAAACTCACCGCTCTTGCAATCGATAGCTTTGTCTCAAGCTCTAAAACCCCACTTGTTTTCTTTGGCTATCTTGGCGCATCTATCACTATTTTCTCCTTCATATTGGGATTATTCATTTTAATTGAGCAATATATTTTGAACGATCCAATGAACCTTGATTGGAGCGGTGCTGCAGCTATGTGTATATTCATTTCCTTCCTTATCGGCCTAGTCTTGACCTCTCAAGGTATTACCGCACTTTATATTTCTCAAATCCACACCGAAGTAAAAAATCGTCCACTCTTTGTAATCAATCGAGAAAAATCCTGCAACCTAAACGACGATACCAAAAAACCCAACAAGAAAAAATCGCCTAAAGAAAGATCTAAATGACCAGCAAAGTACTTCTGAGTTTTGATACTGAAGAATTCGATTTTCCAAGAGAACGCGGAGAAACTTTCAGTTTAAAAGAGGGTATCAAAGTTTCAAAAGAAGGGACGCTCAAAATTCTAAAAATCCTAAAGGATACCAACGTCAAAGCGACATTTTTTGTCACTGGTAATTTTGCCAAAAACGAACCATCACTTATCAAAGAAATTATAAAAGATGGTCATGAAGTTGCCGCGCACGGCATTGATCACTTCAAACCTAAAAAATCTGATATTAAAGAGGCAAAAGCAGCTCTAGAAAAAATCACCGGCAAAAAAGTGCGCGGCTGGCGTCAGCCACGTATGCAAAAAATCGACTACCAAGAACTAGTGCAAAATCACTACCATTATGATTCTAGTGTTAATCCCGCTTTTATTCCAGGTAGATACAATAACGCTAATATATCCAGAACACCTTTTCTAATATCTGTCAATAATAAAACCCCGCAGAATAAACCCGCAAAGTCCAGTAAAAATACTATCTTAGAAATACCAGCATCAACCGCCACTTTTATGCGCATTCCACTATTTTGGCTAGCACTACACTTATTCCCATTCTGGTTTTATAAAACACTGGCAAATAATTCCTTGAAAAAAACAGGCTTACTTGTCACTTATTTTCATCCCTGGGAATTTACAGATTTGTCTAAGTTTAAAATTGTACCTTGGTACATTAAGAGAAATTCGAATGCCAAACTAGAGAAACGGCTAGAGAAACTCATAATTTATCTTAAAAAACAAAATTGTACTTTTATAAAATATAGCGATTACCAACTTCAAAAATAGTTATAAAATATTTTGGCATTTTATGCAAATCGTGCTACAATACTAATATATTGGGCCGTCGCCAAGTGGTAAGGCAACGGGTTTTGGTCCCGTCATTCGCAGGTTCGAATCCTGCCGGCCCAGCCAAAACTGACAGAAAAGAATTTATTCTTTTATGGCAGTTTTGCGCGGCCAAAAGGATCAGGCGATCCTGCCGGCCCAGCCAAAAGGATCAGGCGATCCTGCCGGCCCAGCTAAAACTGAGTTTCAACTTTAATCGGCTTGATAACCATATATAATCATAATTGAAAGGGTAAAATGAACACAGTAATTGAAGCTAAAAACCTCTCTAAAGTTTATGGCAAAAGAGCAACTGCTTTTACTGCACTAAAAAATATTAATCTCAGTATCAACGAGGGTGAATCCGTTGCCATTGTTGGCAAATCCGGCTCTGGCAAATCAACCTTAATGCATATTCTAGCTTTACTAGATAAACCAACCAAGGGTGAAGTTTTAATCGATGGAGAAAACGCCTCCAAATTAAGAGGCAAGGCTCTAAACAAACTGAGGAACGAGCGTTTTGGCTTTGTTTTTCAACAGTTCTTTATGAATGCTAATGATACCGTTTTAGAAAACGTACTTTTACCACTTAAAATTGCAAAACTTGGTCGCAAAGAACGAAAGAAAGCTGCCATCGAAGCATTGAAAATTGTCGACCTAGAAAGCAAGTTGAAAAACAAAGCCACCGATCTTTCCGGTGGACAAAAACAACGCGTCTGTATCGCTCGTGCAATTGTCAATAATCCTAAAATTATCTTTGCCGATGAGCCAACTGGCAACCTTGATTCCGCTACTGGCGACAAAATCACTGATTTATTATTCGAACTTAATAAAAAACAAGGCGTGACCTTGATTATTGTCACTCACGATGAGGATCTAGCCAAACTCTGCAATCGCATTATTAGAATCTCCGACGGGAAAATCATTTCCGACCAAACCGTTAGAAAAGATTTGAAAAAATCGGCATCCAAAAAACGCGAGGCAGAAGCTGCCCGCGTCAAAAAAGCCAACGAAAGGAAATAAGCATGAAGTTGATAGATATCATCAAAACTGCGAACCATAACCTCCTACGTAACAAAACTCGCACAATTTTAACGATTCTTGCGATTTTTATTGGTAGCTTTTGTATCGTTACCACCAGCGCCGTCCAGGTTGCCATGAATAATTTTCTCGATGACCAATCCGCCGCCTTTGGTGGCGAAGGTCTCATCCAAATGTATGGCAAAAAAGCAGGTGATGACAGTACGTCCGCAATTCAATTTAGCTCGTATGCTGGCACGCCCAAAAAATACACCGACGGTGACACCAACAATATGGGACAAATTGCCATTACTCCTGAACAAATTGAAAAGGTTAAAGAACTTCCAGGCATCATCAAAGACTCTGTTTTAGATGGCAAGTTTAGTACTGTAACTTATGTCGAAAGCACTAAGAATGGAGAAAGGTTTGTTCCTTCGCTTAACCTCATGACTAATGATAGCGTTCATTTCGATTTACTTGCCGGCAGAATGATTGATAATAGTTCTTCTGTGAATGAGCTTATGCTTCCTAGCGAAGAATGGACCAAGGAGCTTGGCTACGAAAATGTAGAAGAAGCTATCGATAAAACTCTCAATTTTGTCTGGTCTGACCCTGTCACCAAAGAGTTAATCACTTTTCCAGCCAAGATCGTAGGTGTTCAAGCTCCATCCGTAATTAGCGGTGGCTCAATGGTAATTAATACCGCTTTAAATGCTAAACTTTACGATGAGAACACTAAATATCTGCCAGCTACCGAAAAAGACAAAGTTTATACTATCGCAGCGGAATATGATTACAAAAAATATACTGTCGATGAAATAAAATCAGAACTAGACAAAATTGGTCTTACCGCCGTTACACTAGAAGACATTATGGGCCAAATTAAATCTTTCTTTGATATCATCATCACCATATTTACCGCGTTTGGCTACATTGCTCTACTTGCCGCAGTTATCGGCATCGTTAATACTCTCTATATGTCCGTCCAAGAACGCACACGAGAAATCGGCCTGATGAAAGCTCTTGGCATGAGCCGTGGCAAAATATTCTTAAGCTTCTCAGTCGAAGCCATTATGCTTGGTTTCTGGGGGTCCTTACTTGGTACTGTTGTCTCAATTCTACTTGGTACGCTCCTAAATGCTGGCGCCCATGGCTCTGATGGCTTTATGCAAAATTTCCCAACTTTCAATCTTGTTGAGTACACTCCAGCCACTATCATTCCAGTAGTTCTCACCATTATGCTTATTGCCTTTATCGCTAGCATCCTCCCAGCTAGAAAAGCCAGCAAAAAAGACCCTATTAACTCACTAAGATACGAATAATTTATCTTTTGATAACTTGGATTTTAAAGGATTGACAATGAAAATTTTGGACTTAATCAAAACTGCGAATCACAATCTCTTTCGCAGCAAAACACGTACTTTTCTCACTATTCTCGCCGTTTTTATCGGTAGTTTTACCATCATTTTGAGTAACGCTATTAATTCTGGCGTCAATGACTTTATCGACAAACAAGTCGCGACTATTGGGGGAGATAGCTTCATCGAAGTTTTCCCAATCGCGATGTATGACCAAGTTGCGGCCATGACGAAAGGTGGCGGAGGTAGTAAGGTTAAAGAATACAACGAAAGCACTGGCAGTTTTATGGGCGCTAATATTAGCAACGATGACCTTGTCAAATTACGTGCAGTTGATGGTGTAGAAAACCTCGAGATTTTCCATATGCTTTCTACCGAATGGATGAAACTTGAAGGTGGTGATAAAAAATTTGACGTCTCCGTAGAATACTTCCCAGAGGGGAATTTCAACGTCGATCTTTCCGCCGGTAGAATAACCAGTAATGATACTAACACTACAGAAATTCTTATCAACGAAGACTGGCTAGAGCCATTTGGGTTTAGCTCCGCCGAAGACGCACTAGGAAAAACTGTCGAAATCGCCGTTAAGCAGAATGCCAAGTGCTATATCACACCTGATAATTGTATTGCTAGCGCCAAAGCTACCATTGTTGGCGTCCAAGCACCCGGCATCCTTTCGATGGATGGCGACCTCCATATCAATCAAATACTAGACAATAAATTGTATAGTCTGTCAATGGAGGACGTGCCCGAAAATAGCATTCAAAACTATATAGCCGTTGGCAACGTCGAACCTACCAAAATGGACGAGGTTCGAGAAAAATTCCGTGAAATTGGTTACGAATTCATTACCGTCAGCGACACGGTTGGCATGATTCGCACTTTCTTTGATGTAATCCTGGTCGTCTTTAATATCTTTGGTGGTATCGCCCTACTTGCTGCTGCCATTGGCATCATCAATACTCTTTACATGTCCGTCCAAGAACGAACTCGTGAGATTGGTCTTGAAAAAGCCCTAGGTATGAGCAAAGGTAAAATCTTTCTCGAATTCTCGATTGAAGCTATTTTACTCGGATTTTGGGGATCCGCTCTTGGTATTGTCATTTCTATGATAATTGGCTATTCCGCCAATGCCATTGCGCATGAAACCTTCCTTTCAGATTTTCCGACTTTCAAACTAGTAGTATTTAATCCTTTGAATATGCTAATTATCACTTTAGTTATCATGTTCATCGCCTTTATTGCTGGCACCGCTCCAGCCAGAAAAGCTTCTAGAAAAGACCCAATTGACGCCTTGAGGTACGAATAATTTATGCCAAAATTCCCCATTACTATTTCAAACGAATCCATTAGAATTGAAAAATTAGTCCCCGGTGGACAGGGAATCGGCACCAGAAAAGATGGTAAAAAAAGCTTCTTTTGGAATGTCCTGCCTAGTGAGATTGTCACTAAATTTAATATTACCAAAGAAAAATCCAGCTACTTTGAAGCCATCGCGCTTGAAATAAACAACCCATCATCGCATCGCGTTAAACCTTTAGATAATTGTTATCTTTCCACTTCGCCTTGGCAAATTATGGATTACGATTACGAGTTAGAGCAAAAATATTTAATCCTCACCGAAATATTTAGGCAAAATGGACTAGAAAACAACGAGCAACTATTGACAAGAGACAAAAATTCCATAGTCAAAACAGACAACAAAGATTTTTACTACCGCAATAAAATGGAATACGCCCTTTATTGGGATAATGAAACCTCAAAAATATCTTTAGCTTTTCATGCTCGCGGCTCTCATCGCAAAATTAAAATAGATAGTTCTAGTATCGAGCGTCCAGAAATTCTAAAAACTGCTCAAGAAATTATAGCGAACTTAAATGCCAAGAACGAAGAAGCCAGAAAATATCAATCACTGCTCTTACGTTGCAATCAACATGGCGAAGTTTCTGGTGGACTCTTAGAAAACGGCAAACCTCATCCAGTTTTTAATAATTTAACAGATAAAATCCTAAATCAAAAATACTCTTACTCTCCAAACGGATTTTTTCAAATCAATATACCGGTTTATGAAATGGCATTAAAGGAGATTACAAAATACATTAAAACCGAAAAAGTTCTAGATCTTTACTCTGGAGTCGGCACTATTGGTCTATCCGTAGCAAGAGATAAAGATTTAACCTTGGTCGAAAACAATAAAGCAGCTTTTAAAGAGCTAGAGAGGAACTGCTTAGACTCACGTCAAGCAGTTCCTCAAGCAATTCTTTCAAATTCTGAATATGCCTTGTCCTATATTACACCTGATCAAACCGTCATTTTAGATCCGCCACGTGCCGGCTGTGATAAAAAGCTTCTAGAAAAACTCCTCGAAGTCAAACCACAAACTATCGTTTATCTTTCCTGCAATCCCGCCACTCAGGCTCGTGATATTAAAATTTTAAGCACCAAATATCGAATAAAAAATATCACACCATTTAACTTTTTCCCTCACACTCCACATCTAGAAAATCTAGTCATTCTTGATATAATATAATTATGAAAATCTTGATTTTAGGAGCAGGAGTTTTTGGCGAAGCTCTCGGAAAAATCGCCACCTATAACGGCCATGAAACGTCTTTCTATGATCCCATCAAATATCCTAGCAATAAACTAGAGGATCTTGTTAGTGGAAAAGACGCAATAATTTATGCCGCCCCTTCTGATAAATTTCAAGAAATTTTACCCAACCTTCCAACTGATACTCCTCTAATCTGCGCCAGCAAAGGTTTTTTGTCAATTGAACCATTTAAAAACTTTAAAAGTTTTAGCGCTCTTGGTGGCGCCGCATTTGCTGAACAAATCATAGAAGCAATCACTGAACTTCCCGACGAAGAGATCGAAAAAAATCGTATTACCTTTACCGCTAGTTCAGAATTATCCGAGCAAGTTTTCTCAACCGAAATTGTCAAAGTAGAATATACCAAAGACACTCTAGGGATATTACTCTGTGGCGCCCTAAAAAATATCTATGCTATTGGCGCCGGCATTAATGGCGTTGCCTCTAAATATCTCACCGCTATCGCTCAAGAGATGCGTGATATTTTGATTTTCAATAACGCCAATCCAGAAACCCTTAAACTATCCTGCGGAATCCCAGATTTACTTCTAACTTGCACACCAAATTCACGCAATTTTCGTTTTGGGGAAGCCATCAAAACTCACAAAGCGCCAGAAAATACCACCATTGAAGGCTTAGCCATCATCAAAGATCTCAACAATTTTCCAGATTTTATATTGCCAAAATCTGCCACAGTTATCAAAGACATCATTAAAAAAGTAGAAAAATATGAGGAGGAATATGCCGCTAAATAATCTCCAAAAAGAAGCTGTAGAATACCTAGAAGGTCCGCTTTTAGTTCTGGCCGGCCCTGGCACCGGCAAAACTCAACTACTTTCCTCCAAGGTTGAATATATTCTAAAAAATACCGATACCAACCCAGAAAACATCCTTTGTCTTACCTTTACCGAAAACGGCGCCAGTAATATGCGCGATCGCTTACATCAAATGGTAGGAGCCGCCGCCGGGAAAGTCAACATTCACACCTACCACGCTTTTGGATCAGATATTCTAGCAGAATACAAAAACTACGCCGTCAAATTTGATCGTAGCCTTGAAACACCGATTGATTCAGTCGCCCAATACAAAATTATAAAAAACATCCAAGACTCCCTCCCCGCTTTTGATATCCTAAAAAAGGCTAAAATTCGCGATATTATTGACACAATTTCTGCCGCCAAATCCGCAAGACTTAGCTCCAAAGATCTAGCAAAAATTGCCGATGACAACATCAAGACGACTAAAGAGTTAAACCCCCTGCTCAATACCTATCTTAAAAATTATCAAAAAGGCATGAAATTTGATGCTGGTGTAAATGAAATTTACTTACCAATCATGGAGACATTTGGAAAATTTGCCAGTAAAAAGCCTCTGGCTGGCAACATTGAAAAAGAAGCAAACACTTACCTAAAAGAACTAAATAATATTTATGAGACCGAACTCAAAAAAGAAAAACCTTCCATCTCGCCACTTACTACCTGGAAAAATCGCCATTTTGAATTAGATGAGGAGGGGAACTATCGTCTCAAAAATCGTGCTTCTAATCTCAGGTTGAAAAGTTTTGCAAACATCATGAAAAGCTACGAGGAGTATCTGGAAGCATCTGGTGAATTTGATTTTGCCGACATGATCGAACAAGCCATTCATATTTTAAAAACCGACCCTGGATTCAAAGCGACTTTAGAGGAACGCTATCAATATATACTGCTTGACGAATTTCAAGATACCAATACCGCTCAAGCAGAGCTAATTCATCTTTTAACTGATTACGAAAACCCAATTATTATGGCTGTTGGTGATGATGACCAAGCCATTTTTGCTTTTCAGGGTGCTGATGTTTCTAACTTCTTAGACTTCCAAGACTATTATCATGCCAAAGTTATCACTCTACTCGAAAACTATCGCTCTAATTCTGAAATTTTGGATTTCTCTTACAAAGTTCGCGAACAAATTCAAGGTTCTTTTGCTGGCAAAAATAACATTAAGAAAAAATTATTCGCCTTTCATAAATCTGGCGCTAGCATTTCTCGACACGAGTTCTTGGAAGCCTCTGCCGAATACAATTGGATCGCAGGAGAAATTAATAATTTGATTCAATCTGGCGTCAAACAATCCGATATTGCCATCATTACGCCAAAGCATAAATACGTTTTGCCGCTTTTACCTTATCTCAAATCTTATAATAATATCAATATTTCTTACGAAAAACGTGACAATATTTTTGAAGATCAACGAATTCACGAGATTATTACTCTTGCAAGTTTTATTTACCAACTTTCTATAGGTGAAAACCCATCGCATCTATTGCTAGAAATTCTTTCCTTCCCATTTTTTGAAATTCCTATGGTTAATGTTATTACCGCCGTACAAAAAGAGCGTGGAAAATCTGCACTAGAATATCTCCTAAATAGCAAGGATGAGAAGCTAAAAGAGCTTGGTGAATTTTTCGCCGCACTAGTTCGAGTTTCCTTCAATACGCCAATTGAAATTTTTATCGACTACCTAATTGGTTCATCAGAAATTAAAGAAAAAGATAAGACCCACCGTTCTAATTTCCTAAATTATTATGCTAAAAATGATCAAACTTATGCTTCGTTTACACTTTATGAAAATCTAAATGTCCTTCGCGAAGCTATGCGTGCTCATCTTAAAAATATTGATTCTCCAAAATTAAAAGACTTTCTTGACTTTGTCTCTGATTACACGGAAGCCAAAGAGGCAATTATTAGTACTAGTCCTTATCAAGATGCTGCCGACGCCGTCCAAATTATGACCGCTCACAAAAGTAAGGGCCTAGAATTTGAGTACGTATTTATTATTGCGACTGACGATCGTTCATGGGGAAACGCCAAAGGGAATAACAATCTCCTATTTCTCCCAGCCAACCTTGCTGAAATTCGCCACACTGGCATTGAAGAGGACGAGTGCCTGAGACTATTCTTTGTGGCAATTACTCGTGCCAAAAAACACTTAATTTTAACAAATTCAATTAAAGATTTCTCTGGCAAAAAACCCGCTCGCCTTGAGTATCTTTCCGAATACGAGGATGAAAAAGGAGAAGAAATTATCTCTCCGTTCTTGCCAAAAGTCAGCCGTTTAGTAGAAAAACATTATGCTATGCTCCCAGAGGATGCCAAACTTAGCAACTTAAAAAATAGCTGGGTCATAAGTTACAATAATCCAGATTCTGAAATTAACGACTTATTAAAAAAGCGTCTGGAAAATTACCGTCTTACTGCAACAGATTTAACAAACTTTATCGATATTTCTTATGGTGGCCCACAAGAATTTTATAAGCAGAGAGTTTTGCGTGCGCCAGACGAATCATATTCCGAAACCTTATCTTTTGGCAATCTTATTCATGCCACTTTCGAAGCAACCACAAACGAAAATCTATCAAAAGCCGATGCTATCAAACTATTTAAAGAGAAGGCAATTTCTGCAGCTATCCCTCAGGAGGATCTAGAAAATATTCTAGAAAGAGGAGAACAGAGCCTAAGCAAGTCTCTAGATCAATTTGATAAAATCCTCAAAAACTCTGGCGCCCGTGCCGAAGTCAACTTTTCTAGTGAGCATTTAAGCCTTAATAATATTCCACTGACTGGCAAAATCGACCACATCAACATTGACGAAACCAACAAAACTATTGAAGTCTACGATTTTAAAACTTCTGGATTTAAAGAGAAAAACTGGAACACTCATCCCACTCTCTACAAATATCGTTTACAACTCGGATTTTACAAATTATTACTTAACCTCTCACCCACCTATAGTAAATATAAAGTAGAAAAAGCCCATATTCTTTTTGTAGTTCCAGACAGTATTGATGCTAAAGTTCACGATAAAGTCTATGAATATAATGCCAAAGACGAGGAAGAGTTAAAAACCCTAATCAAATCTGTCTACGCCCATATAAAAACTCTTGATTTTGTAAATAATAAAGAATTATTTATTTCGCACGACACTAATAAAAAGTTCCCAGATGTCAAAGAATTTATCAAGCTTGTGCTTGACACTACACCAAATTTGTAATATAATTTTTTAAAATTTCAGAATTGTTACATTATGCGGACAATTTTCTGCGTACTTTAGGAAAGGGGGTGAAATGATTGTCACTAGTATACAGATGTCCAAAATGTAGTCGGCCTCACCTGACTGAGGCCGCTGCAGCAGCCTGTTGCGCAAAAGAAATCTGCCCACGGTGCGAAGGTAAACGCATCATTGTTGGAGGAATCTTTGAGCCTAACATGGTTTGCCCAGTCTGTAAGGGAAGTGGTAGAATCTAATCATTGCAAGTAGTGTCAAGTATAAAAGATTGGTTTTTACAAGTAAAGCAATAATTAAATTCTCGCTTTCTCAACATTATTTCAGGCGGAGCCGCAGGCTCCGCCTTTCCATTTTCAAAAATTATGTTATAATTTACCTATGTCTGTTTCCACTTCTAATTTCTGGCAGAACCTAAACCATCCATTTTTGATTTTAGCACCAATGGAAGGTGTCACCGATATAGTTTTTAGAGGAGTTATCGCCAAAGCTGGTCGTCCAGACGTCTTTTTTACGGAATTTACTAATGTCTCTAGTTTTGCTTCAGAAAAAGGTCGTCCAAATGCCTTAGAGCGTCTCGATAACACAGAAAATGAATCGCCGATAGTCGCTCAAATTTGGGGTAAAAATCCAGAACATTTTGAAAAGACCGCCGCAGCATTAGTAGATCTTGGTTTTAACGGCCTAGATATTAATATGGGATGCCCTGATCGCCACGTCAATAAAGCTGGTGGTGGCGCGGCAATGATTAAAACTCCAGAGCTCGCCATCGAATGTATCACCCGTGCAAAAAATGCCACTAATCTCCCAGTCTCTGTCAAAACCCGCCTTGGTTATACCTATCTTAATGAATATCAGAATTGGCTTACTACTCTTTTGAATCAAAATTTAGCCGCTCTCACCGTTCATTTAAGGACCAAAAAGGAAATGAGTAAAGTTCCGGCACATTATGAAATAATCCCAGAAATTGTCAAGCTAAGAAACTCTATCTCACCTCAAACCAAACTTATTATCAATGGCGACATTCTAGATAGAGCCACTGCCAAAAAACTTTATCAAAAATACCAAGATGTTGACGGATTTATGATTGGCAGGGGAGTATTTTCAAATCCGTTTTGTTTCACCAGTCACCAACCGAGCAAAAAAGAACTTCTTGATTTATTCTTGTATCATTTGGACCTTTATGATGCTCGTGCCAAGGAATTAGCTAACCGTGGATCACGCTATCCTTATAAACCATTAAAACACTTTTTCAAAATCTATATCAATAATTTTGAGGGTAGCAAGGATTTACGCGCTAGACTAATGGAGTGCAAAAACACCACTGAACTTCGAGAGGTCATGGTTGACTTTTTAGAAAATGCATGATATAATAAACAAATAGGCTGGTACACAACCAAAGGGGGTGAATTATGAAGAACATTAAAAAGGCCAATTACTACGCCGTAAATTCAGTTCCAGCGTGGCAGAAAAATGCTTTAGTTCGTCGCATCTGTCGTCATTTATATCGAAGGATGATAACAGAATGGTATTATACAAGCGACGGAATAGCTACCTTGCGCGCGCACGGGAAAGACCCTAGGGTCAATCCATACCCGTGGCCACTTTGTGAACCCAACTTCGCTAGTTGGGAAGAGGACATTGATGCTGAAAACTACAGCTTAATCAGTGATCCAGCAAACATGGTCATTAAGTATAGCACGAGTTACTGCGCCTGCATGATCTATTCAGAAACCCACTATTGGCTAAAGACAAGCTCCGAAAGGGACGCCAATAACTGGATTACTGTTCTAGACCAAAACGGGTTCAATGAATTATGCGCCGCGCCAGAAGACAACCACAAATATGTTGGTATTTTAAAAGATGAAAATGCCGAAGACGGACATGGGCTTCTTGTATGGTTCGAGAGGTACAAAGATGGAATCATCGAATACTCTACCTACTACAACCATGTTTACGTGGTATCTATGTCTCCACCCAGCAGATTCATTTGGGTAAAAATAGTTTAACCAGCCAAAGGGCCGCGAAGCGGCCCTTTTTTCACGCTCAAATCTAGAAAAATCTCATTTTATCAAACGGGAACAATCTAAACACCGCTGGCCCAATAATTCGACAATACGGCACCGTCCCAAGTCCATTTCTCGAGTCAAAAGAATGTGTACCTTCGCGGTTATCGCCAGATACAAATATCTCTCCTTCTGGCACTACTACGTCCACCTCGCCAGAGGTGTATTTTTTAGGGCCATCAGTATCGCTTTTTCTTGTGTCTACATCTGGACTAAAACCTTCTGGATGCTCATCATTATAAACTTTAAGTACACCATCCACCACGGTCACCCGCTCGCCAGGGAAGGCAATTACGCGCTTAATAATGTATTGATCCTGCACCCCAGATTTAGCCTCACAAGTTAGAGGCCCATCTGCGTCACCATTTGCAAAAACGATAATTTCTCCGCGATTTGGAACATACTCTTGTCCCAGAAAATGCGCAACCGTAACCGGAATTCTATTAACGATAATTCGATCATCACCATGCAGGGTGTTTTCCATTGAAACTCCTACCACATTATAAGATCGAAACACGAAGGCATTAAGCGTTAGAGTACCAAGTACCACTAAGCCTATAAATATAATCAAAGAAACCACGTCCTTTAGAAGCGGATATTTTTGGAAAAACTTTGGTTCTTTGATCTCCATAACAACCATTATACCATAAAAAGTTTATTTTTTTCGCGTTTTGGTATAATATAATACTATGGCTGATTATGTTTTGATTAGAAAAAGCCGCAATATCATTAGTTCAATCTTACATGTAATTTTGAACATCTTTCTTGGAGTAGGCTCAGTTGCTATTACCGTAATTTCTGGTAGCTGGATTATTGGTCTAGTATTGGTAATCATTTCCAAATGGCGCGTTTTTGCCGTACGCCCACGTTTTTGGTTGGTCAATATCAAATCAAGTCTAGTTGATCTCATTGTCGGTGCAAGTTTTGTTTTCATCACTTACTGTTCTGGCACCGAATGGCTACCGGTTCATGCTGTTTTAGGGCTTGGCTATACTTTCTGGCTCATCATCTTAAAACCATTATCATCTGATGCTGCCGCCGAAGCACAATCCCTAATTGCCATGTTCCTAGGCTCCACCGCCGCAACTTTACTTTTCGCTAGCTCTAATTCATTTTTCATGACGATACTTTGTTTTCTTATCGGCTTTGCCTGCGCCAGGCACATATTCGTCCAAAGTGATGATAATAATTTTGGGTTAATCACTCTAGCTTGTGGTTTAATATCTGCCGAAATCGCTTGGCTTTGTAATGGTTGGTTAATTATTTACACCTTTGGCAAAACTGGTATAGTAGTTCCTCAAGTCTCCATTATTCTGACTCTATTTGCTTTTATCACCGGTCGCATTTATCGCTCAACTATTCGCCATGATGGCAAAGTGGCCTTTCCAGAAATTGCCACCCCTATCATCTTTAGCATCTTAATTATTGCTATTATCGTCATCTGGTTTAGCAAACCAATCTTTGATGTTTAAATTGTTTAAATTATTGACCTGCAAAATAATTAATTTTTATTAATATATTCTAAGGCCAACAAATAGTCAGTTTTAATACTTGGAAGTAACTGCCTCCCCACAAACCCTAACTTTTGGGCAAAACTAAGTATGGCATTTTTTTGTGATTTATCAAGCTCAAGCACCACCCAAGTGTTGTAATTTTTACAACACTTTTTTTGTTGCCGTGATATTTTTTCTAGTAGTCTCTTAATTTCAAATAATCCGTTGTCCTCAGCAAATAGTGCTATAGCCGGTTCAAAACGAATATCTGGTGACACCCAGCTCCAATTTCTATCGACATAAGGTAAATTTGCAACGACAATGTCATAAGAACCGTCATCCATTAAATCCGTTTTAACAAATTCAATCTCTATATTCCAAAACTTAGCATTTCTTTTAGCAACATTTAGGGCATCTTCCGAAATATCAAAAGCCGTAACTTTAGCTTTTGGGATTTCAAGTTTCAAAGTAGTTGCAATACAAGAAGACCCCGTCCCAACGTCTGCTATTTTTAAATCCTTCTCATAATCTCGTTCAACGATTTCTTTTACCGCATCAACCAATAGTTCTGTTTCTGCACGCGGAATCAACACACGTTCATCAATATAGAACTCTCGTCCATAAAATTCTTTTTTACGCAAAATATAAGCAAGTGGGACCTCGTCAAAAAATCGTTTTTTTACCAACGCCGAAGCCTGTTTTTCTTTTTCTGATTCTAATTCATCATCAGCATGGGCCACCAAAAAAATCCGATCAGTTTTTAAGACCTGACAAAGAATCAATTCCGCATCTAGCGCATTATAATTATCATATAATTTTCTTTGTCTATTTAACCAAGTTTTAATTGTCATATTAAAATAATAAATTTAGTCTACTGATAGCGCGCGTTCGTTCTTAATTAATTCATCAATAATATCATCAATATCGCCATCCATCGCAGCGCCAATATTGCTTCTGGAATAATGAATCCTATGGTCGGTAATTCTATCTTGCGGAAAATTATAAGTCCTGATTTTTTCACTTCTATCCCCAGTACCAATCAATGACTTACGCGCAGCAGAAGCATTTTTTCTTTCTTCTTCTTTTTGTTTTTCAATTAAACGCGAGCGCAAGATTGTCATTGCTTTGATGCGATTTTGTTGCTGGGAGCGTTCATCTTGCATCGCAACTACAATTCCAGTTGGGAGATGGGTGATGCGCACCGCGGAATCTGTGGTATTTACACCTTGACCACCATGTCCACCAGAACGATAGATATCAATGCGCAAGTCCTCTGGTTTAATTTCAATTTCATTTTCTTGAGCTTCTGGCAGTACAGCAACCGTCACTGTAGAAGTATGAATCCTGCCCTGCGATTCTGTTACTGGCACACGTTGGACACGGTGTACACCGCCTTCAAATTTCAACCTGCCATAAGGTTTGTCTCCAGAAATCTTGAAAATTACTTCCTTCATACCGCCAGCTTCATTTTCGTTTTGAGAAATCAGCTCAGCTTTCATATTATGCTTTTCAGCATAGTGCAGGTACATTCTGTATAATTCACCAGCAAAAAGGCTAGCCTCATCTCCACCTGCGCCAGCACGGATTTCAAAAATCACTGGCTTATCATCGTCCGGATCATGTGGGATTAATAACTCTTCTAATTCTTTTTTCAAAGTCGCTAGTTTTTCCTCGGCCAAGGACACATCCTCTTTTGCCATCTCCGAAAGCTCTGGATCATCAAGAAGCGCCCTTGCTTCTTTTAAATTCTGCTTGTATTTTGCAATTTCCGCATCAACTTCTAAAATATGTTCTATTTCTGAAATCCTCCTGGATTTGGCTGCAAAATTAGGATCAGAATAAGCATCTGGACGCGCCAAAAACTCCTCTATCTCTTGCTTCTCATCTTTTAATTTCTGTAAATCCATGTTATGATTATACCATACCTAACTTGAACTTGCGACAGGCTTAGAAGCAATTTATTTGGATCTTTAGCTCAGTTGGCTAGAGCGTACGATTCACATTCGTAAGGTCACTGGTTCGAGCCCAGTAAGATCCACCAGTCAGGTTTTCAGACATTGAAACAACACTATCAAAGGGTTCCTTACAGAGGTAGGTGAGCCTTTTTTGGTCGTCTAAATACAGGTTCACAAACACTTTTCGGGCGATTTTGTCTTTTTGTATAATATCTGCCGACCTCATCTTATCGCCAAGCGATTTCATAAGGTTCACGAATTCTTGTTGGCTGAGCTTCAAAGCCTCAGGGTCCTTTATCTTTTCTTTGAGGTCATCTCGCTCGGCTTCAAGTTGGTTAGTTTCAATCTCCATGGCTTCTATGCGCTTCAGAATACGCTGTTTGATAGCTTTAGGGGCATCACTAACCCTGTTCCATATCTGCTCCATTTCGCGGTGATTATTAGCAATAATAGCATTTTTGCTCCGTATTTCGTGCTGTATTTCCTCAAGTTTTTCATCAGTTAGGGCTTCTAATTCTGCTACATACTTCTTGTAAGCTGCCTCATCAAACTGCATACGGTCTAATATATCGTATATTTGGTCGTATACCACACCAGCCATTACCCCTCTTTGCTTGCGGGTGCAGTGCTTATTCCGACATTCAAAATACAAGATTCTACCACTCTTATCTTTAGGCATATGTCTTCCAGGCTTCATTGTATGCTTGCAGACATCACATATAATCATACCTTTAAGGGGGAGGAAAATGTTGCCCGGTTTTACATTGACTCTGTTGTATCTCTTCGCCTGTTTATAGCCCATAGCTTGGATTTCATTGTACTCTTCCTCCGTAATCATAGGCTTGAAATCATACTTCTCGCAGAGGTGCATAGGCTTCCCAGCCTGAACTTGGACACCATAGTAAAACGGGTCTTTCAGTATCTTTTCTACGGTAGTATCAGATTTCATCGTGTCTTTGCGCCCAGTTTTTGGCGACTGTCGCTCTACCTTATTTTGCTTATAGAATTGCCATACTTCCTTAGTGGTAGCACCTTGAAGCCTCATAGCGAAGCCCTTTTTGATAACATCATAGTTCTCATCTGGACGATAATACCCAGTCATTTGTTCGCGCTGATAGCCCCATTTTCTGGTACCATTTGCTAAGCCTCGCTCGACATTAGAATCAACCCCACGCTGGACGCGTTCTTTTAGTGAGTCAGAATATTGCTTAGAGAACACGAACATCATACCCAGCATCATCTTGCCACTAGAATTATTTTCAAAAGGGTGCTGACAGAACTTAAGGTCAACAATATCCCAGTTATCAAGCATATCTATCAGCTCACCAGCTTCCAGCATATTGCGACAGAGCCTATCGGGGTGCCAAGCCAATATACCCTCATACTTACCAGCCTTGATTTCGTTTAGCATCTGCCTAAATACAGGTCGTTTGCCAGCTGTTCTAGCCGACTGGCTCTCTGTTAGTTCTTTGACTACTTTTAAGTGGTTTTTCTTTGCGTATTCTCGGCACAATTTAAGCTGGTCTTCAATAGAGTGTTCCTGGTGGCTTTCATCAGTAGAGGACTTGCGAGCATATAAAACATACCTAAGCTCCGAGAAATCAATGTCCTCATACTTAATGTTGTTATCTTTTTGCCTGTCCTTCCACTGCTTCATCTCTACCTCCTATTATACCATTTTTCTTGAGAGTTTTATAGTGGTAGAACCAGGTGCGAAGTTCACTATCATTTCCGTTTTTGCCGAAATAGAAGTTATTCATCGAGTACTGGTTTAGCTTAGCAGTTGTTTGTTTTTCGTTTATTTGTTGGAGCGTATCAACTAGCTCCAGTAAATTTGATTGTTCCGCGGTTGCTTCTTTAGCCACAGCAAATACTCCTAGAGGATAATTGGTATTTGCTTTTTTGCCTTATTCTACCTCATGGGTCATATTTGGCTAAATGTGGCTATATTTGCCGTAGCTTTTGGTTAAAGACGAAAACAGACCTCTTTTAATGTTTTCGCCATGCCCTTACGGGCTCCAATTACTAACTATAATATATTAAGAGCTGATATTTAGCAAGCTGTTGCCGTATTTTGGCGGATTGGGCTGTCATTTCCCAAATCACCAAGTTCGGGGAGGAGGTAATCAAAAAACACCAAAAGAATATAAACTAAC
>CAYYEY010000004.1:0-27867 GCA_964471175.1 uncultured Candidatus Saccharibacteria bacterium
TCCCGACTCCAGAAAGTTCAAGCGTCGTAGATGTCCCAGAAACTACCTTAATTGATTATCGTGGCAGAGACGGTACTGGTACCGCAGAAAACCCAGTCAACGACCCAACCAGTAGCAACTACCAGGCTTACAAAGTAAGGAAACTCTATGATGGTAACTGCTGGATGGCAGAGAACTTACAGCTAAACCTAAGTACGTCGCATAGTTATAAGGTAGGTACTTTTGCTGGCGGAGAGGCAGATTGGACACCGAACCAAACTAGCACCAACGACGCCTACAACTATGCTATTACTCCAAATTATGCAGAAAACATCGCAGTTACAGATTATAGAAGCATATCCCATAATAACTGGTACTATACCTGGCATGCTGCAGTAGCTGCATCCTCTACTACCCAAACCAGCTATACTCCTACTCAATCCATCTGCCCTAAAGGCTGGAGACTACCACCATATAGCGACAATAAATCCTTCTATAACCTAATCACCACTAAATACGGACAATCTACTGGTAATGCTATTAACAACGATCCACTAAACTTCTATCCGGCCGGCAACTACAACAGCGGGAGTTTGAACGATAGCGCGTACGGTTATTACTGGTCGGCTACGTCGAACACTAATAGCCACGCTTACCGTCTGTACTTCTACAGTAGCAATGTCTACCCTCAGAACCTCAACAATAAGAGCTACGGGTTTAGTGTTAGGTGTGTCTCCTTGTAGCTCTTGGTATTATATGATACAATAAACATAAGTGTAAAAATAAAGGAGGGTAGAATGTGTACCGGAGTACGCTTTAGTGATGACAAAGGAAATATGTACTTTGGTAGGAATTTGGACTGGTCTGAAGGTTATGGTCAGAAGGTGGTAGTTACGCCAAAGGGATACACTTATCATTCAGCATTCCTTGGTGATATGAAGCCAAAGAGCGCCATTATTGGCATGGCAATTATAGAGGAAAACGTGCCACTTTACTTTGACTGTGCAAACGAAGCAGGGCTTGCGATTGCTGGGCTTAATTTCCCAGGTTATGCAGAGTACGCACCAGATGCTGTTGATGGTAAGACTAATGTTTCTGCCTATGAATTTCCACTCTGGGTAGTGATGAATTTTTCTACAGTTGATGAGGTCAAGGCTGCACTTTCTAACGTAGCTATTGTAGCAAAGCCAATCAATGATAAATTCCCAGTATCACTTCTCCACTGGATTATTGGTGATAGTAAGAGTAGTATTGTGGTAGAATACACCAAGGATGGATTGCAGGTTTTTGAAAACGATGTTGACGTCTTGACCAACCAGCCAGGTTACGGTTGGCACCAAGAGAATCTTAGAAATTACATGAATCTCTTTAACGCGCAGCCAGACAAATTAGAGTGGGGTAAACAAGTTTTGAAACCATTTGGCTCTGGTTCTTTGATGCGTGGGATCCCAGGTGATTATTACTCACCATCTCGATTTGTGCGCGTAGCTTATCTTAACACTCATTATCCAGTTAAATCTACAGAGGACGATAACGTTTCTCGATTGTTTCATACGCTTGCTGGGGTGGCAATGATTGATGGCGCCGCCGCCATGGCAGATGCTAACTTTGAGAAAACTGTTTATACCGGCGGTTATTCTAGCTTAACTAAGACTTATTATTGGAACACTTACGAGAATCCTGCAATCCAGAAAGCGACACTTTCTGACTTTGACACTGAAGGTAGCAATTTGCAAAGCAAATAATAGATTTTAGGTCTTAAGCTTGATTTTGATTTGCCACGTCAGTGTATAATAGTGTTATGGCAAGACGAAAGAGAAATGCTCGGCGATTAATAGTTGGAATCATTATCTTTTTGATCGCTGGTTTTGCTACGTTTCTTGGTTTTTCTATGGCAACAATGGATACAAAAATTGAGCTTAATATGACCTATAGTTTGCCGGAAGGAGTTGATGCAAACGAGAAAATAAAAGAAACAGTAAATCTTTTGAGCGGTGAGACCCAAATTGCGGTAGCAATGGATGGAAAAATTTTGTTCAAAGATGATAATAATGACCCGCGAGCAATTGCTAGTACTGCCAAAGTAATAATGGCGCTTGCGGTGATGCGTGAACATCCATTAGAACTAGGTGATAAAGGTCCAGAAATTGAAATTACCGCTGAGTACGTTGATTTATACAATGATTATGTTGCAAGTAACGGGTCAGTAACTAGGGTAGAACTTGGTGAGAAAATTTCTCTCTACGATGCGCTGGCTTCGGCATTGATCGCTTCGTCTAATAATGTGGCAGATACGCTAGCTCTATGGACATTTTCCTCAATGGATAATTATAGGCAAGCTGCTTCCAGGATGCTAGAGGAGTTTGGATTAGAAAAAACGGTTATTGGAAGTGATGCAAGTGGTTATGATTCTAATACTAAAAGTACGGCTTCTGAGATGGCGATTCTTGCGCAGAAATTATTAGAGAACCCGGTTCTAAGAGAGATTGTGGGGACAAAAAGTTATACCGTGCCAGTAGCTGGAACTCTGGAAAATACCAACCAACTACTTGGCAAGCAGGGAATTGTTGGTGTAAAAACTGGATATAATTTTGAAGCTTTGTACTGCCTTCTAACTGGCTATTTTGAAGGTGAACATATTATAACAGTAGCGGAACTTAGTGCAGAAACTAGAAATAATTCTTTTATGGATAGTTTAGCAGTGATAACTACGGCACAAGAGAATATAGTACCGCAAAAAATAGTACAGCAGGGAGAAGAGATAGGATATTACGATGCTTGGTGGCTAGAAAGGACGCCGGTTACAGCAAAAGAAGGGCTAGAGGCTTTGGTACTAAAGGAAAGTGCAAAAAGCGCGGAAATTAATCAGGCTGATAATTCTGACGATAACTTTGATAATAATCTAGTTTCTGCAAAATTATCCATTAAAATTGATGACATATATTATGAGGTTCCACTTGAAGTTGCAAGTTTTCCTAAAAAACCTAGTTTGTGGGAAAGATTTTTGCATGTATTTGGTTGGGAGAAGGCCAGAGCCTGATATAGATTGGTGGCTAGAACCTGACGTATTTTTATAAGAAGGTTAGAGTTTAACCATATTAGGGTAGGCTTTTTTGATTCGGTCGTCAGGATAATTATAATCTAAGAATTGGCCGTAAGGAGTAAAAGTTGGGACGTTATGTCCTCTAAGATTCATTCTAAGTACCGCAGAGAAAGAGACAAACATATCAAGGCTTAAAAATATCAGCATGAACCAAAAGATGAAATTGCCGATTTTTACTGGGATTTTTTCAATCAGACGACTGAGCGCTGGATAGGCGAGTTTGATGAGGACGGTAGCGATAATACCCCAAACTAGCATGACGTAAGGCGAGGTTTTGGCGCCGATATTTAGCCAGTGATCGCTATAGTTCCAAGAAACGGTGCCGGTGAATGTCTCTTGTAGTACGCCGAGAAAATATTCCATTATGCCACCGAGCAACGCGCCAAGGATAAGAATGTGCCACCATTTGAGCGGAGTAGCATCAGGATCTTTTAGAGTGGTTTTTGAATCGTCTAGGTTTAGGAATTTGTTTTCTGACTTTTGCTTTTGATCTTGTTTTTGATTGTGGTTATAGTTTTTTGAATTGACTCTTTTTTCTATAAGGTATCTTGGCAAAGCAATAAAAGCAAGAATCATTGCTACGGCGCCAAGACCGTAAATAATGCTAAAAGGACCGTAGATTACGCCACTCCTTCGTTCCCAAAACCAAGGTGTGCCACCCCAAGAATAACCAACTAAATTGATAACTCTTTCGTAATAATCGCCAAAAACACTACCAATGACAAAGATTAAAAATAGTTTTTTGAAACAAAGTCCGTGTGCAAAAACTGAGGATTTTTTTGGTTTCTGCAAGCGGTGAGATTTTTTATCCATAAGTACATTGTAACACGTGTAAACAGAATTGTGCTATAATGAGAAAAAGGAGTGCTATGGCAAAATCTACTAAGACATCAAGTAAACTTACAAAAAAAGAATCTGCAAAGGTTGATCTTTGGATTTTTGTGTTGGTAACATCAATTTTGGGAGGCGTATTATTGATCGTGCTGATTGCGATGACGGCATTATTTACTACCGGCGTAGTCAGTTTCAACCAGGTCTTGTCAAATACAACTTATTCTGTAAATGGGACTAAGTTGGTAGATAATCCTAACCCACGTGTGAGCGTAAAGGGTAAACTGGTAGAGATAAATGATTTGGAATTTTACTTACCATATAAATTTAAAGAGGGGAATGCTGCTGGTGGCGAGAGCGAATCGACGCATGTTTATAATTTGGAAAATGATAGTGGCTGGGCGACAGTGACAGTTTACGTAGAAAAAACTAATAAAAATCCAGGTGAATATTTGCTAAGTAAAAGTAGATTTTTGGAGCTAAACAATAGTGAATACTATATCAATGGTCAATCTTGGGTTGAAGCGGAGAATGGTAGCTCACTTGCTTATGCTACAAGGCATGGTGACTATGTTTACGCTATTATTTATACTGTTAAACTTGATTCTGAAACAACTTCAGAAGCTATGTCGATGATTCCAAAAACTTTGTATTTCAAGAAAATTTATCAGTAAAAATTGATCAATAAAAATAAGCCCTTTAGGCTTAAGTTAAGTGGTGGGTTGTGAGGGATTTGAACCCCCGACCCCCTCGGTGTAAACGAGGTGCTCTAGCCAACTGAGCTAACAACCCATGTGAAATTAATGATTCTGTACCTATTCTAGCATATTTTGTGGTAAAATGGAAGTAAAGAAAGGGATAGTTTTCTATGAGTAAAAAGCAAATTGACGAGGCAGAAATAGACTTAGACTTTATTGAAAGGATGCGTCATACATTGTCACACGTGATGGCGGCGGCGGTGAAGGAATTATATCCTGAGGCAAAATTTGGGATTGGTCCAGCAATAGATAATGGATTTTATTATGATATTGATTTTGGTGAGACTAAGATTTCTGATACGGATTTGCCAAGAATTGAAAAGAAAATGCGGGGAATTATTCAGCGCAAGTTTAGAATGGTACGTGTAGAGGCGAGTAGAGATGAGGCTATGAGCTGGGCGATTTCTGGGAACCAGGATCTTAAAAAAGAATTAATTGAGGAATTACCAGAGAGCGAAACGATTTCTTTCTACGCAATGGTAGCAGGAAAAAATGAGATCAAAACAAAAAATTTAGATGAGTTAATTAAGATACCAGAAACGGTGTTTGTTGATTTGTGCAAAGGTCCACACGTAGAGGATTCTAGTGAACTTGGACCATTTAAGTTGATACGTGTAGCTGGAGCGTATTGGAGGGGTGATGAGAAACGTGAGATGCTCACGCGTTTGTATGGTGTAGCATTTGACACAGAAGAAGAACTAGATGCGTTCTTAGCACGCCAGGAGGAGGCGAAGGCTCGTGATCATAGAAGGCTTGGTAAAGAGCTGGATCTCTTTACTTTCTCTGATTTGGTAGGTGCAGGTTTGCCACTATTTACGCCACGCGGTACGGTACTTCGTGAAGTGATGGCGAATTACTCTTTGTCTTTACGTGCTAGAGCTGGATTTTCTAAAGTTTGGACACCACATATTACCAAAGTAGATCTTTATAAGGCTTCTGGTCATTATGCTAAGTTTGGTGATGAATTATTTATGGTACATTCGCAGGTAAACGGAGAAGAATTTGCGATGAAGCCAATGAATTGTCCACATCACGCGCAAATATTTGCGTCGCGTCCACGTACTTATAAAGAAATGCCGGTGAGATATATGGAAGCAACTACAGATTATCGTGATGAAAAGACTGGTGAGCTAGGTGGACTTTCTCGCGTTCGCTCTTTGACACAAGATGACTCACACGTCTTTTGTAGAAAAGAGCAGATTAAGGGGGAAATCCAACAACTAGTTTCGATTATTCGTGAATTATATGAGACAGTTGGTATGAGTAAGTTGCGTGCTAGATTATCATATCGTTCAGATGAAGATAAGTATTTGGGCGATCCTGCACTTTGGGAAATGGCGCAAGCGCAGATCAAAGAAGCAGCCATAGAAAACGGTCTTGATTTCTTTGAGGCAGAGGGCGAAGCTGCTTTTTATGGACCTAAGATTGATTTTATGGCAGAGGATGCGATCGGTCGCGAACACCAGGTTGCAACTGTACAGCTAGACTTTGTCCAGCCCGATAGGTTTGGTTTGGAATTTACAAATGAAAAAGGTGAAAAGGAACAGCCAGTGATGATTCATCATGCAACACTAGGTTCGATCGAGAGGTTTTTGTCTGTATTTATTGAGCATACTGCAGGCTGGTTCCCATTTTGGGCCGCACCAGAACAGGTGAGAATTCTGACTGTGAATGATCAAGTTTCTAAGTATGTTGCCGAGATTTCTAAAGTGCTAACAGACGTAGTCCTAGACAAACCACTCAAATACAATGAACTCAGATTTACAGTTGATGATTCCTCGGAATCACTTGGCAAGAAAATCCGTCGGGCGGTTGACATGAAAATTCCTTGCATTTTAATTGTCGGACCAAAAGACGTAGAAGCCAAGGAAGTAAGTGTAAGGTTGCATGATGAAAAAGCAGATGGTGGTAGTAAAGAGGAAAAGGTAAAATTTGATAAGCTCTCAAAATACTTACAGAAGTTGTAATAAAGAATATAATATTCGTAAGGTCCATAAAGCTTGTAATGGTCTTTATGATAGTTTTTATGACGGGCCGGTGATTGTGATTGTTGGTCCAACTGGGTCGGGGAAGACTGGTATTGCAATAGAAATTGCAAAAGAGATTGGAAAGAAGTTTGGGCTTCCTAAGGACGAACCTGGTGGGGAAATAATCTCCGCGGATTCGCGCGCGATTTATAAACATATGGATATTGGTACAGCTAAGCCGACTAAAAAGGAACAAGAAGCGGTGCCGCATTTTGGTATTGACTTAGTAGAGCCAGGCGAGAGATTCACAGTTTTTGATTTTAAGTCGTATGCTGAACAAAAAATTTCTGAGATTCAAGCACGTGGGCATGTGCCAATGATTGTGGGTGGAACAGGACTTTATATTGATGCTCTTATATATGATTATCAGTTTCGAGGTAAGACGGGCGAAAAAGTAAAAAATGGTAGTCTAACAGAGGTTACATCTGAACAAATAAATTGTTCGGACCGTCAAGAAATGGTACCCGGATATGTAATTTTTGGTATCAAATGGCCAGCTGAAGAATTGCGGAATAGGCTGCGAAAGCGTGTGAACAAATTATTTAACGAAAAACTTTATGCAGAAACGAGATTTTTGGTTTCACACTACGGTTGGGACTTACAAGCTATGAAAAGTAATATCTATCAATTTGCCTGGAGGTATCTTGAGGGGAAGTGCACTTTGGATGAGGCGGAGGAACTTTCTTTATATGATGATTGGCATCTTGCAAAAAGACAGCTTACTTGGTTTAAAAGAAATGATAAAATTATTTGGTTACCACTTGATAAAATTAAGTCTGCTGTGCTAAAATATATCTAAGATGGTAAAAGAGAATGCAACTCCTTTAGAAAAATTATTCGGTTCTAAAACAAGAACAAAATTACTGGGATTGTTCTTTGGTAGCCCTAATCAATCTTTCTATGTTAGAGAGATTACTAGAGTAATCGATGAACAGATTAATTCCGTTAGACGTGAGCTTCTGAATCTTGATAGTATTGGCATTATTAAAAATGAAACCTATGATAATAAAGTTTATTACTCAGCCAACATGAAACATCCACTCTCACATGCACTTTCTGAAATGTTTTCTGCAAAAATTGAGAACAGTAAAGACAAGGATGTGAGACGCAGCACGTGGGAAGAATATGTTAAGCCAGTCAAAAATTATCTTAAGGGTCTGATCGTAACTAACCGTGTACCCGGGCAGGAAGGTCTTGATCTTTTGATTATTGGTGATGATAAAACCAAGAAGCTGACACATTGGGCAGAGGTGGTAGAGAAGAAAATGGGAAAGCCACTTGACTATGCAATTATGAGTGATGATGAATTTTCTTATAGGAGAAGTGTAAGAGATAGGTTTATCTTAGAGCTTCTTGAAATGGAAATTACTGAAGTATATGACCCGGGCAAGGTTCTTGATGTAAGTAGGACTAAAAAATAAACCAAAAGGAGGAAAATGTTTGAACTTGAGAGTAAAAAACCAGAAGAAATTACCATTATCACCAAGAAAACTGCGGTGACTTTCAATATAGTAGATTTTACGATCGATGCCGGTCTTAATGTGGGGTTAATCCATGGACCAGGTGAATTTGAGATTGGCGACGTGACAATTAGAGCTTTGCCGGTACCACTCAAAGGTTCATCAGCGGATGATATTGCTGATGGAGAAGCGGATGGCAAGAGGCCGAAACTTTCCGGTAAGACGATTTATGATGCGGAAGTTTCTGGAGTGCATATTGGCATTATCGGTGACATTGAGCAAGGTTTGGATGATCTTGGAATGTCTGATATTCTTTGTACTTCCTCAGTAAGAGCTGTTAGAGAGATTGAGCCAAAGTTAGTGATTGCTACGGGAAATATTGATGGCATGGTGGCCGATCTAAAGGTTACAGCCAGGACAGAGAAAAAGCTGAAAGTGAAAAATGCAGATGCTTTGCCAGCAGCATTGGAAGTGGTGGCGCTAAATTAATAATTTATTAGGGGTTTTAACGTGAACGAACTTTGGGGTGTTTTGATTGTTCTTGTAATTGTGCTAGTCTCAATGATTTTGCATGAACTTGCACATGGTTTAGTGGCATACGCTTTGGGGGATGATACCGCTAAAGAGGAGGGGAGGTTGTCTTTAAACCCAATAAAGCATCTTGACCCGGTATTTTCCATTGCGGTACCACTGATTATGTATATATCTGGAGGACCAATTTTTGGTGGAGCAAAACCAGTGCCAGTGAATTCGCGGAACTTAAAAGGCGGAGCATGGGGAATGGCGTTAGTGGGGATTGCTGGCCCACTTACAAATTTTTTGTTGGCTTTTCTATTCTTTTTTCTTGGGCAAATTACAGGGATTACTACACATGATATGGGTCTTATTACAGCGATATTTTCGCAAATTATTTTAGTAAACTTAGGATTTTTTGTATTTAATATTTTGCCAATTCCACCGCTAGATGGCTCAAGGGTGTTATATGCGATTGCTCCAGATGGAGCTAGGGAAGTGATGGAAAAGGTTGAAAAAACCATGGGAATATGGTTAATTTTGATTCTGGTGGTTGTTGCTGGGTCCGTACTTCCACGTCTGATGGGTACGATGATAAATGGAATTTTAGATTTTTTCTATTTCATTTTTCCATAATTAATCTTAAGGGAATTGTTTTTACCCCTGTTATTTTTTTATAAAATATACTTGACAAAAAAGCGATTATGCTTTAGACTAAGCGTAAGGGTAAAGAGTTCTGGCCAAAAATAAACAAACATTAGAGCAGTATAATCTGTCCGTTTGTGGTTAGAACTATGGGCGAGGTTATACACAAAAGAAAAGGTCAGAAAGGTGATAGAGCAAAGGATTTTTGCAGTTGGTGCTATCCCGCGTGAGCGGAGATCTCGTCATTTGATACCAAAAATTTCGGCTCTAATTTTGTGCGGTTTTGGGATGATGATGGTGGCAGCACCGACAATGGCTGCAAAAGTAGTTTCCAAAATTGATCCAACCACCACCACTCCTGGAATTACTTTAGAACTTTCGTCTGATAAGCTTTCGATGAGTGTTTTGCCTGGGCAAACTGACTATGCAAATATGACAGCAACAGCGTCAACTACCGGAGCAAGAGGATATACATTGACAATTACAACCAGTGGTACAGATATTGGTGGGGAATATACCAATGCGCTCGTAAATAGTGATGCGCAGACAGAAATAAGTGCTTTGTCATCAGTGGTAGATACTGGGACGGGTGCTTTTCCACTTGGCAAGTGGGGGTATGCAACGGATGCACAGAATTTTGATGCTGTACCAGTGTATGGCGATGCGGATGAAATTGCCAGCTCCAATCAAGCAATTACTGATGACGTAACGGATGTAAAAGTAGGAGTTAGTGCAGATTACGATCAGGCATCAGGTGCATATACTAATACCATGGTGCTTACTTTAGTGGCGAATCCAATTATATTAGAATATGATTTGGATTTTGACGGCAACGTGAAGCCAGATGAACCAACTGGCATAGATGGTCAAGGGGCAATAGTGAATAATATGCCATCGAGTATGCATGCAGAAACTAGTGATGCATATAAAAAGTTTACTATTCCTAGTCAGGCACCATCAAGGGTAGGATATATGTTCTTAGGTTGGGCGGAACAAGATGATGCTACGACTGCAGATTATCAGCCGGGTGATGAAATTACTTTGGAGCCAGATGATGTTAATGCTAATACTCAAGTTTCTAAGACTCTATACGCTGTGTGGAGGATTAATAATTATGCTTTGTCGTTTGATCCAAATGGTGGTACTTACGCTGGGACTACCAGTGTAACGCAAGTTAATGGTAATTATGCAGCGACTGTAACAGTAACTGACCCAACAACAAACGCATCATATGACGTGACATTTAGTGAAAATAATTCTGGTGCAATATTTAGTGTAAATTCATTGTTAGCGGAGAGAAGCTTCTTGCGTTGGGATTTAGTAGGTAGTGGTGCTCTTGTAAATGGAACTTATACATTTGGCGCTGGTAATGGTACTTTGACTGCGACATACGCAATAGTATCTAATTCCTTTAATTTACCGGCAATTAGTAGGGCAGGGCATAACTGTAAATGGGCGCTTAACTCAGCTGGGACAGGTACGGTTTATACTGGTGGGGATTCAATGACAGTAAATGAAGATAAGATATTTTATGCAGTTTGTAATGCGGTTGATTATACTTTAACAGTTAATCCAAATGGTGGTACTTGGGGGGGGTCAACTACAAATTCGACAGTACCGGGGAACTACGCAGATGTTTACACTTTGGCGGACCCTTCAGTAAGCGCAGCCTACACAGTAGAATATAATGCAAATTCGGCTGGAGCAACTTATTCGGCAACATCGGCAAATACTACAGCTTTACGCGCTTTCTCCTCTTGGGACTTAGCAGCTGGCGCTACTGGATCAATTAGTGGTTCTAATTACACATTTGGCACTACGAATGATACAGTAACGGCTGAATATTCTACTATTGGCTCATTTGTACTTCCGGCAATTTCTAAGACTGGATATACGTGTAAATGGGCAGAAGATTCAGCTTCTGGTACGCAGTATGGTGGAGAGACAGCGAGATCTGTTTCTGGTGATACTACATATTATGCAGTATGTACACCTAACGTTTATACGATAACTTTTGATTCTAATGGTGGTACAGGGTTAATGAGTAAACAGAACTTTACCTATAACGTAGCAAAGAATTTACTTGCAAACCAATATAGTAAGACAAACTACGTATTCGTTGGATGGGCGACATCGCAGTACGCAACTACTGCCACATTTACAAATAGCCAGAGCATCACCTTTGGAAATGACCTTACTGCTGGCAATAAGACATTATATGCAGTATGGAAACCGACACTTTTTGGCATTACTACGATGCAACAGATGACGTCGACAATTTGTGCATCTACTACTACACCAAATAAATCTGCTACTAATCTTGATACTACCGGTGATTATGCTGGCAATACTAACTATATTCCGCAGGTAACATTAAGAGATACTCAGGGTTCTTATTCCTATAAGATTCGTAAATTGGCGGATGGACACTGTTGGATGGTAGAGGATTATAAGACTAGTCCAAATGTCACGTATAATGGTCATTATTTCTATAACCGTTCAAGTGTAGATTCGTTGGCACCCGGAGGCTTTGGTTTACCAACTTCGTCTATGCTAACTACTTTGAAAAGTACTTATACCGCAAGTCAGATAGTTGATATGCCGCTGAGTTTCAGTACTGCTGGTGGTTATTCTAATACTCTTACCGGCTCGAGCTGGTCAACGACTGCCGCAGCGTATTATCATAGGATGGGCGCAAGCACGGATACAACTTATGAAGCGCCATGTTACACTGTGAACCATTCAGGTACTGGCATTAATCAAATTGGACATGAAACTGGTGGCTGTGGTGGTGATGATAATTATCTCTTTATGGTTAGATATGTAATTTAAGAGGAGATTGAATGAAACAGAGAATTAGGGTAGTTGGGATTGTTAAAACAGATGATGGCTTGTTGCTTCTAAAAAAAATAAAAGGCAGATCAGAGGAAGTGCCTTCTTGGGAGATACCAACTGGCAAGATTAGATTTGGGGAACAGCCAGAGGAAGCAATAACTAGAACGATTTATGATTATTTGGGTGTTGATGTAACGGAGGTAAAACTACTTGATGCGATTACTTTTGTGGGAATTGCTGGAACGTCACAACTTGGGAATCTTTTTATTGTTTATAAGGTAAAACTTGCTTCCGGACGACTTAACCCAACAGAGATATATAGTGCATTTAAGTATCTAAAAAACGAGGAACTACCAACGGTTAGACTGAGTGATGCGACAATTTCTGTACTAGAAGTGTTAGGCGGAAAGGTAATTGGTCCAGACGCTCGAATACCGAGAATTTCTAGCGTATCAGAGATATCAGCAAGAAGTGCAATGAATGGAGCAACGGTCTATGTTGATGGTGGTAGTAAGGGTAATCCTGGTCCAGCGGCGATTGGATATTATATCGTGGGAGAAGACGGCAAAGAAATTAAACGTGGCGGTGAGTTTATCGGTTTTGCAACCTCGAGAGTAGCAGAGTATTATGCCATGAAAGAGGGGCTAGAACAGGCTATAGAACTCGGTCTTAAAAAAGTACGATTTGTAGGAGATAATCTGATGATTATCAATCAACTTAAGGGAATTTATCAAGTTAAAAGTATGGATCTTATGCCGATTTACCAGAGTATTCAAAATCTTTTGCCAGAATTTGAGGCGGTGGCATTTATGCATGTAAAAAGAGAACAAAATCAACAAGCAGATGCAGAGGCAAATAGGGCTCTAATAGGACACTTTTCTAGAAAAGCTAGTGGACTAGATAAGACATTTTTGTGATATAATAGAAGTTGGCTCGTAATGCAACCGCTGGTTTTCCAGAGGAAAGTCCGGGCAGCATAGGGCACGGTAGTCGCTAACGGCGACCGTCCGTAAGGATAGGGAAAGTACCACAGAAACAAGACTACCTCTGTTTTCAGGGGAAAAGGTGAAAAGAGTGAGGTAAGAGCTCACAGCGATACATAGTGATATGTATCGGTGGCAAACCCTACTGGCTGCAAGGAGTGCTATCAACCTTTGCTCGAGGATGCACGCTCACCGCTTGAACATTAGAGCAATCTAATGTCTAGATAGATGGTTGCGCGCCAAGCTTGCTTGGTGACAGAACCCGGCTTACCAAGAGCCTTTTATTATTTGATTAAACCCTTTTTCTTGAGGGTACGAAGGGTGGAGGTGGCAACGTTGATTTTGACTTTTTTGCCATCTACGGTTAAGGTCTTTTTCTGAACGTTTGGCTTGAAAACTTTGCGGGTCTTTCTCTGGGAGAAGGACACGTTGTGGCCATACATTTTACCTTTGCCGGAAATTTCACAAACTGCCATCTTATTTCTCCTTCACTGTATTAACAATAGCTTTGAATGCCTCAGGCTGGTTAACAGCGAGGTCAGACAAAATTTTACGATCGACATTAATATTTTTAGCTTTCATGCCAGCAATAAGCTGGGAATAGGAAAGGCCTTCAGCTCTGGAAGCGTTATTAATGCGGGTAATCCAGAGAGCGCGAAGGTCACGTTTTTTATTGCGACGATCACGGTAGCTGTAGCGAAGTGCCTTGATAACACCTTGCTTGGCCATACGATAGCTACGGGTGCGATAATGTTGCATCCCGCGAGCTTTGTTTAACATTTTCTTGTGTTTTGCGTGTGCAGGTACGCCTCTTTTAACTCTCATCTTATACTCCTAGTGCAGTCTTAATATTCTTAGCAATTTTGCCGTCAATAGTAGCGGCGGTGTTCATATTGCGTTTTCTAGCTTTCGACTTTTTAGCTAGGATATGGTTCTTGTAGGCGCGCTCTCTGACGAGTTTGCCGGAACCGGTGATTTTGATACGCTTAGCGGTACCTTTATGCGTTTTTAGCTTTGGCATAAAAACTCCTTTAGTTAGTTAATATTGGAAAGTACGCTATCAGAGACCGTGAAAGTCTAAAGTTACTTCTTTCGAATCCCAATTGATAGATTACGCCCGGAAAATTGAGGTTTGCCGTCGGTAGTGGCAAGTTCTCCAATTTCAGCCAGAACTTTATTTAGTAATTCTTGACCGATTTCTTTGTGAGCCATTTCGCGACCACGAAAGATAATCATGATCTTGACACGGTCACCGTCCTCAAGGAAACCTTTGATTTTGCGGATTTTAATGTTAAGGTCATTATCGGAAATTTTAAGGCCGATTTTCATCGTTTTGAGCTCGGACTGTTTTTCACGAGCTTTTTTGCGATTTTTAGCCTGTTCTTTCATCTTCTGGTATTGGTATTTACCCCAGTCGATGGTTTTGACAACAGGAGGATCGGCGTTTGGTGAAATCTCAACGAGGTCAACACCTTGATCCCGAGCAAGGACCTGGGCATCACGACTACTCATGATACCGAGTTGCTCCCCATTCATTCCAATTACACGAACTTTTTCATGGCGGATTTCTCCGTTAATGCGAGTACGTAAATGATTGTTTTTGATGGGGTATCCTTTCTTTTCCTTAATCTGTTCTATTATAGCAAATTTTTTACTTAGTTTCAAGGGGTTTTATGGAGTTTTATGAGGTATTTCTCACAAGGCTTATGGGGCGAATCTATGAGGTTCATGGGGTAAATTTATGAGGGGATTTTTGACGGAAGGTCAGCGCCTCGGCAAGGTGCTCTTTTTTGATATCAGTAGAGTTCTCTAAGTCAGCAATAGTGCGGGCAACTTTAATAATCTTAAAATAACTTCTGGCAGAGAGGTCGAGGATATTTGTGGAGGAATCAAGAAGGGTTTTGGCGGGTTTAGATAGATTAAATAATTCAGTAATTTTGCTAGAGGGTGCGGAGGAATTAAAAGTGAATTGATCTTTAAAGCGTTGATGTTGTGAATCTAAAGCGTTAGCAATAGCTTGCTTAATGAAGTCAATAGAGGTAGTAGTGGATTTTGGAATAGGAGTCGATGGTTTTGGGGTAGAGTTTGATGATTTTGGGGTAGAGTTTGATGGTTTTGGGGCAGAGAGAAGTTCGGACGGTTTAGGACGATTTACTTCGACAAAAAGATCAATACGATCAAGTAAAGGTCCCGAAAGTTTTTTCTGATAATTATATATCTGTTGCTCAGTGCAAGTACAGGGGTGAGTAGGGTCACCATAGTAGCCGCACGGACAGGGGTTCATTGTAGCAATTAGCATAAAATTTGCAGGGTATGTAACCTTTAGCTTTGCTCTGGAGATGGAAATTGTACGGTCCTCTAGAGGTTGGCGCAAGGCTTCGAGATGTGATTTGGGGTACTCTGGAAGTTCATCAAGAAAGAGAACTCCGAGATGGGCAAGGGAGATTTCTCCGGGAGCGACATTGCTACCGCCACCGATGAGCGAGGCTAAACTGCTAGTATGATGTGGGGTGCGAAATGGGCGCTCGGTAACTACTTGGTCAACTAGGCCGGTGATAGAGTGGAGTTTAGTGACAATAATTTGCTCATTAACAGAAAGGGGCGGTAAAAGTCCCAAACCAGCGCGAGCTAACATGGTTTTGCCGGTTCCGGGAGGTCCAGAAAGCAAGAGATTATGATGTCCAGCTACGGCTATTTCCATGGCACGTTTGGCTAAATTTTGGCCCTGGACTTGATCGAGGGTAGGGAAAGGTTGATGATGATTTGTAGTGGTTTGGCCAATTGGGATGTTATCAGTGTTGATAAGTTGTTCGCCTTTGAGGTGGAGATAGATTTCTGATAGGCTGTCCGCTGGAATAAGATTAATTCCAGAGATGATTTGGCCCTGAGTAAAATTTTTAACAGGGAGAAACAGGGTTTCTATACCAAGCTCTTTGGCTTTTTCGATAATATTGATAATGCCACGAACTTCGCGGAGATGCCCGTCAAGAGAGAGTTCGCCCACGAATGCAATGTTTTTGATGTCTTCTTGATTAATCTGATTTGAGAGGATGAGAATATTAATAGCGATGGGCAAATCTAAGAATGTCCCACTTTTCTCTAAATCGGCTGGTGCGAGATTGATGGTTAACTTTTGATCTGGGAAGGCGAAGCCGGAGCTTCTGATGGCTGATTTGACACGTTCGCGTGCTTCAGAAACGGTTCTACTGCCCATGCCAACTACGTTAAAACATGGCAGACCTTGGCTGATTGAACCTTCAATTTCTATGGGCATTGCGTCGATGCCAAAGGGAATGATGGAATATGTTTTTGCTATCATGGCTCTAGGCTAGCAAAAGGAATAAGTGTCTGCAAGCACAAGCCTGTTACATTTTTTGGTTCTGTTGTAAAAAATACATAAACAGGGGAGAATAAAGTTCTTGCGGCTATTTTTAATAATTTGATAGCTACTTTGGTGCTTTTTAGCCTATCTTTTAATGTAATTTTAACAACATATTTTCGACAGGGGTTGTAAAGATAAGCAAGATATGATATGATAAAGACAGTTGGGGCTGACAAAGCTTAGACGGATTATTAACAGATATCAAGCGCGTCGTTTTGTACCGTAAGTACTAAATAAGTGAAGAGAATTCTTCCAGCAAGCATGTAGCTTACATGCCTGCTTATGCCTAGTTTAATTTAGGCTGGCTTTACCTCTGAGTTCCCATAAGAGGTAGGGTTATCATAACTTATGGGAATAGAACTTCTGTCTGACTAACGGAGGTTTAAAACTCAAGTCATGGCGTCTAGCAGGTTGGTTTGTCTGTGCTGCTAGATTATGCCGAGATAAACAGATAAACTATGCGTGTAGAATGATATCTCCGTGATAGTTCGGACGGGGAGGCAGTATCCCCCAGCTCCACCACTTAATTTTAAGTTTAAGAGCGCCATGTTGGCGTTTTTTGCTGGTTTTGCTAAAAAAATAAGCGTCATTTGGTGCTTAGTATAAGAAAAAGTCCGGTTACTGCGAGGACGCCGGACTTTTTTGTAGAGTGTGGAGTTTTTTTGGCTATGATTGTTTGTTTTTGGCTTTTGAATAATTTATTTATTCAGAAGCTACCTCTATAATATCGCGAAAAAATGCTTATGTCAATAGTTTTTTGCATAAATTTTTTAAAATTTAATGCAGAGTTTTCCACAGGCAAAAATAGTGGATGCTGGTTAAATTATTCTAAACAAACGTGTATAATTTTAAAAAAGGCTAATGTTTGCTAGATAAAGAACCAAAAAAGGAAATAATTAACCAGAATGGAGACAATTATGAAACTAGATAAGTCGGATTGGCCAGAGATGTTAAGAGAGTTAGACAGGGAAATGGCAGAAATCCAATATGGGTATGTTGATGCAGATGGTAAAAAACATAGCAAAATAGGTCAGGAATACGCAAAAAAATATAGGCTGCAAAGTCCTGAGAGCCTTTCTGAAAGCCATTTGGGGGTTTGTTGGGATCAAGTTGAGCTTGAGCGTGAATTCTTACTAAAAAGGCTTAGGAATGCTAATCGAGCCGATGGTTTGGGCTCAACTAATAACCCTAAGACAATAGCAATAGTCTACTACGGTGAGGAGTCTTGCCCGACACATACTTTTATGTTAGTGGAAATAGAAGGAAAAGTTTATTGGTATGAGCACGCGTGGGAGAAATACAGGGGTGTATATCAGTTCTCGAGTTTTATTAATGCCTTCTTATATGTCGTTGACTGCTGGGTGAAATACATGGATTATATAAAAGATGGCTGGGATCTGGATCAATTAAAGGAATATGAGTATACTGCAGCAAAAGCTGGGCTAAAGGTTGATGAATTTTTTAAACATATTGAAGCGAATGGAACGATAGAATCAAAACTCCAAAAGTTAGGCCTTTCTACTAAAAAATAAAAATTTTATACACCAAAGTGAGCAAAAATTTAACAAATTGTTGTAAAATTTACAACATACCACAGATGATCTAATTTCAGGGGTAGAATTGAATAAAATAGTCGATTGTTGTAAAAATTACAACACTTTTTTAGGCAAAAAGACTTGAAAAATTATAAAGCTTGTGCTATGCTGAATTTAAGTCGAAAGACAAAATAAAAACTGCAAATTAAAAGGATAAAATGAAATACAAATAAGCTAGAAAGAGCTTATAAAAGCTCTTTGGCGTTTGTCTCCCTAAGTCCAAATTAGGGAAGGCTTAATTTGCTCATTTGGCGGGCAAATAGGTAATTTCTAGCCATAAATTACACTTTGGATTTACTAGTTGGGGTAAAATCTCAAGAGTAAATTCAAGATAGGAATTACCTATAGCTCCGCTAAACGCGTAGAGCGCACTGGAACTTGCGACCATTAGTACTTTAAATAAAATGAATGATCGGAGTAAAGGTAAGGGCATAAGTCTCGCATCAGCGAGGCGGTCAAAAAGCTAGAGAGTGGAATTAAAGTTGCGGCCATAAGTAGTTATAAAAGAGCCGGATAACTTCCACTCTTTGGCCCATAAAAGGGCCAAAAAATGGGGGTTTTCTTTCCAAAAGGGAAAGAAACCTAAACACTTCTTATCCTTGGGAGAATGATAAAAACGGGGATTTAGAGAGGATTCTGGGAGAGAATTACTGACTAAATCTAAATTGTGGTATAATAGGCTCATGTTTAACCGTCTGATGATACTAGTAAGTCTGATAGCCGTGATTATTATTCTCGCGATGATAAATCTAACTACCCCTACGGGCGTTGGTCCGTTAGGGGTTTTAGTATTTTTTACAATGGTTTATTTGGTGGTGCTTGGTGTGACGAATTTACTGGTTATTGGTTTTCGGAAAATGATGGGTCATAAGGAGAGAACACAAAAAGAGCATCTCTATGCGGCGACGATTGCCTTTGGGCCGGTGATGTTACTACTCATTCAATCTTTTGGGGTGCTAAATATTGCAACGGTAGCGATGACGATTGTTTTTATCGTACTGGGGTGTTTTGTGGTCTCTAAGAGGCTTTAGGGTAAAATTGAACAAAAAATAATTGTTCACTATAATAAAACAGGGGCGAATTTAGAGAAAAATAGGGTTTACTTTTAGGACGATTTTGTGCTAAAATAAGCTTATGGTAAAACCGATGGTTGGAGGTCATGGGGGTGCTGATGGTGCAAAACCAGAGGTTTTTGAGAGGCTTGCAAACACCGACGCTAGTCAATTTGATTACAGTGGTGGTAACGGTGGTTTTAGTGGCGATAACGAGAATAGATCTTGGAAAAAAGAGGTCAGTGAAAATACAAAAGGCGATTTGGGAGAGATAGCGAAGATTGCTGAAGGTTTAGGTAGCCCAGAGACACCAAGGACTTTTAGGGCGGAGACGGATGAGAATACTCCCACTATTGAGATGATGGGCGAGGCAGTGGCAGATTTTCCAGGTGAGACAGAACTAAGACCTCTGGCTGATGATGGTTCTACTGAAAGAAAAATAGATAAGAAAAAGATCCTAACTTTTGATGGAGACATCATTGACAAAGAGTCTCAAAAAGAGGTAGAAAAGGCCATTAAAGAATACGCGAATGATCCATTTGAACTAGACAATCTGAGGAATCAAATGATGGCAGATGGACTGAGAGACAACTACGGCCGAATATTTGGCAACGGGGGAGAGGACTAGAGATGGAGGAACAGGTGGGAACGCGTATGTTAGGGGTGATAGTAGTGATCGTGCTGATTGTGGCAATATTAGGGGTGGCGGCATTACTAGTTGCTAGGAAAATCAAGAGAAAACGCGAGGCTAAGAATTTGGAGCGTGGTATTAAGATGGTACCGATGTTAATACACTTGCCACCCCAGACAGATGATATTCAGGGCGGTGGCAGAGATGAAAGAGATGTTACTAATGAGGCGATTTCCCAAGCTCAGATTATGTACTCAATTATTTCCTCAACCTTACAGAAGGGTTTTAAAGCAAAGGTTTATGGGCAAAAACATGTCTCTTTTGAGATTATCGCAACAGATGGGCTGATAAAGTATTACGCGGTGGTACCAGCGGTAATAACAGAGACAGTGAAGCAGGCAATAGTGTCGGCCTACCCAACAGCTAGATTAGAGGAGACGTATGAAGGCAATATTTTCTCTAAAGAAGGTGGGATTCCAGGGGTGGCAGGTGGAGAACTAAGCCTTAAGAAAGAGTTTGTTTATCCAATCGCAACTTATGAGGAGCAGAAATGGGATGCGGCGTCGGCGCTTCTTAATGCGTTTTCGGCAGTCAAAGAAAAAGAGGGGATGGCGCTTCAGTTAATGTTTAGACCAACTGATCAGTCCTGGACAAAAAAATCATCTGAGCGAGTACAAAATATAAGAAAAGGGAACAAAAAAAGTGGTACAGGAATTTGGGTGGTAGATAAAGCCACGGATTTGATTCGACTACCGGTGGAGCCAATGAAGGAGCACGCCAAAAATGAGTTATCCGAGGAGCCGCTAACTAATGTTCAGCAAGAGGAAATAAATGCAATAGAGGAAAAAACGCGTTATCCAGGGTTTGAAGTGCTAATTAGGGTGGTTGCAAGTACCACTAATAAGGCTCGTTCGGAGGCGCTGATAGGGGGAGTGATTTCAGCGTTCTCGCAGTTTAATTCGCCAACTAATAACAGTTTTGAATATGGGATGATAACAGATGGAAAAAAGTTGTCGCAAGACTTTATCTTTAGGATGTTCCCACAGAGGAATAATTCTTTGATTTTGAATTCTAAAGAGTTGGCAACGATATTCCATTTGCCAGATCAGAACTCGATTCCAAATTCTCAGGTAGAGAGGCAATCAACCAAGCAGGTAGATGGCCCAGCTAAACTGGTAACGGATGGGATTTTATTAGGGGTGAATGAGTTTAGGGGAGAGCGTAAAGAGATTAGGTTGTCAGAGAAAGATCGTCGTCGTCACACGTATATTATCGGTGCAACTGGTATGGGCAAATCAGTACTTCTTAAAAATATTGCTTATCAAGATATGATAGCGGGGAGAGGGTTTGCCTTTATTGATCCACACGGAGATGTGACGGAGGAGTTACTTTCAATGGTGCCAGAGGATAGGATTGATGATGTAATCTATTTTGATCCGGGTGATATCGAACATCCAATAGGGATGAATATGTTTGAATGGGAGACGGAGGATCAGAAGGATTTCATTGTCCAAGAGGGAATTAATATGTTGCAGTCGTTGTATGACCCAGGGAATCAGGGGTTCTTTGGGCCACGTGGGCAACATATGTTTAGAAACGCGGCTTTGCTTCTGATGAGCGATCCAAATGGAGCGACCTTTATTGATATTCCAAGGTGTTTTATTGATCCTCAGTTCGTGAAACAAAAATTGCAATACGTAACAGACAAAAGCGTGTATGACTACTGGACAAAGGAGTTTCCAGCTTCACAAAAGAGTAATGATGCCGGAGAGATTATTACTTGGTTTGCTTCAAAATGGGGACCTTTCCTCTCTAATACTATGATGAAAAACATTCTTGGTCAGGTGCATTCCGGGTTTAATATCAGAGATATCATGGACAACAAAAAGATTTTGCTAGTTAATCTCTCTAAAGGGAAGATGGGGGAGATCAATTCTAAACTTCTGGGTATGATTTTTGTGATGAAGTTTCAGACAGCGGCGATGTCCAGGGTAGATACTCCTGAGGATATGCGTAATGATTTCTGTCTGTTTGTAGATGAGTTCCAGAATTTTGCGACAGAGAGCTTTGAGTCAATTCTATCTGAAGCACGTAAGTTCCGTTTGAATTTGATTGTGGCAAATCAGTTTATGACGCAGCTTACTGATAAGATTCGTGAGGGGTTACTGGGAAATGTTGGTACGGTGATTTGTGGACGTATTGGTGTAACAGATGCGGAAATTATGGAAAAGGTGTTTACACCAGTGTTTAATGCGGAGGATCTCCATAATCAGCCAAATTTCCACGCTATTTCTACGGTGATGATGTTTGATATGCCAAGCAAGCCTTTTACGATGTCGTTGATTCCGCCAATGTCAGAGGGAAATCCAGAGGTACTTGATTCGATGAAAATGTATTCGGCGGCCAAGTATGGTAGGACGAGAGCAGAGGTGGATGCAGAGATAAATGAGCGATTGGGCGAGGTACTTGGTGGTGATTCTGATTTAAGGGGTGGTTTAGGGTCTGGAGATGGTTATGGTCCAAATGACGTTGCTAAAAGTTCAGAGAAGCCAGAGGAGTTTTTGGATAAATGGCTTAATAAGAGAGACAAATTAATAAAGGAGTCTGCCAGTTCTGGGGCATCTGCTAATCAAGAGATGACCGTTGACTCTGGGTCAAAGACAACTGAGAACTCATCGTTAAATCCAGTATTCCAAAACGTGGTGCCAGATGAGGATGTAGAGCAGCGGGGTGGTAAGAAGGCAGAGGAGATGGCGATGCCAGATGGCGGTGCGCTAGATGATTTTGGTCAGAATCAAAATAATAATCAGGACAGCGCTTCTGAGGGACAAGTGTTTAAAATTAGGTAGCCACCGTTTTAATCCGCTTATGCTTAAACAAAAAATGCAATTTTGACGTTCTGGGAGGCTAAATAAGGCCTACAAAACATAAAAGTAGTAAGTGGATGCGATTTGTGGTGAAACTCGCCTAGAAACGCGCGAGAATGGCTTAAAACCGTTTATGGATAAAAAGAAAATTCAAAATCAATTAGATTAACAGGGGTGGGATTCTGGGTCCGATCTCTTGAATTTTTGGTCCGTAAGGTGTATGATAGATATAAATAATAATTAAAGTTGAGGTAAAAAATGGCTGAGAAGGCTAATAGTTACGATAGCTCTCAGATTCAAGTTCTGGAAGGGCTAGAACCGGTGCGTAAGCGTCCGGGGATGTATATCGGTTCGACCGGTTATGATGGGTTGCATCATCTGATCAAAGAAATTGCTGATAACTCTATTGATGAGGCAATTGCAGGTTATGCTTCTAAGATAGCAATCACTATTTTAGCAGACGGGGGAGTAAAAGTAGAGGATAATGGGCGTGGTATCCCAGTAGATCTCCATCCAAAAACACACTTATCCACTCTGGAGACAGTCTTGACGGTACTCCACGCCGGTGGTAAGTTTGGTGATGGTGGCTACAAGGTCTCATCTGGGCTTCACGGTGTGGGCTCATCAGTGGTGAACGCTCTTTCTACTCACATGGTGGCGGAGGTTTACAGAGATGGCAAGATTAATCATATTGAATTTGATCTTGGTAAAACCGAAAAACCACTAGAGGTAACAGGTAAAACAGATAAACAGGGGACTTCAATTACATTTTATCCAGACCCAACAATCTTTAAAGAGACCACAACTTTTGATTATAACTGGGTAGCTAGTTACGCTAGGCACCAGGCTTATCTTACTAAGGGCATCCTAATCTCTGTAGTTGATGAGCGCACAGGGGAGAAAGAGTCCTTTTACTTTGAGGGCGGTATTAAATCTTATGTCAAACGCCTTAATAACGGTAAGGAAGTACTATCTGATGATATTTTCTACGTTGAAAAACAAATAGAGGATTCTGAGGTAGAAATTGCCGTACAATACAATGATAGTTTCGCGGAGACCATGAAGCCATTTGCAAATAACGTTCTCACCCCTGATGGTGGGATGCATGTGGTAGGATTCCGTACGGCACTTAATCGTACGATTAATGATTATGCACGTAAAAATGGGTTACTTAAAGAGAAAGAGGATAATTTAACAGGGGATGATATAAAGGAAGGTTTGACTGCAGTAATACTTGTTAAACTCCCTGATCCACAGTTTGAAGGTCAGACCAAGAACAAATTAGGTAATCCAGAGGTCAGAGGTTATGTTGATAAGGTAATGAGCGAGTACTTTGGTTATTACCTAGAGGAGAATCCACAGATTGCTAAGAAAATCGTTTCTAAGGCAACTCTGGCAGCGCGTGCACGAAAAGCAGCTAGAGCGGCACGTGATAATGTTATCCGTAAGGGTGCGTTTGAGGGGTTGAATCTGCCTTCTAAATTGGCGGATTGTTCATCTAAATCAAGAGAGGAATGTGAACTATTTATCGTAGAGGGTAATTCCGCAGCAGGTTCAGCAAAAGAGGGTAGGAACCCACAGATTCAGGCGATTCTACCTCTTAGAGGCAAGGTACTAAATACCGAGAGAGCACGTCTTGATAAGATGTTAGCAAATCAGGAATTAGTATCTCTAATTAAAGGTTTGGGAGTTGGGATTGGTGAACAATTCAACATCGATGGCCTAAGATATGACAAGATTGTATTTATGACCGATGCTGATGTTGATGGCTTGCATATTGCAACACTCCTCATGACTTTCTTTTTCCGCTATATGCCACAGGTGATAGAGGCCGGACATGTTTATCTGGCAAAACCACCACTATTTGGCTTAATTAAGGGAACTGGTTCGTCTCGTAAGATTGACTATGTCTATGACGAAGTTGCTCTAGAGAAAAAAATAGCCGAAAAAATTGAAGAAAGAAAGAAAGATGGTGTCAAGATTGATGAATCTCAAGAGAGGTTTAAGCAAGCTGGCTACACTGCACAACAGAGGTTTAAGGGTCTTGGCGAGATGGATGCTAAACAGCTCTGGGAAACTACGATGGACCCAGAAAATCGTATTTTGGTACAGGTACATATCAATGACGCTGAAAAAGCGGATGCTGTCTTTACGAAGTTAATGGGAGACCAGGTCGACCTTCGTAAGAACTTTATTCAGTCTGGTGCGGCAAGTGTTAAACTTGATGATCTGGACTTTTAGGGAGCGCGAAAGGAGATTGAATTATGAGTAAAGAAAAAGACAATTTGCCAGAGGATATCAAAAAAATGAAAATAACTGGCGATGAAAGCGCTAAAGAAAAAGAGGTAGCGGATACTGAAAATGTACCAGATGTTGATACTTCAGCTGAGGCTGATGAGCCTGTAACTGGGGAAGTTATAGACGGAATTGAAAAACGTCAGGTAGAAAATACTATGGAGGAATACTTCTTAAAGTATTCGATGTCGGTGATTATTGATCGTGCACTTCCAGATGTGAGGGATGGTCTTAAACCAGTAAACCGTCGTATTCTCTACGCGATGAACAAGAATGGCTGGAAAGCGCCACACGCTACAGTAAAATCTGCGCGTATCGTCGGTGAGGTGATGGGTAAATATCACCCACATGGCGACTCCTCGATTTATGACGCAATGGTTAATCTTGCTCAACCTTGGAAAATGAGATATACCCTTGTAGAAGGTCAAGGTAACTTCGGTTCGGCTGATGGTGATGAGCCTGCGGCTTCACGTTACACCGAGGCTAGAATGGATAAAGTTGGTGTAGAGCTTCTATCTGATATCGAGAAGGAAACAGTTGATTTTAGAGACAACTTTGACGGTACGGAGCAGGAGCCAGTGGTGCTTCCAGCAGCTTTGCCAAATATTCTCTTGAACGGTCAGATGGGTATTGCGGTAGGTATGGCAACTAATATCCCGCCACATAACCTCGGTGAATTAGTTGATGCTACTGTGGCTCAGATTGATAATCCTGATATCACTCTGGACGAATTAATGAAGTATGTTAAAGGCCCAGATTTTCCAACTGGTGCGGAAGTTTATGGTGGTACACCGATGAAACAGGCTTATGCAACAGGTAAAGGTTCGGTAACAATTAGGGCTGTAACAGATATTGAGGAGCAACCTAAAGGCGGACGCTATAATATTGTGATTACAGAGATGCCTTATGGGGTGAGTAAGGAAGCCTTTATCCAGAAGGTGCGTGAACTCGCTATCAATAAAAAACTTGATCACATCGCTGATGCTAGGAATGAATCAGCGCGTGGTAAAGTGCGTGTGGTAGTAGAGCTTAAAAAAGATTCCTATCCAAAAAAGATTTTGAATCAGCTCTATAAGATGACAGGGCTTCAGACTACTTTCCACTATAATATGTTGGCGCTTGTGGATGGAATTCAGCCAAGAATTTTGGGCTTAAAAGAGATTTTGGGTGAGTTTATCAAACATCGTCAGGTGGTGGTTCGACGTCGTACAGAGTACGATTTGCGTAAGGCTAAAGAACGCGCACATATCTTGGAGGGCTTGAAAATTGCTCTTGATAACATCGATGAGGTAATCGCAACAATTAGAGCAGCTTATGATGATGCTGATAAACAATTGATGAAAAAGTTTGGTTTGTCAGAGATACAGGCAGCAGCAATTCTAGCAATGCAACTTCGTAGATTGCAAGGTCTAGAGCGTGATAAGATTGAGGAAGAGCTAAAAGAGCTACATGAATTAATCAAAAAATTAGAGGCAATTCTTGCTGATGAGAAGGAAATCCTTCGTGTAATCAAAGAGGAACTTCTGGCGATGAAAGAAAAGTACGGAGATAAGCGCCGCTCTAAGATTATTAATCATGAAGCAGGAAAATTCTCCGAGGAGGAGCTAATCCCAGAGGAGGAAAGCGTAATCTTACTAACAGCCGAAAACTACATGAAACGCGTATCGCAGAATGATTTCCGTAAGCAGAACAGAGGTGGTAAGGGTAAACGTGGTATGACTACCAAAGAGGAGGATGTAATTTCTCAGATTATTACGGCAAATTCGCATGATTTCTTGCTGTTCTTTACTTCTCAGGGTAGAGTTTTCCGTTTGAAAGCCTATGAAGTACCACAAGCAACTTTAGCAGCTAAGGGTACAGCGGCAGTAAACATGCTAAATATGCATCCGGACGAAAAAATCACTGCAATTATTAAACATGGAAACGATGTCTCTAGTGATGGTTATCTCTTTATGGCAACTAAGAAGGGAACAATTAAAAAGACCGCAATCAAAGATTATGAAAATATTCGTACTAACGGTCTAATCACTATTAAACTAGATGAAGGTGATGAACTAAAGTGGGTTAAGGGAACAACTGGCTCTAACGATATTATTGTTTCTACTTCTGCTGGACAGGCGGTGAGGTTTAACGAGGATCAGGTGCGTGCGATGGGTCGTGCAGCTAGAGGTGTTAGAGGCATGAGACTCAGGCCAAAAGACGAAATTGTAGGTATGGATGTGGTGACTGACCCATCTCAGAAACTTCTTGCAATTTCTGCAAATGGTTATGGCAAAGCAACAGCAGTAGCTAACTTCCCAGTACACAAGAGGGGTGGCGTAGGTATTAAAGTAGCATCTGTAACCGCAAAAACTGGTCCGATTGTAGCTGTGCATACATTAGATCCTTTGGCGCGCGAAGTAATTATGATGTCTACTAAAGGTCAGGCGATTCGTGTAGCGATGAAGGAAATTCCAACCTTAGGGCGTGCTACGCAAGGTGTAAGAATTATGCGTATGAGCGAAGGTGACACTGTAGCTTCTATTGGAATCGTGCTTCCAGATGAATCAGAGGAAGGTGAAAAGACAGAAAACAAAGAGAAAAAATAGAAATTGCAGAAAACGGGGGTAAAAATAGACAAGATAAGAGATAAAAATAGGTAAAATAAGAACAAAATAGGGTTGTCAAAGTTAGCATAAACGTGATACAATGTGGAAAAGTAACTATAGTTTTCCACGGAGGTAATATGTTGGCAAATCACAGGGGGGGGGTATATTTAGAAGGAATTAGCAACCATGTTGCTAAGCATTCCAGATCTCATTTTGGGCTCAAACTTTCCTCCATCTTTGTTCCTTCAGTACTCTTAGGCTTTTTAGTGGCATTTATCTCTATTGTTTTGGGTTATTCTATCTCCGCCTCCGCTTCTACTTCT
>CAYYEY010000005.1:0-26838 GCA_964471175.1 uncultured Candidatus Saccharibacteria bacterium
CGAGGAGTTGACCTAAGAAGTAGCCTTCACTAGTTTTCCATAGCAATGCGCCGACAAAAGCGCCGCCGCCCATGAGCAAACCACAAATTGGGAACACCAGCAGCACCGCCTTGAAGGCATTTAGCCACTTATCAAACAGTTTCTTGGTGTTTGGCAACATATACATAATGAAGGCAAGTGGGGAAATTACAACTAGGATCACGGCGGCGGCGCGACGGGCACCAAGTAAGACAAAGATGAATAGGATACTAACAATCATTGCAATGAGGCCAAGAATAAGTGGTAAAATCATCATTGGGAGCCAGATTTCCCAAGTGGTAACCGCCAAAGTGGTAGCACCAATTCCAACTGCGCCGGAAATAATTGTTGCACCAGCAGCTTTGCCAGTACCAACAGTAATATCACCCATGGCATTTGTAGCCATAGTATTAAAGAGGTTATTTACCGCAACACCAGAAATATTAGATATATCCACGGCCAGCTGACAAATTACAAACGAAAGGTTGACCAGTATCGCCGCAATAATTAGCTTTGGCAACATTCTTTTAATGCCGTAGTTGTCAATACCATAGCCAGTAATTTGTGAAAAGATCACGAGTAGCAAGAATATGACAAACAGTATGTTTGCAAATGACTGGAACGTTTGCCAAGCAGTAAAGGCCGGGCTATCAGTCTTAAAGGCATCACCATCAATTTCCAGGAATGGAGTAATAACATCATCATACATAGTCTCTACAGCTTGACGCATCAATTTAATAATTGGACAAAGAATCCAGCCAAGCGCACCCACACCATTGTTAAAGCATGGGCCGTCCTCTTCATCGGTCTTGGAGGTGGACCATCCGCCAGCTTTTGTATCATCATTATTTGGATTGCCATTAGACTCTTCGCAAGTTCTGATATCCCCACCAACTAAGGTCTTGCCATTTAAATAATTAAAGACATCGTCTCTGCCAACCCAGGTTTGCCCATCCCAAGCCTTACCTGTAGGGGCAGCAAATTGTTGCGGAGCATCACTTTTCCACTTAAAGTAGAAAGAAGTTTCGGTTTTTCCAATTTTAACCTTTAGGACAGAATAAGAGGAGTTGAAGTCATCATCATTGCAGACAAAATCGCCATATTTTGCAAGGTAATATTCATAGAGTTCTTGCTTTTCTTTATCAGATAAAGTATAAAGATTAGTCCCAAGAACTTTACTGTATGGATTGGTTTTATCGAGCGTCCAAGAAACTGCTGCACCACCGCTATCACCACCAGTAATGCTTTGATCTTTGTAGGTAAATTTCGTCTCGCCGTCTGCACCACTATTAATGTCACCGACGCTTTTGATAGCCTCCTCCATTCGACTAGCGACACTATTAATACTATCACCAACAGAGAAACTAACAGATTTATTATAATTACTATTGTTTATCTCGATGGAGTCGAGGATATTCATACAGAAATGCGTACCGCTGCCAGAACAGCTCTCGCCACTAGTATCAACTATAGCTATAGTATTTTGTCTGGATTCTGAAGTAATCTTGGTGCTAGTAATCTTGTTCTTGGAATCTACTTCAAAACAAACACCATCTGTCTGAGCAGTGATATTACTATTGGTATTATTGGCACCTCTAGCGACAAGCGTTATACTAACACACTTTGTCTTAGCAGAACCTTTTGTTCCCTTATAACCTAATTTGGTTAGGGCGGCGGTTTTCTGTTCAGTGGTAACACCCTTTGTATCTACAAGTTCTTCAATTAGCTTTCTACAAGAAATCACTCCGGTGTCACCTACAAGCGAGGTCCCATTTGGAAGATTAACATCGCCAACATCATTAATAATTTTGCTCACATTGTAAATTTGAGTGACATCATCAATTTTCTGCGGTAAAACTTCTAACGAGTAACAACGTTTCAGATCGCCGACTTCAGCTTTTTTGACAATGCCACCACTAAGAGACGCCGCAAATGTGCTCATCATAGGAATAAAGATTGCTGCGGCCACGGCTACTATGATTGCTGAGATTCCTAGTTTCTTAAGTTTCATCTGGAGCCTCCGCCATCGGTAGCACTATTTGTTGATGTATTGCTAGAATTATTACTTTGGGTATTACTTCCATTGCTATTAGCATTGCTCTCGGAATTATTCTGATTGGTATTAATATTGTTCTGGGTGCTATTCTGATTATTGTTTGTACTACTAGAATCTGTATTAGTGTTTGGCTCAATAGTGTTTTCTGTAGCCTCGGTTTCCTCATCAATCTCGATACCCTCGATACTCTCTTCATCTACTTCCTGTTCTGGGAATTCTAGTATAGTCTGGTTAGCAAGCTCTTCGTTGATATGGAAGCAGCCATTCAGAATCTTACTAATAGCGATTACTACGGCTTGTTGTTTATCGATTAGTGTATTAGTATATTCAGTAATTGATGCTCCTTCTGGTACTCCACTTAACCTAGCTGTGCAAGCATTACTGACAACACCATTCGTAATGCAGCCGCCGTTATAATAGAACCCATAAACTCTAGCTAAGGCAGTGTAGAATGGGATTTGAGTGTTGGCAAACTCTTCTCCAACCTTGGAGCTATTTCTGATATCTGTATACATATTCTCAATATTAGCAATAGTGGCATCTAGGCCGTCATTTTCTATACTGCTTATAATAAAATCATTACTAATATCACCAAGTTTAGAGTAGGCATTCAAGAAATTAGTGTTGTCTGTTTGGATATCGATTAAACTTTGGAGATATGGCTGAACCGCAACTTTGCTTTGTTCTAAACTATTCTTGAAATTGTTTAAGTACTCATTGTCATTCTTATAAAATTCATCCCAACCAATCAAAGTGTAATTTGCTGGAATATTTTCAACGTTAATACGGTTATTATATTCTTCCTCGTCGACTTCAGTAATCTCTTGGTGAGAGAATGAATAATCCAATTGATAAGATTGCATATAGTCATATTCGCCTTCTAGTGGCGTAGAACTGCTTGTTCCATAGAGCGTGTAATTTGCATACTGACTGAAAGCATCTTGGTAGTTTGTATCAACGGCGTTGCCGCCCTTACTTTTGCCAATATTGCTAATCAAAGCCCAAGCGATGCCGCCAATCAAAAGAACCGCAACAAAGATAGCGGCAACGGCACCAATTTTCATCATTTTCCTTCTTTTTAGGGTTTCTGGGTCTAGCTGATCATCCGAACTGCTGATAATGCCATTATATGCAACATTACCACCTGCACCTTTACCATCACTATCGCCTGGAATGAGAATTGTACCATCTGGTTCGGCGCGATCGAACTTGTGTTTGGAGAATACTGAAGTACCAGTAGCGGATTGGTTTTTGCTGTTCAGACTGGCCATGGTTCTAGAAACATTAGCACCTGTGGAAAGATTTTCAGCGCCAAGCGTACCGGCCATCTTGACATTGGCAGCGTTTTCCTGCTTTTTTGACGCGTCAGTATTAGATGAAAAAACGGGTGAAGGGTTGGCGGAAGTTGGACCGCTAGAAAAAACGGGAGTACTGCCGCCTACAACAGCAGGAGGATTATTGGATTGACCTTCTTGCCCACCAGCTGGGGTAGCACCCAGAGGGGATGTTTGTTTTGGATCCATATCTAAACGTATTATACCATAAGCAGAATTATTTTTGCAACAAAAAGTCCTCCCGAAATTCAGGAGGACTTTTTGCTAGGTTAGTTGTTAGCACCTCACCTATTTCCCGCCCGATTTGGGCTTATACCCAGATGCGACGCAGGAATCTCTTTAAGCCGAGACTCCGCACGTCGCTTACAGCATCTAGAGGCGGTCAATTAGCGTAAAGACTTACGGCTAGCAATGAAGTAACCAAGACCAGAGACACCGGCAATACCAGCGATTACGCCAGCAACGACACCAGTAGGACCAGTGGAAGGAAGAGACTTCCTGTCATCAGTACTAGGGGTTGGGTCAACTGGGGTATTATTACAGCCTTCAGTCTTCTTAGTCATAACAAAAGCGTTATCTTGGAGAGTAGTTTGGCCAACGCCAACCTGACCCCAGTTAACGAGTTTGTTGATACCACAAACCATGCTTTTATCTACAACTTTAGCGCGGAAGCGGATATAAGCATCACCATCAGCATCATAACCACCGATGTTAATACCAGTAGTGGTGATAGTGTCATCAGAGTTAATGATACCATTAGGGTTAGTGGAGTTGTAAAGTTTAGTAGAACCAGAGATATATTCCATGTTATTTGGAAGGATATCCTTAACCATCACATTGTCAACGTGTTGGCTGGAAGTGTTGTGATAGTAAATCTGATATTCTACAGTGTCGCCGATATTAGCTTCGACAGAATCTTTGTAGGTTTTGTCGGTGTCGCCAATTCTACGAACAGTTTTCTCTACGGTATAAGAGCTGTTTAAGAAAACAGCTTTTACACGAATAGTGGTATAAGAAGCATATTGGAAACAACCTGGAACTTTACCATCAAGAGCATTGTAACCAATTTTTACACCGTTGCTTTCAATGATATCGTCAGAAAGTTGGATACCACCACCGGCACCAACACCGTTGTTTTCAAAGAGAGCAGAACCCTCAATGTAATCTAGGTAGAAGGCTTGACCATCAGGACTCTTGAATACAACGTCATCGTAAACACGAGTTGGGTCAGCGTTGGTGGAATCAATAGCACCTTGAACACTTAACTCAGTGCCAGCAACGGTAGGAAGAGTGAAGTGAAGGGTGGTATTTTCAGCAACTTTACCATTTGGGTTGTTGTTATGAGCGTAGATACGGACGAGATATTCTTTGCCGTCTTCTACGGTAATTTCGTTAGCATTCCAAACTTGGTTACCATCATTGATACCAGTGTTAAGACGTGCGCCAACGAAGTTGCGCTCATCACCTTCAATTGCAGGGTTGTTGGTGATAGAGTTAAAGGTGACTTTGTCACCTAGGGTTGGAGTAATATCACAACGGGAAAGATCCGCAGTACAATTACTCAAAGTGTAGAGGGTACGAGTACCGCCTACGTTATCACCCCAAGCCATAACGGCAGGAGCAGCGTTCACACCGATAATAGCAGCAGCTGCTAAAGCGGCAGAAGCAGATTTAATAACTTTATTCATAGCAAAAATCTCCTTTCAAAAAGATTCTTAAATTAATAGTTGGTTTGAACTAGTAAACTATTTTACTGAATAGCTTTACTAGTTGATTTTACTTTTACAACTCTTTGCTAGCCGAATTTTTAATTTTCGTCTTAACCATTGTCGCGTTCGGTGACGTCACAAATTGCTTTGCGACAGCGAACGAGTAAAATCGAATCATCTCAGACACAAAATTTATTCTTGGGTAACCCAGCGGCTGGTAAGGCCGCTGGGAAAAGGTGCTTGTGTGCTTCTTAGTCGTCCGACGCTGGAGGCTCGGACTCCATCTTGGAGTTGTTGTCACCTGAATCTCCGGAACTTCCGGAGTCATCGTGGTAATCGGAATCGTGAGATTCGATTGGTGATGTGTCAGGCGCCGATCCATTGTCGGTGTTATCCGCTGATGGGCCAGGGTCATACTCGGGTGAGGTGTTATTCTCATTCGTGGGCGTCGTACCCTGGTCATATTCTCCGTTACCATTTCCCTGGTCGTCTTTATATTCACCAGGGCCGGAATCGTCGTTTGGACCTCCGCCTACTTCAGCGTTGTCCTGGAACCTTGGATCTTTATTAGGTTCCTTGTGCTCCGGTGTAGGAGTCGGCGGAGGAGTGGGAGGAGGAGTAGGAGTATTGGGATCTCCGGGTTTACTAGGAGTATAGGTCGTGCCAGGTATGTATTGATATTGCTGAGTTACCTTTTTAGTAGTAGTGGTAACCGTCCTTGTAGTTTTACGAACTACCGGCTTCTTAGAGACGGAAGTGTTCTTAATTTCTCCCGGTTCCCTGTCGGCCAGGTTGGCACCTACTCTCCAAGCTCTCTTACTGCTACCCTTCAGATAATAATCGAAGTACAGCCAATAATCTAGCTCCGGCTCATCTTCCTTGACTTCCTCAGCTTTACGCAGATGATTGTAGTCCAAGGCAACTAGGTGATATCGACGGAATACGTGGTACCTACCAGCGCCAACTTCCAGCGGTTCAAAGAACGCTATCAGCTGGACTACTGCTGCTATATGACTCTGGTTTGTGTAATACTCCCCAGAGTAATCCAGCGGTATATCCTTGCCGGTGTTTCCGTTCTCGTCCCTTAGCCTGATCATCAGGCCAGGTCCAGTCTTGCCGTTTTCATCCTTTGCACGGGCGGCGTCGTTTTCCTCTAAATAAATCCGGAGGCCAGGACAATTTTCAGAAATAGTCTTGCTATCTCCTACTTTTAAGTCCTGTACGAAGCGCAACCACGCCTCGAACGCTACAGGGTTTTCCAGCCAAGTTTTGAATAGTTCGATTTTGACCTGTTCCTGGTTGGAAAGATCAACGTTTTGACCGAAACTCAGTTTCAGCAGTTTTTGAATGTCATCCTCAGTCAGAGACTTGAAAATGAAATCCAACGCGTCATTGATTTCCTTTTTAGAAAGACCTGCGTAAACGGCCGACTTCTGACGGGCAAAATCCTGTTCAGTCATTGAGTTCCAACTGAACGGGATCTTATAGGATCCGTCTGGCCATTTTTCGTAGCCAAACTGGCTCTCGTAGTCAGCCATGATTTTATTCACAGCGTGATTGGTAAGAGCCGGAAAAGCCGCGTTAAACTCTGCCTTGTCATCCTCGGTTACATCTGTTATATAGCCGTCCTCGTCCTTGGCATCTCCCGGTTTAGCTCCGGCGGTGCTTCTGAAGCGATCGGCTTCTTCAGCTTCTTCTACTGCTGTTTCAGCTAAAAGTTTAGTTACCTTCGGCATCGGTTCAAGTTCGGTTACCACCGGTTCGGTGGCATCTGGAGTCTTTGCCGGAAGCGTTGCCTGTGTCTGCTGCGTAGTCTCCGTTGCTACAGTTTTGCTGTTGGCGGTGATCGCAGGCACAACCTGCACACCAATTATTGCCAGGGCTAAAGCCAGCCCTATAGCAGTCAATGCTGTTGTTGCCTTATTCATAGTGGTTGTTCCCCCTTTCCATCATGATGCGATTTTCTCCTCAGCTTCTGCCGAGGGCTGATTTTCTTTTTCAACTTTAGCGCGAGCTTCGGCCATTACTTTACGATTGTAAGTGAGACCTTCCACTCGTTTGCCGTTGATGGTCGATGCGATAATAAGTACAACTGGGATCAATAGTAAATAAAGTTGCCGAAACTTCGGCATCCCCATCTTATCCCAGCCTCTTGCGATTGCATAGATCATGCAGACGGCGTTGAGTGCCAGAAACAAGTTCCAGCTACTCGCACGCTTTTTTCCCTCGCGGTTCAAAAGCGCAAGAGCGCCAAATGCCAGCGCCGCGATTACAGCAATGATCTTACTATGCGACATCAGAAATGCGAGTATGATACCGCCTACGATGTAGACGATATAACCTTTCGTTCCAATGCCATTAGGGCGTCTGCCTTCTTCTTTTGAAGCGACATCGGCCACGACGGCCGCTGCTGCAACCAGAAATATAACTGATAAAGCTGTCAGAATGCTCATAGCCTTTTCCTCCTATTTTAATATCTATGTTATGTGAATTGTGACATATATAAAAAACAGGAGGCTACCAACCCTCCTGATAAGAAAGATTGATAGACCATCACATGGTCTAATAGCACACACCAGATACGTTTGTATCTGGGATGATTCGATTTTAATGGTCGTCTAGATGCAGGTGGTGCTTTAACAACTCTCCCACATAGACTACTTACATTATAGCACAGATAGTTAGAAAAGTCAATAGTATTAACACATTTTGGTTATGCTTACAACAGGGGTGTAAAACTGCTTAAGGTGTGATTTTGGCGCACTTTTCATTGATTTTTCTTAAATATATTATCTACTTACAATTTCTTGGCAGCGTCTGGTGTTTTAGGGTCCTTATGCCAAAAATACATAGAGGAAATTTAGCATGAAAAAGCCCCCGCGAACTTATGTCGCGAGGGCGAATACCAATTGGGCGCCGCCAGATGGTCCTCAAGTGAGGATATTTAGTTATACCTTCTCATCTGGTGTGCTGTTCTTTCTTAGGAGTATGCTTGTGGCGGCGCCCAAGGAGGTGTTAACCTTCCTGGTCGCTGCCGGTGTTTCCGTTCTTGTCATCTTTGCCGGGCTTGCTGGGGTCCTTGGGCGCCGCCGGCTTCTTGGCCTTGGGTGCTTCGTCGGACCTTTTCGGCTTTTCGTTTTCGAGATGGAGCTTCTTTCTCAGAGCTGCCTGATCGCCGTCGAAGTTATCGATGTAGGTTTCCACTTCTTTCCTGTTGGCTCTTGCGCCGAGTGAACCATCCGGATTCACTTTTCGCCAGGCACCCTGGAAAGCGCTCTCAAAGGTAACCCCGACTTTTTTGAGGGTTTCGATTGACGCTTCCGCATCTTTCTCATCCTCGTATTCCTTGCCATCCAGCTTAGAGATGTAGGTAACAGCATAGAGGATATTGTCGTTTGCGACCTCTGTTGCTGTTGCCTTTACCTTACTGATCAGTTCTGGATGAGCCTTCAAGACCTTAGGTAGTTCGCTGACGACCAGCTCTTCTATCAGAGTTTCGTCCCTGACCACAGCGGATTTTATCCAATCGCGTAAAGATGCGGACATCGGATAGCCTCTGTCGTAATCGTACATCTCCTTATAGATTCCCTGGTAAAAATCAAGATCTTTCATCGCCGTTGCTGCCATATTTTTGTCCTCCTTGTCGGTACTCTTTCTGATAAGCTCAGTTGTTTCTACTACCTCCGCGTCCTTTTCGACCGCGGCGACGGTTGCATCCTCGTTGATGATTTTTGCGATGGCTGAATCATCATCGACATTATTGGTTAAATCATCAACCGTATCATCGACGGGTGCAGGTGCGGGCTCGTCTTTTCCGTCAAGGATTTTGTCAACATCGTCGTCTTTAGCGATTTTATCGATAACCTTATCCTTGAAGGACTTGACTTTTTTGCCGCGTTCCTCACGTTTTTTATCATCGGCTTCAACTTTTTCGATGGCTGCCTGAGTAGCCTGCTCATCGTTTAATGGTTCTGCAACTCCCGTTGCTTCCTTAATCCTGTCTATAACTGACATAAGTCACCTCCTTAAATGTTAAACTACAAGTTCCGTGCGAGCCTCCTAAAACCCGCAAATTGGTATTCTGATTTCCATTTTATCACACTTTTGCTTATTTGTCAAGTGTTATAACATACTCTATGTATGGTATAATGGTATTATGGATATTAGTAGAGCAAGTAGCGATAAATTGTTAGTCAAATACGCAATGAAAGATGATAAAAAAGAGGAGATTTTCCATAGTTCTGGCTACGCCAGGAGCCAGAGTGGAGATAATCTCGGTGCGGCGGCAGGAGGAGAAACTTTCAATACGAGGCGTAGCGTCAATGATGATCGCAAATACATTAAAGGTTATGGAGATTCAAAGCTGACTAATGAGTACATTGGTAGAGAGCGTTTAAAGGCCAATGCCAGCACGGCGATTTCTCAGATTAACGGAAACAGCGGGACAGCGAATCGGACAGGAGATGTCAGTCCGCTAGATGCAGCAACAAAGCGTGCCAACGATGCAGCTACGGGGACGATGGGACAACCTAGCGCAGGACTCAGAGGTAGAATCGCTAATGCTCAGGGTATAGGTGCGCCGCGCCCAACGCTTGGTAATGCCAGAGCGCCACAAATACCAACCAGGCGAAGTGGCATCTAGGCCATCAGAAAAACAGTATCTGAGACTATTAGAGAATTAGCATCTGAAAACTCCGAAAAAGCTTCGGAGAATTTGCCATAAACCAGGGTTTTATGATATAATAGCAGAGCACCATGGCGGGTGTAGCTCAGTTGGTTAGAGCGTCTGATTGTGGTCCAGAAGGTCGCTGGTTCGAAACCAGTCACCCGCCCCACAAAATAGAACTTGCGGGTATCGTACAACGGCTAGTATACAAGTTTTCCAAACTTGGGATGAGGTTTCGACTACCTCTACCCGCACCAGTATTTTAGAAGAAAATTAGATAAATCAAAGCACCAACACCAGCACCGAGTAAAACGGTAAGTGCGATGGCGATAACTAAACCAACGTTGTGACCCTTATCTGGGGTTTCGATGATAATGGTTTCTTGTGGCTTAGCTACCTGGGGTTCAGTGCTTTTTTTGGTGTAAACATTCTTTGGGCGGACAAGTTTGACTACTCTGTGTTCTTTTGGCTGCGCCATAGTAACAGTTTTGGCATCCTCAGCTAATCTACCGCCAACTATCTCTCCGCCTTTTATTACTACCTCGGTGGCAGGAGCAGTACCAGAAAGTGGGCGCTTTTCTACACTGACAGAGGAAAGGAATGGCGATTTACCATCGACAGAGTTATAAAGCGTGCGGTAGGCACGATTCTTGGCTGGTTTTTGAGTAGTTTCTTCATCCTCAAAGAGAGGTTTAGGTTCAGATACAAAGTCATCCGTTTCTTGTTCTTTGTAACTTTTAATGGCATCGGCGATGGTGATATCCTTATCATCGTCTTTATTATCAAGCCTCTCGATTTCATCAATGTCATCAAGAGCATCAATTTCCTCGGCAAAAGCTGCAGCCTCACGCGAGAGGTTATCAGTAAGAGGTGAGGAAACTTCGCTAATATCCTCTGGATCATCGGCAAATCCAGCTAAAGCAACGGCGAGATCATCGTCGCTCATCAGAGGTGATGAATCTTTAAAGAAACCGTCATCACCAATATTGCGATCAAGTGAACCCGGTGCGGCTGGCATAGTCACGGCGCCAGAGCGCGTGATGGAGCGAGCTGGGTTAATATTTGGCATGGAATCAGTGGTAATAACAGTGGTACGCCGAACCACTTTGGCTGAAGGGGCATCCATCTGTGGCATATTGCCAGTAGTAATGCGAACAGGACGTTTAACCGGCACGCGTGAACGCGGTGGACGTGGCGGACGCGGAATCGGTGGTCTATCAATTGGGCGATCAGGGGTCGGACGACGAGCTGGCAAGGTCTTAGCCTTCTTAGCGCGAAGTTCTTCAGAGGTAAAAGGACCATTAGCAACGTTCATGGGACTGTTGGCGCGATTGGGAACAAAATCAATAAACATACCACGGCTTGCCATCTCTGGCTTCTTTGCCGCTACTTTAGGTTTTTTAATAGTTCCTTTTGCGTTCCTTACAACAGGTCGACTACTTTTGCTAACCCCTTTAACAGATTTTACCGGTTTGGTCTCGGATTTTTTTACGGTCATGACGATACTTTCTTAGCTATCTCGATTATATCATTGAACTGATCGGCAATCAAGGAAGCGCCACCGATAAGCAGGCCGTTTACCCCTGGAATTGTGAGATAGGCACCAGCGTTGGATGGATTGACACTACCGCCAAAGAGCACTGGGATTTTTTCCTCAATAGCTTTGCCATAAACTTCTCTCAAGTGATCCCTAATAATATTGATGCTAGTAGCAATGTCATCTGGTGTGGCTGGGCGAGCGCCCTTGACGCTAGAAATGGCCCAGACTGGTTCATAGGCAATGATAACCTTATCTAAATCCTCTCTGGAGACATCAGCGAGCCCAGAGGTGAGCTGGTCTTTTAAGACGTCTCTGGTTTCGCCAAAAGTACGCTCGGATTCAGTTTCGCCAATGCAGAGAATAGGAGTAATGTTATTACGGACACAGGCGGCGACTTTTTCTTTGATCATGTTATCAGATTCATTAAAAACGTAGCGACGCTCAGAGTGGCCGACAATACAATAATCGACTAAACCCCTTAACTGTGCAATAGCAACTTCACCAGTATAAGCGCCGTAATCTTTGGCACAACAGTTTTGAGCGGCAAGTTTCATTTTTTTGCGATCTATTTGTAATGACAAGGGTTGCAAGGCTACAAAAGATGGGGTAATTGCAATCTGTAAACCCTTGGCTGGTTTAATTCTTTTTAGTAATTTATGAAGATAGATGGAAGAATCTCCCACAGTGAAGTTCATCTTCCAGTTGCCCACGATATAAGTTTTCATGATTTTATTATAGCACAGCTTTTGGTAAAACTGGAAATCTGGAATAAGTGAGGTGGTAGACTCCCTATTGACTTTTTAGCATAACCGTGGTATAATAGATGCATTAAGTCTTGGATTTGTGCCTGGGACTTAAGGAGTTAATTCTCTGTAAAAAACTAGAAAGGGGTGATAAAGTTTATGAACAGAGAAAAGTTACAAGCATTACGGGAGTTGATCAAAACCAATGCAAAAATCGCTAAAGAATCAGATGAGCGAGAAGCAAGGGTTTTGGCGCTGGAGAATCAGGCCTATAAGGAGGTGATCCTAAAAATGTTAGAAGGCGATTCTCCGACAGATGAGGATCTCGAGAGCATCTGGGCTGTTGAAGCTGAGCTCGTTGAGGACCGCTATCAGCGGGATGACGATCGTTATCAGCAGCAAAGTCCTCTTTATGACCGTTATGGTCTGCCAATTTACAGAGAGAAGGAGTATCTGAACGAATTCTTTAATCTGTATGACGAGGAAGAGCTCGGTGAAACTGACGAAGTCTATCGTCACCAGATGAGGAGGGAACTCATCACAGCATGACTTAAGGTCTCTCTTGGAAAAAAGGACTGTACTAGTCAAATTAACTCTAAAAAGCACAAATCAGGGCCGGATGGAACATCCGGCCCTTTTTCTTTTATCTAATAATAGAGTGTCGCTGAAATCGTGAAAATAAATCTAGTCTCGTTCCCTTTTAAAGTGATATAATAGAGTAAACAAGTGGAGGAAATATGAAAAAATCAGTTCTAGCTTTTGACATTGATCAAACTCTAAATATCGCCAAAACTCCTATACCAGAGGAGATTGCCGAGCTTTTGATTAAGTGTTTAGACCATTACGAAATTTGCCCGATTTCTGGGCAAAAGTTTGATCAGTTTTTGATACAGATTGTTAATCCCATGCTAGAACATGGAGTCAAACCTACTCAATTAGAGCATTTACATCTTTTTGTGGCTCAAGGGACTCAATATTATCGCTATGTCAACTCCACCTCTCGCGAATTTAATGTCGGCCCAATTATTACAATTAAAACTGAAAAAGAGCACCCTTACGCTAAATATGATGAGAAAAAATGGGAGCAGGTTTATAGTTTTCCGCTCACCGATGAGCAGGTAGCAAAAATTACCGACGCTATAGAGACAGCCGCTAAGGAATTGGGATATTGGGAAGAGGACAAATTGCAACCTGGCGATGAGATTATCGAAAACCGTCTTTCTCAAGTGACGTTTTCGGCGCTTGGGCAAAAAGCTGGCACAAAAGAGAAATACGCTTGGGATCCAGATTGCAAAAAACGCAACAAAATTGTTGAGCGCGCCAAAAAATTGGCGCCAGAATTTGATTACGAAGTAGGAGGAACTACCTCTATTAATGCGATCACTCCTGGTATGAATAAAGAGTTTGGTATGAAAAAGCTATTAAAAGAATTAAAGGTTGATAAATCCGACATTCTCTATTTTGGTGACATGACTCAACCTGGCGGTAATGATTACCCAGTGGTGCAGATGGGGATTGATACTATTACAGTTAGAAGCCACGAGGACACTGCTTATTGTCTTAGGGGCATTCTGGGTGTTACAGAATAGTTATCAGTACATAGTCATCAGTACATGTGAGATTTTTGCTTAAAAGACAATTTGGCATTTATAGATGTATAATACCTCTTGACTTTTTTGCATAGAAGTGTTAGAATATAGAAAATTATTGCACATTAGAAAGGGGGTGTAAGTATGACAGGTATCAGGACAGCTAGGATGAATGACAACACGGTGGATATCTACTTTGACTTCCATCAGATCAACGCAACTGAGGAGAACCTGAAACCGCTTAGGAAAAAAATCCTGAAAAAGAGCGGCGGAAAGATTTTCCTGATCACAGTATTTGCAAGCTATGGCATCCTGACATTGAAAGACAATTTGTCTATTACTGATGCGCCGGATGGTATTTCGCTAAAAGAAGCTAAGAAGCTCGTTGTCAAAGAGCTTGGCGAAATGTAGATTGTCAAGAAACTTGGCAAACCATGTAGCTCATCAAAGAGCTTGGCAAGACATAATACTTGTTTACAAGTCCCGTTTCACTCATTACGGGAACTTGTCCTCCACTTTAGAAGCGCCGCAACGTTAGTTGCGGCGCTTTTCCTTGCGGCGCTTATTTTACGACAGCGAATTTATTCTTGCCACGCTTCAAAATTGAAGGAAAGTTATTAACGGTAGATTCATCGGTGACTTTGCGACCATTAACAGAGATGGCGCCGGATTTGATCATCTTCCTAGCTTCAGACTTAGAAGCAACTAGGCCCGTACAAACTAAATCATCGACAAGAGAGGCGCCAAGTGGCTTAACAGGGAGAACTAGCGCGGCATCCTCAATATCACTTTCAGAAAACAAGACATCTTTTGCAAATAATTTCTCAGAGAGATTAATAACGGCAGTAGTGGCATCCTGACCATGAACTACCTCTGTAACACCCTTAGCTAAAGCTTTCTGGGCAAGATGGCTTTCTGGATGCTCGTTATGTTCTTTCATGATTTTTTCGATTTCTTGACGGCTCAAAACGGTGTAAATTTTGAGCAGATATTCTACTGAAGCATCTGGTTGAGAAAGCCAGAATTGATAAAAATCAAATACTGGGGTGTAGTTTTCAGAAACTAGGCCGGAGGGGAGCTCAACCGGTACGCCAGAGAGCCAGATAGCATTACCCTCGGATTTACCGAATTTGCGCCCGGAGGCCAGATCGATAATTAATGGGGTACTCCAAACGTGGGCCTCGCCATTTTCTAGCTTGCGAATCAGAGAAATACCAGAGGAGGCGTTGCCGTATTGATCGGCGCCACAGAGTTGAAGGTCAATACCATATTCTTTATAAAGATGATAAAAATCATAGCCTTGAATAAGAGTATAGCTAAACTCTGCATAAGAGATGCCGGAACCGCCTTCACCCATACGAGATTTGATAAATTTGCGGTCCATTAATTGAGTCATAGAGAAGTTTTTGCCGATTTTGCGCAAAAATTCCAGATAGCCCATATCGCGGAACCAATCAAGGTTATCAAGCATTTTGAGGTCTTTGACGGCATTTTTGGCGGATTTTAGGGTGTCATGATCGGTGGAATCGCCGTCTAGGCCTAGTGAGACGGCCGCTAAGAGGACTTTGCTCATCTGAGCCGAGATACACTGCTTATTGTATTCTACTTCCTCTAAGGGCTTTAAATCACGCTCTTCGGTGTCTTTTGGGTCGCCAATTTGGCCCGTTGCACCACCGGCTAACAGATAAGGAGTATAGCCGTGACGGACAAAAACTGCGCACATCATAAGCGCGGCAAGATTACCAATAGTAAGGCTATCTGCGGATGGATCTGCTCCCAGATAGAATTTATGTGTACCCTGGTCTAGGAATTTAGGGTCTTTGATAGTAGTTTCGGCGGAAAATCCTCGCCAGATTAGCTCTTCTGATAATGTCATATCGTTATTATAGCATACCTTATTCTATAAGATGAAAAAGTAGTAAAAAATAAGCATTGAAATTGTATTGTATGGTATAATAGGTATTAATGGTTAATTTGAATAAAGAATCAGACAAGCATAAATCCGATGAAAAAGCCGCTAAGGCACCAAAGATCAGCAAGCCTAAAAAGAGCCTTTTGAAACGCTCTAAAAACAAGAGCATGAATACTTATTCAAGCCTTGTTTATCGTAGCAAAGTCAAAAAGGACAAAAAAGCAAAAAAGCACGCTGAGGATTTGGCAACCCTGCCAAAACAACCAGTGAAGCGCTTTTTGATGCATTTTCATCCAAAAAGAGTATTCCATTATTGGTTTTCTAAACGCGGACTTAAAACCTTTCTTAAGATTATTGCCGTATTAGTGCTTCTAATTATCATTACTATCGGCGGACTATTTCTCTATTACAAGAAAGATCTTGATGCGATTCAGCTTGATGATCTCAAGGTTTCTGAGACGGTTAATACCTATCTTGATAGAAATGGTGAGGTCTTATGGGAGGATAAAGGCGATGGCGATTATCGTCTAGTTGTGGATGGTAATGAAATTTCCACCTATATGCGTCAAGCAACAGTAGCAATTGAGGATAGGAATTTCTATAATCACAATGGTATTGACCTTTGGGGCTTGATCCGTGCAGCTTTCGCGACTGTTTCCGGAAGTAGTGTACAGGGTGGTTCTACCTTGACGCAACAGCTAATTAAGCAAGTTTACTTCTCTGATGAGGCAAAAGACCGTGGCCTTTCTGGCATTCCACGTAAGATTAAAGAGGCGATTTTGGCGCTTGAAGTCGAAAAAATGTATGACAAAGAGCAAATTATTACCATGTACCTTAACGAGTCGCCTTACGGTGGACGTCGTAATGGTGTAGAATCGGCGGCACAGACTTACTTTGGTAAAAGCGCAAAAGATTTGACTTTGGCGGAATCGGCTTTCCTTGCGGCCATTCCGAACAACCCTGCCGTGCTTAATCCTTATAACGAATACGGGCACGAGGCTTTGATTTGGCGTCAACAATATACGCTTGATGTGATGGCAGAACTTGGCTATATTACCAAGGAGGAAGCAGAGGAAGCTAAAAAAGTTAACGTTCTTGATACAGTCAGGCCAGAAACTAATCAATATGACAATATCAAAGCACCACACTTCGTGCTAGAAGTAAAAGATTTACTTGAGGATAAATACGGTGTTAAGACAATGCGTGCTGGTGGCTTTACCATCAAGACTACACTTGATTACCGTGCGCAACAAATGGCAGAACAGGCAGTAGCAAATGGTGCGGCGTTAATGTACGCTAATGGTAGCGATAATATTGCGCTGGCGTCAGTAGATGTAGAAACAGCACAGGTGATTGCAATGGTTGGTTCAGCAGACTGGAATATTCCAGGATACGGCGAAGTAAACGCGGCAACTTCTCAACTTGAGCCAGGCTCCTCAATCAAGCCAATTGTAGATTACGGTCCACTATTTATGCAGAGAGAAGGAATAAATTATGGCCCAGGTAGTATCTTGAAGGATGAGAATATCGATAATATTTATTGTGCCGGCTATACTGGGACTTGTGCACTCAGAAACTACACTGGAACTTGGTATGGTAATGTGACAATCAGGCGCGCACTGGCTGGCTCCCTAAACATTCCAGCGGTAAAAGCACTTTATATTAGTGGTGTAGAAAACGGTGTAAGTATCGCGCAGAAACTTGGAGATAAATCATATTGCGCAAGTGACAGTTTCTCTGGCGGGCTTTCCGTAGCAATCGGTTCTGGTTGTACCGTAACACCAATAGAGCATGCTAATGCTTATGCCTCAATTGCGCGTGGTGGTGTTTATAAAGAATTAGCTTATGTGCTAGAGCTTAAGAATTCATCAGGTGATATTATCGAAAGCTGGTCTGATAGCGCTGGCGAGAGAGTCTATGATGAACAAGTTGCTTATATGCTTTCCTCGATCCTCTCTGATGCAAATGCTCGTTCAATTACCTTTGGTTCACAAGGCTCATCATTTGGCTTCGTGGTACCAAATGTTTGGACCGCAACTAAGACTGGTACTTCTACCACCTCTAATGCCTCTGTGGCTAAGGACTCTTGGATGGTGGACTATTCACCAGTAATTGCAACTGCTGTATGGAATGGCAACCATGATGGCGCTGGGCTTCGTGATAGCTCTAACACACTAGTGCGCAGAGTAATTGCAGACTATGTTGAACCAGTACATACGCAGCTTTATGCAAATGAGGGTAAGTGGACTCCTAACCAGGCTATTCCTCAACCAGCTGGAATCCAAAGGCTAACAGTGAATGGGCAGACAGATATTTGGCCAAGCTGGTACAATTCTAAGACTTCTGGTGTAACAACAGAGACTTTGACCTTCAACAAATATACTAATAAACTAGCCTCTGACTGCACCCCGGCAGATCAAAAGATTTCTATCGATGTGACAAAAACTACCGATCCAATTACCGGCAGAGCGGTATATAGCGTACCAGAGCCATACAATAAAGACGAAACGGATGACTGTTCCTACAAGGGCCCAACCGTAAGTGTTTATAGTACTACTAAGGATGGAAAGAAGGTGCTGACAGCAGTGGTAACAAAAGGTTCAGCGGATCTTGCCAACTATTCATTGATAGTCGATGGAAAAACTGAGGAGAGTGGTGCAATATCTGGCACTTCGCTCAAATTTAAGTATGAGCCGACTGGCAAAGAAAAGACCATCAAAGTAGTAGTAAGCGACTCTAGGGGATATGAAGCCTCAGACACACTGTAGCTAGATACGGAAGTTTGCTATTAATTAGAGATCGGATAATTCATCATCAACACTGTTGGAGTTGGAAGTGCGACGACGAGTGTTGCGAACTTTGCGGGCAAAAATCATACGACCAGAAGGAGTTTGCAAAAAACGCATAATCTCTACTTCTATTTCTGTGCCTTGATTTTTGGCGGCATTATCAACTACTACCATAATGCCATTATCAATATGCCCAATACCTTGGCCTTTGTTGCTACCCTCACCTGTAATTTTGACGGTAAAGCGTTTGCCAAGATAATAATCGGTGCTGACAGCAAGGGAAAGTTCATTGACGTTTAAAACATCGATATGTTCTGTTTCGGCGACTTTGTTAAGGTTATAATCATTAGTACAGATTAAACCGCGGTTTTCTTTGGCAAGAGTAATTAAACGCTCGTCGACTGGAGTATGGTCAAGTTCATCCTGCAAGATAGAAACGTTGCAATATTCTACGCGCTCTAACTCACTGGCGTTATCCATACCTTTTCTGGCGGCTTCGCGTTTGGCTTTGTCCTTACCATCAGCAAGAAGCTGGAGTTCACGAATAACGCTCCTTGGAATAAATAGATCATCACCGATAAAACCAGTTCTGGCAATATCGACGATCCGACCATCAATCAAAGCAGAAGTATCGATGTAAACTTTACGACGATTAGATTTAGGGTGAGACCTAGATAAAATTCTGATTATTAGAAAAGTTGTTTCTATTAAAATAATGATAATAATAATTAAGATTAAGGTTTCCATGCGTGTTATTATAGCATATCTTCGCCAAATTCGCGCGCATGAGTAGCGTTTTTCTGAATGATGGCTTTGTATTTTGCAACTAGATCGTCGCGACCTTCTCTACTGGCAATGTCAATGGCAAGATCATAGCGTGAGGCATGGTTTAAGCGGAGCATTTCAAAAGGCGTAGTGGTACTGCCTTGTTCTTCAAAGCCATGTACGCTAATGCGATCTTTACTGGTATAATTTATTAGAATTGATTTAAGGGCGTCTTTGTAGCCATGAAAGTTTGCGATGATTGGTTTGTCAAAAGTGTAATATTCATTGAACTTTTCCTCGGACATTTTACGACTGGTGGTACCGATAGCGCCATAACTTAAAGCGTTAATACCCACAAAACGAAATCTCCTACCTGGCAAATCTTGCTTTAAAATCTGAATCGCACGAATAACTTCATGAGTCATAATATCACCAGCGGCGGTAAAAATATAATCTGGATTTTCATCACTAATAAAACCAAAGATGCTGGCGCCATGATCAAATTGAAACTTGGCATGATTTTTATCAATCCACCGAGGCTTATCAATTTTGTTGAATGTTGTAAGATTTACAACATTTTGAGAATTTAGCATGAAATCATAACTTGCCGTGGCGGCGATATCATCTACTGGAAATAGACAGTTGACTTTGTTACTTGGGCTATCTAACAACGTAGAAATAAGCATTGGCGATTGATGAGAAAAGCCATTGTGATCTTGGCGCCAGCAGGTACTAGTAGAAAGAAGGTTGATAGCTGGAACTGGCTCACGCCACGGGATATTCTCACTCTGTTTTAAGAATTTGATATATTGTAATATTTGTGACGTAATAATAGAGAAAAAGGCCTCATAGCTAGTCATCATTCCCTGCTCTTTTGATAAAACGTGACCAACCATAACAGCAAAAAGAGTGTTTTCTGACAGAAGTTCAACAATGCGACCGTTTTCTGATTCTGGCAAATCCCATGATTTTTGTACTAAAGCCCAGGCGCGTTTTTCTACTTCATATACTTTTTCTAGTTTGTTGCTAGTAGTTTCATCTGGTGAGAAAAGATAGAAATGTGGGTCAGTCTTGAGGGTTAGTTTTAGTAGTTCGCCAAATCTTTCAGCGATTGAACAGTATTCTGTGCCAGGGTTTTCGATTTCACTTGCAGAATTAAGTAACTCTAAAAAGTTGGTGCCACTCATAATGTAAATCCTTTCGTGTCGCTAAATAGCTGTTCAAAATGATAGGACTTTAGCCAATTTTCTAGAATACTCAGTTCCTCTTTGTTAGTTTTAGGATTCTTAAGTGGGATCTGGTGAGCAAGATAATTCCCCGCAATCTTTTTACCATTAACATAAGTTGGGCCGGTTTCACCTTTGATGGTTTTCATGATGATGAATGGATTATCCGTGTCTTTCGCTTCATCAAGTGTTATTTGGAAAGCCTCCGTATCATCACCGTCAACAATCAATGGTGCATAACCAAAGCCACGGACAAGTGACAACAGCTCTCTTTCAGATTTCCTAGCATAAATAGTTGGAGCAGAAATTTTATAGCCATTGAGATGGAGAATAGGCAAGACTTTGCCATTAGCTTTGGTGCCAAAAAGTTTGACAAGGTTCATAGAGGAAAGTGCAGTGGCAGTTTCTAGTTCACCATCGCCAATTAAAACGGCAATATTTTTTTCTGGGTGCCCGAGAGCGGCACCATATGCCGTGCCAAGAGCGTAGCCAAGTTCTCCGCCTTCAGAAATTACACCGGGTGTCATTGGACTAGCATGTGACGGAAAACCATCCGGCCAAGAAAAATTTTTACAAATGTATTCAATGCCGCTTAGATTTCTCTCAGCCCTTGGGTCAACTTTTAATAAATCTCCATCCAAAAAAAGGTTGGCCTGGAGAGCTGGAAAGCCATGTCCTGGTCCAAGTATAAATTGGAAGCTGTCGTCTTTGTTATTCTCGTTCTGATAAAAAGTTTTGAGATTAGCATAAGCAACATTAATGCCGTGACAAGTTCCCCAATGGCCGAGCAAGCGCGGTTTGATATCGTCTGGCTTTAGTGGCTCTTTTAATAGAAAATTATTTTGCAAGAAAAGTTCGGCAACGGTAAGATAATCGCAAACGCGAATACGTTTTTTGATGTAGTCATAATCAATGCCCAACCCGAACATGGTTATATTATAGCACAAAAAACTAAGTCGTGGTACCCGCAGAGGGACTCGAACCCCCGACACCTTGTTCCGAAGACAAGTGCTCTAATCCACTGAGCTATGCGGGCGCGACACGTAACCTCTAACTATTTTGTTGCGCGCTAGAGGTTACTAGCGACTTAGTCTAAGTGCTTGCGTTTTTCGCTGTGCTTGTGATTGTTATTGCGATTTAGTTTTGCAACTTTTACTTTTTTAGTCATGAATATATTATACCTTATTTTAGTGGAAAATGCCACGCTTGGTGTTTTTGAATTGCTTCAAAATTTCTTTTTGCTTTCTTGTGAGGTTCTTTGGAGTTTCCACAATAATAGTAACAATGTGTGGACCGCGATCGCCGTCAGCACGGAATGGTACACCATGACCAGACAATTTAAAAGGTGTACCAGACTGAGTACCGGCTGGGACTTTCATGGTGATTGGACCGTCAACGGTCTTGACTTCAATTTCTGTACCAAGAGCGGCATCTACCATGGAGATTTTTTCTTCGGACAGGATAATAATGCCATCGCGGGTTAAATTCTTGTCTGGCTTAACGTGAACGACGACATAAAGATCGCCCTTTTCTCCACCTTCGGTTGGAGCAGGACCGCCCCGGCCTCTTAGTCTAATACTCATACCATCATCAATACCGGATGGAATTTTGAGTTTGATAGATTTGCCTTCGACATTAACTGATTTAGTGGTACCAAAAATGGCTTCTTTAAAATCAACGGTAACATTGGTGCGATAGTCTGCGCCACGCATAGTACGTCTGCCGCCAAAAGGATTGCCACCGCCACCAAAGCCAAAGAGATTACCCAAGATATCGTCTAGGCCTCCGGCGCCGGCGCCACCAAAGTCAAAATGGAACTCCTGACCATTAAAGTTGAAAGTGCCATTCTGACCACCAAATGGGTTACCGCCGGCGCCGAACGGATTACCAGAAGCGCCACCCACACCAGCGTGACCGAATTGATCATAACGAGCACGTTTTTGTTTGTCGGATAGAACTTCGTGAGCTTCAGAAATTTCTTTGAATTTCTCCTCGGCTTCCTTGTTGCCGGGATTTTTGTCCGGATGGTACTTAATAGCCAACTTCCTATAAGCTTTTTTAATTTCATCATCAGAGGCATTTTTGGAAACGCCCAGAACTTCGTAATAATCGCGTTTTGTCATGGTTCTATTATATGCTTCTAGCACTCGAGTGTCAAGAGTGCTAAGAATAGTTGTGTTATAATAATATTATGGATGACTATGATGAGGATGTTTATGATATGGATGAGGAGGATTTTGATGATGAAACTGATGAATACGACGACGATGACGAAGGGGACGAGTTTGGTGAATATGGCAGTGGTGAGGATGAAAAATTCAAAGCTGAGCCTGATGTTTTAGAAGCAAGTTTAAGGGGGAGCCTGGATGGAGAGAATGATGCTTATTCTGGTGGGAGCCGCTATTCTGGGTTTGGGATGTCGGTAGACTTAGACGAGATGACGGATGAGGAAAGAGAAGCCTACGAAGTGGGCTATGAGACTGGGTTTGAATCAGGAAAAAATTAGTTCAAAAATTTGCAACAATGGAGATAACTATTTTGCAGATAAAAACGTATTGATTTAGGCCAAGGCCAAAGCTAAAGCCTTTGACTTTTGATGAGGAGTGTGGTATAATTATAGATGTGTAGGGTATCCTACGGTTCTTTTATAAGGAGGTGGCATTATGCTACAAGAGATTAGTTTTGACCTCAAAAAGGCGTACCACGCCAAACAAGCTGCCTATGACGAAATGGCAAATGCTCGAGAAAAGACGCAAGAGCTAAACAGTCAACAGGCGGAAAAATGGAACGAAGCTCAAGAACTTCAGGCTCAATACGATGAAGCCAAAGAAGCGCAGGACTCAGCTTGGCAAGAATACAATGACAAGCAAAATGACTTTCGCGCTCTGATTGGCAATCAGATTGATGCAATCAATGAATGCAATAAGCTTGAAGCAGTGCTTCGCGAAAGAGTAACTGACAACCCACGCAAGGCGGAGATGTACGAAGCAGGAGCTAAGTATTTTTCTTCACTTGCTAAACACATGGTCGTGGAAAGGGACCGTTTAATCTCAATGAAGCGTTCAATGTTAAGGCCGGATAATTCTAGGTGCGAGCAAATTTTAGAAAAACTGAAATATGTTCGTGCGGAGCACAAAGAGTTGCTGGAGAATTACCACCACGCAAAGAACGAGTTTAACTTGAAACAGCAGGAGTTTAACCGCTTAAACCAGAAATATCTGGCACTTGCAAGTCCAGATATGGTACTGGAAAACGATGAGAATTCTAACAATTATACCAGTCGCCCTAAGCGTCTGGAGGTGAATGAAAGTTTACTCTTAGAAGCAGATATCCCCGAGCTGTTTTGGGGAGATACTGTGGCTGAACAACGTGCGGATGGAATGATAGACATCTATTACGCAAGATCGCTTGGAAACGGACACGGACATGTGATATTAAACCCTGATCATTCGGTAAATTATCATCGTGAACCCGTGGCATAACACCTCTAACAATTATTCTTATAAGGCCGGCTTTGTCCGGCCTTTATTTTTTGATAAAAATTTCCTGAAAAATTCATGCCCTAATCTTGATTTTAGGAAGTCAAAACAGTATAATTGTAGATGAATTAAGGAGAAAAAATGGAAGATAAATTAATTCTGATTACCAACCCTGGTAGTAGTTCACGCAAATATGCCCTATACAAAGGTCAAGAACTTGTTTGCTCTTTGCACTTTGAGTTTGAGGGCAAGGAAATCATTTGCACTTTGAAAAAAGCGGATGGCAGCAAAAAAGTCTTAAAACAGGAATTCAAGGAGCTGACTTCTACAGTAGCAAACATCGAACGTATTTTGACTGAGGAAGGTTACCTTGGTGGTATGGCCAAACTTGATGCAATCTTGGCTCGCGTAGCTTGCCCTGGTGAATATTTTACTTCCGATCATGTAGTTGACGAAGAATATTTAAAAATGCTAGAAAAAGGCAAAAAACGTGCGCCACTTCATGTTCCGGTGGTGGCTGGTGAGATTGAACATTTTGTTAAATCATTTAAGGATACACCAATTATTGCAATTTCCGATTCTTCTTTCCACGCAGACCGCCCTGATCTCATGAAATACTACGCCTTCGATACAGAACTCGCCGATAAGGCTGATGTTAAGCGCTTTGGCTATCATGGGCTTTCCGTTGGCTCGATTGTTAATTACATGAAAGGTCAAGAAATTTTACCAGAGAAATTAATCGTTTGTCACCTTGGTAGTGGTTCATCTATCACTGCGGTGTTTGAGGGTAAATCTCTTGATACATCTATGGGGTATACTCCACTTGAAGGTGTGATGATGGCAACTCGCTGTGGCAACATTGATCCATCCGCCGCCTTGAGGCTTAAACATTATCTAAAATATGAAGCTGACGAATCTATAGAAAAATATTTGAATAAAGAGACGGGGCTGCTAGGTGTGTCTGGGCAGAGTGATGATATGCGTGAGATTTTGCGCCTCCGTGACGAAGGTGACAAGCGCGGAACTTTTGCGCACGCAATGTTTGTCTACAAAGTACAAAGTTTGATTGGTCAAATGGCCGCTTCGCTTGGTGGAGTTGATGCGATTGTCTTTACTGCTACCATTGGCGAGCGTTCTGATGAAATCCGTCGCACCGTCACTCAAAAATTATCCTATCTTGGATTTGCGATTGATGAGCAAAAGAATGTTGGCGAGATGCCGGAGCGCCATACCAACATTGCTGCAGAAGGTAGTAAGCCGGTTTGGGTAATTCGTACTGATGAGTTTGAGGAAATGATTCGTCGCGCCGGTGCAATCCTTGATACTAATGAGGATGGTAACGTTTCTGAAGCCGAACTTGATGCAGCCAAAATCAAAAAATAATATTTTGTTAGCCACGTTAGTTTGACAAAAGGTTTTAGGGATGCAAAAAGAAACATATCTAAAACAAGTTTCTGACAAAGAAACTGAAATTATTTTGGAGCTGCTTAGTGCCACAGCTGACGTTAGTGGTGATATAGTGGAGTTTGGTTGTTACCGAGGGGATACTTCCCTTCTGCTTGAGAAGTTTATAGAAAAAGATTTGGAGTTTAGAAAAGGTAAAGAATTCTTTGATAATGACGGAGGTTCCAAAAAATTATGGCTCTATGATTCTTTTGCAGGTTTACCAGAAAAATCGAATTTTGATAATTCTGTGGCAGGAGATAATTTTAGGGCGGGCGAGCTTTTGGTTTCTAAGGCAGAAGTAGTAATGCGGTTTAAGAAAGCGGGATTACGCGTTCCAAGGATTCGCAAAAACTTTTTTGAGAATCTAAATCCCGATACAGATTTACCGCCTAAAATTTCTTTTGCTTTCCTTGACGGAGATTTGTATAGTTCTATTCTTACTAGCCTTAAACTTGTATGGAGTAAATTATCTGATGGCGCGATAGTGGTGGTGCATGATTATAATAATCCTGAACTTCCGGGAGTGACAAAAGCGGTAGAGGAGTGGGGACAAGCGCATGGTTTTAGGCTGGAAGTACGGGAGAGCTTGGCGATTGTGAGAGTTTAGCGGTTAGAGGTTAGAGGTATTAGCGATTGAGGGTTGATTTTTATCCTAAAGTATCATAAAATAAAGTTATTGGGCTGATCGAGAGATCTGGGTCCACCTTCGGCGGGGATTTCCCCGCCACCTTTTTTGAAAAATTATAGGTGGGCAGAGTGGAGGTACCTTTTGAAAGAGTTGAGTGTTTTTATAGACGAATCAGGTGATTTTGGCAAATATTCACCGAAAAGTCCATACTATATCATTAGTATGCTATTCCATGATCAGTCACATTCCATAGTTAAAGAAGTTTCTAAATTAAATCAACATGTGCATACAATCGGCTTTAGTAGAGATGTTATACATGTGGGTCCACTTGTACGCAGAGAAAATGAATATATAAATATGTCGTTATCAGAACGACGACGTTTATTGTACTCTCTTACTTACTTCGCTAGAAATATCGAATACTATTATGCTTCTTTTTACGTAGATAAAAAACATATTCCTAATGAAGTAGAACAATCCGCTAAACTATCCAAACAAATGGCACAGTACATTAGAAATCATTATCCATTTTTACTATCTTATGATGTGATCAAGGTTTATTATGACAATGGGCAGGTTGAAGTTACGAAAATTATTACTGCTATATTTACTTCGCTTTTTGAAAAAGTCGAGCTGAAAAAAGCTTTTCCGAAAGATTATAAGCTATTTCAGGTTAACGATTTGTTATGTACTTTTAAACTATTTGAACTAAAAGCTCGTGCCAATAATTGGTCTAAGTCAGAAAAAATATTTTTTAAGACACAAAAGAACTTCTATAAAAATTACTATAAGGCAATTAAAACAAAACTGCTGGAATAATAGTGAGCATAGGAAATATTTTACGACATTGGGGTTTTTGTGGTTTAGACGTGGTGGGAGTCAACTTTTGCCTTTTTTCTTAATGTCGCACAACGTACATTGTACGACTATAGAGGGTT
>CAYYEY010000006.1:0-25990 GCA_964471175.1 uncultured Candidatus Saccharibacteria bacterium
TATTATTACTATTATTAAATAAATTTATTATAATATAATTATATTAGGAGGAGTATGGAGATAGAAGTATTACAAGAAAAGTTAGCGCGAGCTTTAAATACAGTTAGTCGTGTTGCAGTGGGTGCGAAATCAACCCTACCAATTCTTTCTAATGTTTTAATAAAAGTAGCAGACAAAAAAGTTTCTTTAACTGCAACAAATCTTGATATGGCGGTGGTGGATTATTTACCAGTAATTAGTGCTAAGGATGGAATAATCACTATCCCAGCGAGACTTTTAACTGAATTTATACAGAACATACCAAAAGGCGAGAAAATTGAATTAGTGGCTACTGGTAATAAAATAAAAATTACGTCTGGTAAATATTCATCCACTATTAATGGTGCCTCTGCTGATGATTTCCCTGAGCTACCAGAAATTAATGAGAAAGAAGCAGTGATATATAATATGGGAGTTGATGAATTTAAAGCCGGTTTATCTGAAGTAGTAATTGCAGCTAGCGGAGATACAACTAGACCAGCGCTTACTGGTGTTTACTTTAATACGGATAAAGGGTCATTGTATATTGCGGCGACCGATGGTTATCGACTAGCAGAGAGGAGATTTATTGAGAGGGTAAAGAGTGAGGTTAAAGCAATTGTGCCAACTACATCCTTACAGGAGGTTTTAAGATCAATTAGCGACGATGTAAATGAAATTGAGTTTTTGTTTGATAATACCCAAGTAAGGTTCAGAATGGGTGAGTTGGAATTAACATCTAAACTAATTGATGGTACTTATCCTGATTACAGGCAACTAATTCCGAAAGAAAGTGAAATAGAAATAATAGTAGATAGGGTGGAATTAACAAGAGTTGTAAAAATGGCGGCTCTATTTGCCCGAGAATCAAACAGGGCGATCAATTGTACTACGAATACTAAAAATAAATATTTGGAGGTATCCTCGATTTCTAATGAAACGGGTGAAAATAAATCGGAGATAGAAGCGAACCCAAATAAAGAAGGTAGTGTGAAGCTTGACTCAAGATTTTTAATGGATGCACTAAATGTACTAGTGGAGGACAAGGTAAAATTTGGTTTTTCTACTGATGTCTCGCCGGCACTAATCACTAATGAAAAAGACGATAAATATCGCCATATAATTATGCCACTAAATAACTAATGAAAAAAATAGTAAAAAATTTATCTCTTTCCAACTTTCGTTGTCATAAAAAATATAGACTCGATTTTGATGATCAAACAACACAGATACTGGGTAAAAACGGGAGTGGTAAGACATCTGTGCTTGAGGCATTGTACCTTGCGATGCAGGGAAAATCATTTCGTGCGGTTGATAGGGAGATTATAAAACGCAGTACTGATTTTTATCGAGTGGAAGTAGAATATTGTAATAATGAAAAGGTGGTTGTTACTTATGAAGAAAATGGGATGAAAAAGTTTTTAATTAAAGATAAAAAATATACGCGATTACCAAAAGAGGAAAAATACCCAGTAGTGTTATTTCTGCCGGAGGATTTACATTTAATTGCTACTTCTCCAACTAAAAGACGAGAGTATTTTGATCGAGTGATAGCACAGCTCGTTGAGGGGTATAGTATAGCTCTTTCCCGTTATAACAAAGCATTAAGGCAAAGAAATGAGTTATTAAAGCAAGAATGTGTATCTATTGATTCAGTTTTTTCTTGGGATGTAATGCTCGCTAAATATGGTGTAGAAATTAGAAAAACAAGGACAAACATAATAACAAAAATAAATAAAAGATTAACGGAAACATATCAGGAAATTGCAAAGAATGAGGACGAAATAAGGATAAATTATGAGAGTATCACAGGAGAGGAGGAAGAAAGTGGTTATTTGAGGCTTTTGCAGCTTGATTTTGAACGTGATTGTATAACAGGGCACACAAATTTTGGAGTACATAAGGATGATTTTAAGTTTATGTTTAATGATTCCCTTGCAGACGGTAATGCGTCACGAGGGGAAGTGAGAAGTATTATTCTAGCCTTAAAATTCATTGAGGCTGAATTGATTTTAGAAGAGCAAAAAAAGAAACCGGTGGTTTTGCTTGACGATGTATTTTCTGAGTTGGACGCAATAAGGCAAAAGAGTTTAACTTCTAATTTCTCCAACCATCAAGTAATACTAACGAGTGTAAAAGGAATCTAATTAAATATTATTTGCGGTCTCGATTATTGTCTGTGGAATTGATGGGTAGCTATTATATGATAGTATTATTTCTGGCTTAGTGATTAACGCCCAATCGGTTGAGTTTTTTCTTTGAATAATAACGCGATAGGTCGTGTAATCGCCATAATCATTTAGGGTGTAGGAAAAAGATATAATAAAACATCCGCTAAGATACTTTGCTTTTTGAATGGAGATATTATATCTGGATAGTATATTGGTTAGGGCTAGTTTCGCATCGTTTTCGTTTGCTTCGACTGAGGTACTGGAACTTATATAGTTAGAATAGCTAATATCATCAAAAGGGTTAGTATAATCATTGATGATATATGAGTATCTACCAATGTCGCTTGTTAATTCTTTTAGTGAAAACACAACCGCATTGAGCGCTGCAGTTGGTGCAGTAATAATAATGCAGATGTTGTTATTATCACAGGCGCCGTAATCAATACGGTAATTCATGGTTTCATATGGTAGCTTTTTAATAATTGGGTAGTTATCAACCGAGGCATTCGCTAATGAATCGTTTTCTTGGCTTAGAATTTGTTCAGAAATAGCAGAGTCTTCTGGATGTTCATCATACCAATCTTTGGTATTATCACTATTTGAATCAAGTATATAAAAAGCGTTAATGGTTTCACCACTTTTTATAGAAATATCCTGTGTAATGGATTTAAAACCATCTTTCTTTACTTCAATCGTATGATTTCCTGGTGTAACATTAATGATGCCAGACTTAACCTTGTGATTATCGATTGTAGCAATGGCAGAGGTGGGAGTAAAAATTAAATTAATTTTGGCGCTATTGATTGATGAATGAACTATTATTATGATAATAGAAAGAAGTAGAACTATGCAGGCTATAGTGATTAATTTAATAAAGTTTTTCTGAAAGAATTTTTTATCCATAATTAATTTCCTATAAAGCGATAAATTTTATATTTTCCGCGTTTTTCGCTAAAACTTGAACTGCCCATGTTCCCAATTTTTCCAGTATAGCTGGATTGCGATGCTGAAGCTTTTTTACCGTCACCAACATAAATTATGACGTGCCCAGATCCGGCTCCTCTCAGAATAAGAACGTCGCCAGGCTCTAGATTGGATGTACTACCGGTGTTTTCTATTTCCTTCCACTTCGGAGAACTTGCTAGATAAGCGCTAATTGAACCGGTCCCAGAGGCTGGGAATGATGGGTCAGCAGCGGTGCGAATGACAACCCCAGCAAAGTGGCCGCAGTCCTGAGACCAACCAAGAGTAGGATTATTCCCTAACGCCCTTGCCGCATCAGCAAATTCTGGCTTAACCTCATCTTCGTGTCCGTCTCCAGGCCAAGCAAGCTCCATCGCGAGGTCGGCGATTGAGTCGCCATCACCGATTACCTCGTCATTATCAGTATTTGCGCATATAATAGGGTGAACAGTTTTGTCACTGTTTTTACTGCTGCTGCTACTAAGTGAGTCGGATACAGATGAACCAATCGGATTATTCCCACCGATACCGATGTTATTTTCCTTGGCATATTCTTCTGATGAAGGGAGTCCAAGTTTTTCGCGTATGGTTTTGATTTTGCCATTAATCAAATTCATGACAGTATTAACATAATTTGTCTCATCATTACCATCACTAGCTGGGGCGTAATGGTGAATCATTTTTACTAAAAACTCCCTGAGGTTATAATTATTTGGATCCAAAGACGAGAATGCATCGTCGTAGTATCCATTTCTTAGAACTTTTTTTCCGGCCCAGGATAGAATACTTTGTTCAAGAGAGCTAAATTTAGCCCACTTTCTGCCGCTAGAGGATATGTAGGTACCAGCGTCGCCACTACCAGTTATACCCAGCCAGTTGTTTGTGGCGTATCTTGCGACACCAGCAGTGCCTAAGCATGATTCATGTACCATTTGCGCAAAAACTACTTCCCAAGGAGTTCCGTATTCTTTTTGGGCGGACATTGCAACGTCAGCATAGTTTTCCATTGCCCATTCTAGTTTTTCTGTCGATCCACAAACACCGCCTCCTCCGTCCACTTCTTCCTCTTCCTCTTCCTCCTCTTCTTCGTCTTCAGAAAATGAAGGAACGCAAACCTCTTCAAAAGGATTCCAGAACATAAGGTTGTTTTCTTTAAATATGTTGTAGAGGGCGCGATTTATCCTGAGACTTTCGATTGGGCTATTAATAGCTCCAGCTACTGGGGTGAATACTGTGTTTAATATTAAAATTGCAGATAGGATACAAAAGATAGAAAAAAACTTTTTTTCACCACTCAAACCTAGTAACCTCATATGTGATAATTATATCAAAAGCAGAATAATTATTCTAGTGTTTAGTGTGGTGACCTATTACTAACAAGGATAGTGGCTTATTGGCTAAGCGGGGTTATAGGGGAATATTCATAGATTATTTGATAATCGTCTGGGGAAAAACCAAGTGAAACGAGATTATTTTTAGCAGGCTCAAGATTGCCGCCGGTAGTATCAGTGATCTTTAAGCAAAAATCAGTATTGCATTCTAAAAACGAGCCACCATCAATGCGGTATTCTGTGTAGTTGTCATTATCATCATAAAAAGCAACAATTATTGGTAAATGTTCAATGATGGGATGTTTGGCATTATAGGAGTTAGACAAAACAGAAGCTTCAGTGTCGCCAATTTTGGTTAGAGTCATAGCATCATCATCGTGTTCTAGATACCAATTATAGGAGCCATCAGATTGAGTAAGATAGTCATATAGTTTGCCACTGGCAGCGCTATTAAAAGTGTATTCTTTAGACGTAAAGCCATCCTTGGTGATTTTAACTGATAAATTGCCTTTTGGCAGATTATATGTGCCATTTTTGTATGATTTGCCATTAATTAAGATTGTGGCAGAGGAAGGGGCGACAAGGATTTCTACTTCAGAAGTAGCGGTGATGTTTAGAATGGTAAAAATAAGAACGGCGGCAATGAAAATAAGCGAAACAATAATTAGGCTGGAGATTTTGTATTTAGTGATGAATTTTTCTATCCTATTAAACATTTTATCTCCTTACCCTAAAGATGCGCATATTGCTATTAGCGTAATAACTTCTGGCATGATCGGCGGTGCGATCGCCATGAGACGCAGAGGCGATTTTACCAGCACCGGTGCCATCATTAACGTACATTTCTACGTGGGAGGAAGAGGCCCTAATGTCGCCTGGCTGCATATTAGCGGCGCTGCCAGTGTTTGGAATTTCTTCGTATTTTTCTGGATGAGAGGCGAAGTAGTTTAGCATTCTGGCAGCGCCGCAACACGGTACATTTGGGTCGACGCCAGAGTAGCGAAGCACAGTAGCGACAAAAGCATCGCAGCTTGCGCCTACCTGAACGTATTTGTCGGCAGTGTAGTTAGTAAGGCCAACGGCGGCAAGGGCATTGAGGTAGGCTTCATTTGGAGTTAAGCCGTGAGAGCGATCTGCCCAGGAAAGGGCAAGTGCGGTAGCATTAAGATCGCCATTTCCGCCAGTATACGAATCGCAGACCTCAAGAAGTGAGGTCCCGCCACTAGGGTAGGAAATGTCCTGGATTGAGCTAGATGAAGCAGCCCAACCCTTTTCTGAGGCGCGGTTCTGAATGGCCTTGATAAGGGGAACAAGTTTTGATACATAATTTGCGTCTGTAGCGTAACCAGCGGCTTTAACGGATTCAATGTAACCAATAGGGTCACCTTGATGGTTGAAGGCGCCGTGATTGCGATAACGAGGATTATTTGAAATAAATTCAAAATAACCTTTCCAGCCAGCAGCAGCGGAGGAAAAGGAGTGGGCGTTATTAGGATTACTATCTACGGCGCCAATACCAAAGAAATTGTTCCGTTCCCTAGCAAAACGGCTAGTGCCAGACTGAGACTCTAAAATACCTTGAGCCATGACGGCTTCCCAAGGAATGCCGTATTCACTGCCAAGACTGGCGGCAATATCGTGATAGGTGTCAACAAAGCCGGACTGAAGACTGGAAAGGCCAGCCGAAGGTATGCCGTCATAACTACCAGTACCTGGATAACAGTTATTGTCGTAAAAATCAGAAGGAAGGTAATAAAAAATATTATTTCTTTTCATGAAATCAATAAGTTCACTCGAAACAGCATAAGTAGGCGTAGCTACTAGAAGCGAGCTAAGCAAAATTGCAAGAACTAACTTTCTCATGCGGAAATCTCCTCTGGTTTGTAATAGGCAACAAAGCGGGTATTTTCATCGCTCACATGATAATAATTGTCAGGATAAGTAGTATCGCTCATTAAACTATTACATTCCGGGAGGGGTTTTCCCTCATCAAAGTTATAGGCAAGTGAAGGGTTATAATTGTTTATTTTATCTATGTAATTTATTACAGCGATAACGGTTTCGGCTTCGTCTTTTTCTAAACCGGAGATGCGAGCAAGGTATCCAGCGGGAGAATTGTCAAGCGGATGCTCGGCTTCATATTTTTCCTGATAGGCGATAACTGGGCTGCCAGTTTCGGAGCAAAGACCCATGTGGCATTTAATGCGCCAAGTTAAAACCCAGAGTTGATGCCATTTTTCAATTTCCCAGTCTGGATTATCTGGTGAGTTAACGTAGCGTGAACCGTCGGCAACAGATTCACAATATTCAGAGTCGAAAGCCTTAAGCATATCAGAGATACTAGTAAGATGAGGAAGTGCGCGCAGGTCCTCTTTACAGGCTTTGGCAATGTTAGCGTCTCTAATTCCTGGGGCAGAATAGCGACCCATGTGATAGGTAATGAACTGGGCAAGTGGCGAGCCCTCGATGATAACTTCCTCGCCGTTTTCACCTTCTTCAATGCTTTCTGAGATAACACTTTGATATTCCTCATCATCAGTGTCAGTGTTGATAATAGAAAGATCAATAGTGGAAATTGCGCTACAGTAGAAATTGGCGGTAGCACCTATTTCCTCGGTTTTATCGCAGTCGCCAAAACTAGTCATGAGTGAGGAATTTTCGCCAGCGGCATAGGTTGAATCAAGCGAAGCGAGAGAGGTACTAGTAATGCTTGATAAAGTTGACATGGCGCTGTATATTCCAGAAGTAGTAGAGGATAAAGGTAAGAATGAATTAACAATAGATCCTAGAAAGGTGTTTTTAGAAGAGGCGTCGAATGGTCCGTGATACAAACGATCGACCTCGGCGTTTCTTGCAATTAGCTCCTCGGTCTCCTGATTATAACTTAGAACCTGCTCTCTTGCAGCAGTAGTAGCCCCAGAGGTCTGTCTACCCATGAGCATGTTGACATTAGCGGCTCCCATAGTAAACCCTTCGCCGCCAGCAATACCGATGGCGTTAGAAAATGGATTCTCGTACATAACTTTAGCAATAGTTGGGACAAGGAGGCTGAGAACGGTCTCGGCGGCAACTTTAATTCCAAGTTCAAAAGCGGTATCGAGTAGTACGCCAATAGCGGAGCTAATAAGATTAGCACCAGGAATAGCCATGGCGCTAAGACTTAAAACTACACCACCTGCACGCTTGACAGTGCAAGTATCGCCAACCCCCATAGAAAAGGCAACCTTATCTGTGGCACTGTAACTTCTTTCTAAAGAATATTTTGGGGTTTTACTGGAGTCGGCGGTAAGGCCACCGAGTACAACTCTGGCGCCTTCAGATTCGAGTGGAGAGCCACTAACGGTATAATTCTCCTCAGTGACTGGGTCATAAACGGTAGTAGTCGCAGGTGTGGTAAACCAGTTTAGAACAGAGTTGACGGCGGATTTATCTCCATAGCCGGCTTTAGCCTTGCTAATAGTTTCCATTTTGGTCATGAATTCATGAATGGCTTGATAATAACGATTGGAGGAGATGGCAGTAGAAACGATATCGCCGATTTTTAAGGTAGTACAACCGGCAGTTTCTTCAGCGATTTTTTCGCCAATTTCATGAAGGTAGGCTTTGGCCTTGTCATCGGGAGATTCTTCTCCGACACCATCTTTTGAGACGACCTCACCAATTGGCAAAAAATTAATTAAAATGTTCCCTTCTTCGTCTTTAGTTTCCTCCTTTTCGGCGGAGTCAAGGGTGGCATTGGCACTATCTTTAAAATAATCAGTAAGCAAAGAAACATAGTTTCCGGTGTCAGTTTCGTTGTCGCCGGTAGCCTGATAATTTTTGAATACATCTCTTGAAAGACCGAGTTTCTTAGAAAAATTTTGAGCTGCGGTATCGAGAAAATTTGCACCGCGCCCGCCCATGGCAGTATCATAGGCTTCGCGGAACAAGGCATCGCCATTATACATGGTGCGGAAGTTTCCGGCAGTAATAGATTTGCCATTGAATTTTAGTTCTCCGCTAGAAACAACGTCTATTTTCTCGTTTTCTAGGCGGCTTTTCATGTAATCTGTCATTTCAATTTTACCTTCTAGCATTTCCTCGGCCATATGTTCAGCGCGGAGACTGTAACCAGTATAAGCAGTGTCGGTGGCTTCAGTAAAAAGAGCTTCTAGATGTGGGCCGAGGAAAGATACTGAGCCAAAAATAACAAGTGACCCAATACCAAGAATAAGGATTACTAAGGCGGCTAAAGGAAGTTTTCTTAAGAACTTGGATTTTTTCTTTTTTTCGTGGTTCAGAGTGGATTCAGAATAAAAATTAGTGTGTTCACTTATTTTCGCGGTTGAAGCTAAAGATTCTTTTGCGGCAATATTTTCAAGGTTTTTTAAGTTAGTTTTTGCTTTAGTAGAAATATTGGGGTCAGCAGGAGATTTTGGGGGAGTTTTAGGCTTCAAAAAATCTGGTTTTAGACCATTTTTTCCAAAGTAATTTTTCTGACCTACCATACTCTTATATTATAACATATTATAGATATAAGAGCAATAAAACTACTACTGTTTTTGCTGTTCTTTTTGTTGCTGTTGGACAGGGTTTGTAGTAATGAGACTTTCCTCGGTTTCAGAGGCGATAACTTGAATATGAACGTGGTTCTGACCAGCAAAGAATAAGCCTTGGCCGACTGGGAAGTTAGAAAGACGCTTTTTCTCCTCTTCTGTTAGCTTAAAGACGTCAGAAAGAACGTCGACAGCGGAACTAGATTGCTTTAGGAGAATTTGCATAGAGGAGTTAGCCACGATAGCGCGGCCCATTTTTGATGACATAAAGTCCTCGACATCCTGAGTAATAGTAGTAAGCCCAAGATAGTATTTACGTGCGCGTTTTGCAAGAGAAAACAAGAAGTTAGCCGAATCGTCATATTTCATAAGCTGCCAAGCCTCATCAACGATGAGCAGGCGACGTTTTTGCTGGGCGCGGACAACATTCCAGATGTGAGAGAGTACGATGTACATGGCGACTGGACGGAGCTCGTCCTCAAGATCACGAATGTTAAAGACTACCATCTGATTATTGATATCAATATTAGACTGTTGAGAAAAGATACCAGCAAAAGTACCAGTGGTGTATTTTCTGAGGCGTTGAGCAAGATTTGGGCCGGTGCCACCCATGTGAAGCAGGGTATCGTAGAGATTAAAGATGGTTGGTGGAGTAGACTGATGAGTGAGAGGGTCGGAAGTGATGCCGGCGCGTGCGTAAGTATCAATTAAAGCTTGGTCGAGATCGGCTTCCTCATTAGGAGTGAGGGCAGGAGCGGCAGGAGCGCCGGCAGCGGCTTGTTGTGCGCCACCTAGCATGAGGCGGAATAAGCCATGTAAAGTAACGAGATTCGCGCGAAGCGCATCGTTGGCATCTTCGGCGTCGACAACCTTAGGTAAATCAAAAGGATTAATACGGACGTCAGAGTTGAGAGACAGACGGATGTAAGAGCCACCAACAGCGTCACAAAGACGTTGATACTCGTTTTCTGGATCAATAATTAAAACTTCGGCGCCAACCATCATAGAGCGGAGTGCTTCAAGCTTAACCGTGAAAGATTTACCTGCACCAGATTTCGCGAATACTACCATGTTAGCATTTTCTAGGGAGAACCGGTCAAAGATTACAAGACCATTATTATGCATATTGATGCCATAAAGAATACCCTTTTCTTGGGTAAGGTCGGCGGAAGTGAATGGGAAAGAAGTAGAGATAGCACCGGTATCCATGTTGCGGCGGATTAAGAGTTGGTCGGTACATTGTGGCATGCAACTGTTCATGCCCTGTTCTTGTTGAGATGAGGCAACCTTGGAAAAGACCATTTGTTGTCCGAATAGAGTCTCAATTTTTCTCTGGACAAAGCCAAGTTCATCTAGGGAGTCAGCCCACAACGTAACATAAAGACCAAAGCGGAAAAATTTTTCAGCACCAACCTGGAGCTGGTCACGAAGCTCTTCGGCATCGCCGATGGCAGCTTCAAGTTCTGGATCGCGAATTTTACCTTTTTCAGAATTAACTGCGATGGAGGCCTCAAGCTGGGTTACTTTTTTCTGAAGGTTTTTCATAACGATGGCAGTATCTACTGGATAAATAAACATGGAAATATCTAGAACCTCGTCAATGTTAATAAGTGGAGAAAGCCAGCCAGTGTAGAGCGAGCGAGGGTAGCCATAAACATAAAGAGTGCGACCATATTTAGTACCGAGACGAAAATAGTCGGCGTGGATTTCGATACTAGATGGAGAAATAAGGTCGCGGAGAGTAGTGATACCTTGTTCAAAGGCTTTCTGAATTTCCGCCTCTTCCATGGCTTCGGCTTGGGCGGCTATTTGAGCAGCGGAAAGTTGTTCGCGCTGTTTTTTACGATCTTTTCTACCCATTTTTCTCTCCTTTCTTGACATAGGTGGTGGCAAGTTTAGTGAAATCGACTAGTGGTTCTCTAACTGCGGTGTCTGGGTTATTGAAGTTGTAATATAGAGCACCGAGCTCGCGAGTGTTGAGACGGACAGAATGAATACCGATTTGGAATAGACCGGAAACAACAGATTCAACACGATTATTAATTTCAGTAATAGCTTTGTCATATGTAGGACGATCGATTTTGGTAATTTCTACCTGTTTTTGCTTAGAAAATGTAGTAAAGAAGTTTTTGGTTTGAGTAAGAACCTTTTCAGCTTCAGCGGAAATATAATATGGAATAACAATAAAGAAAGATTTATCCATAATATTAGCTTCTTGAGAAAGAATATCAATGAAGTTGATGTAATCATCCATCAAGACGCCAAGAAGCATGTTATCATTATTTTTTCTAATTTCGGTGAGGCGTTCTAGATATGGACCAATGTCAACGCGCTGAGAGCGAATGAGGATTTGGGTAGTGAAGTTAAGAGAGTTAATGAAGTTTTGATAAGAGTATTCTACTGCTTCGCGTTCGGTTTCGGACATAAGATCGAAGTTGATAGACTGACAAGCGATAACGGCGCGGAATGAACCATCTTTCATGATGACGAGTCCATCGCGGAGCTCGGAGATTTGAATGGTGGACTGGGTAGAAAGTGGATTGTCTGGATTAGGTTTACTAGTTGGGCTCGTAGGCTTTCCAGCTTGGCCGGAGGCGATAGTTTGATTAGCGGCAGGAGTACCGGCTGGTACCGCTGGGGCTGTGGTAGGCTGTGGAGTAGTTGTGGCTGGTGTGGCTGGAGCAGCTGGTTGTGTGACAATAGGAGTTTGAGGGGTAGTTGGCATTCCTGTACCAGTGTAAGGGTTATATGCTTGTGGTGTAGTTTGATTAGGGTTCATCGTTTCTCCTTATGCTCCTTGCCTTTCGATCCTGGCGGCTTCTTTTGATATGGTAGCCACGGAGTATTCATTATTATTGGCGAGATTTTGAAGTTCGGCCATAGTATTAGGGTTTATCGGTTGAGCTGTCCCAGTAGTAGTTTGAGCCATTGGAGTAACTACTTGAGGTCCCATAGTGGTAGGGAGCGGATTGATAACATGGCCAGCATTATAGGTGACGTTAGTTTGGGCATTGGCGGATTCAGTGCGGTTAATAGCTTCGCGCATTTGATTGACTAATTCTTGGTGTCTGGTATCTTGTTGGGCGGCAAGCATTTGATTGATGACAGGTGAGGAATTTTCATCCATAATATCTGGGGTAGCGTCGGCTTCAGCTAAGAATTGAGCGCGAAGCGGAGCATTACTTAAATCACCGCGTACAGAATAACCTTCGGTATCGATTACGTTGGCGAGGAAAGAAAGACGATTCCCTGCTTCCTCCTCGGAAATATTACGAGCACGGGGATGTTCAACTTTTTTGGGAGCGGTAATTTCGACGGTGGATTCGCGTTGTCCAGGAAACCAAAAACGTTTGTTTGGTTTTAGGCGATAAGAAACAACCGCCGCGAGATAAGTTTCCATAGGTTGGTCACGCTTAAGAGGGAGAGCAAGGACAGCAAAGAATATGATAAATGGGACAGCTAGTAGAGATAGTAATGGAAAAATTTGGAAGAGCGCAAAAGCAACGCCAACAAATCCACCCATAATCATTAGATAGACGAACTGGCGGAACGAAAACGGACCGAGAAGCTTATCATCGGCCTCAACGTCTTGTGGGACTTTGTATTGCGCCATATATAACATATATTAGCATAAAATGCTTGTGGTGGGAAGTGTTTTAGGGCTTTTATTGGAGTTAAAAGCGCTAATTATTCCTCAAATGTATAAGTAGCAATCATATTATTCAAGGCGTCGGCATAATCCTCTACGGTGATAGTAGCATCGCCTTCGTTTGAGAGGATGAAGTCCTCATAAAGATCAATAATATTATCGAAGCGAGGATCACTAGCAGAAACTTCATCAAGATAATCTCTAGAACGATCAATAAAAGTACGGACATCGTAAGAATATTCAGCAGCAAGTTGCTCAATTCTGACACGGTGATTTAAGCTATCCTCTGGACTATGGGCCCAAACGCTCCAATCGGCGGTTTTTTCCTCTTCTAGGAATTCACGGTCAACAGCGCGATCCTCATCGGTGAGCTGATATGGAATATCCTCCGGATCTGGTATGCCGCTGTTAGCGGCGGCCTGAGAACGTTGCATGCGTTCCCTGAGGGCTGCACTAGGCTGATTAGGATTAAGGGCACGTGGGCGAATCTTTTTGCTAACTTCGCGAGCGCGAGTGATAGTATCGTCTTGTTGTTTAGCAAATGGATCGCTCAAAACTGGATATTTATCTTTCCAATCATTCCAACTTTCCATGGAATCTAGAAGTTTATTCCAGTTTTCGGCAACACCTGGCTTCTGATTATCAATAATACCGTTAGTAACGCGTGACATCATGGTAGCGAATTTAGGTGCAGCTGGTAAGAGATATTTGTTGAGAATGGTATTCTTGAGCTGTTCAAAGGTGGATTGTTCAACTGGAATATTCTTTTCTTTTACGACGGGTTTGCCCTTTTTGTCCATTACAATGTTACCATCCTTATCAGTTTCGAAAATAGTACCTTTAAGACTTTCACCGTTGACATTTTTGAAACTTCTTAAGGATTTTTCGTCAAAGAGCATCCACTCCCAGTTTTCTGGATTCATTAACATTTGAAGTTGATTAAATTCGGCAACGTCCTGAGTGTTAAATCCACTTGGTTTTGCGGTCTTGATAAGATTGTCAAGACGGGCGATATTGAGCTGAACGAAGTCAGTAATGTAGCGTTGGCCAACGGAAGTAGCATACATCGGACCAGCAAAGGCGGCCTTTTCCTTAAAGCCAGAGGACATAGTGGCGCGATTTAAAGTAGTACTGAACTGTGCAAGCCCAACACCTTGAAGGCCGTGAGGATCATTCTTATTTTCATAGATACCGGAAAGAATGCCATAGAGACCGTTGATAGGATCGGCAATTGGCATATCCCAATTGGAGAGAATTTCTTTCATAGCAGCACCGTCGTTTTTGTAAATGCGACCGATGAATTTACCTTTTTGATCCCTAGCCTCGTAGTAGTAGTGACGCTCTTTTTCGCCAGTTTCTGGATTGATAATAGTTTCGAATTTATCATAAGCAGATTGTTCAAGATACTCTGGGTGATACTTTAGGAATTCGCCAGGGCTACGCTCGTTGATTGAAATTTTGTTACCGGATGGATCAATATATTCTTTGAGTTTTTCGCGACGACCGTGCTCATCTGGTTTGGTGGTAGCAAAACCATCATCATCAACGTAGTAACCGACGATCATACTTCTAGCGTCACTCTTGCCGTAACCCCATTTAGCAAAGTCAAGATTAGTGAAGCTTCTACGCTTAGACTCGTTAGCAGCAGATTGTGCAATGACTTGACCAAGAACGGTGTGTTCACCCTCGCGACCAAGTGCACCAGCAGCACCAATAATATGGTGTTTGTATTGGTAACCGCTTTCTCCTTGTTGGCGGAATTTGTCGTACTGCCCCATAACCCAGTCTTGATCGGCAAAGTTGTCATTTTCTTTGGCAAGTTGTGAACGGTAGAGTTCCATATAATTAGAACCGGCAGCATTGGCAAGACGTTGATCGCTTTTAGTATTGCCATGATAATTATCATAATGACTGAGAACATGTTCAGTATCAGCAGATACATACTGGAGCTCTAGAGCTGCATTGGTGGCGGCTTTGGCGGAGCGAGTGGAAGCATTAGCTTTCAAATCTTGATTTTCTTCGCCTGGACGATAGCTTCTGTTGCCGGCAATCTTCTTTTCGGCGTAGATTGCAGCGTTGGCAGCACGTATAGCAGTTTCATTAGCAAGGTCTTTATCGCGCAAGGCTTGTCTTTTGTCTAGATAACGACGGAGGCCGGCGCTAGGTAATGCGGAATTGTTGATATGTCGATTGGCAGAAAGCTGACGTTGCTGTTCGGCAAAGGCTTTGGCGCCAGCACGAGGTTTGTTTAAGAGATCGTTTAATTTGCCAGTGATAGTTCCAAGAGCGGTATTGCTCATCTTGAGGAGGGAGACAGATAAGAATAGAGGAAATACTTGGACTGCCATGCCAAGAATAACAAAGAATGGTCCGAGATTACCTGCACTACTAGAATTAGCGATGAGAGCCCAACCTGCAAGTTCAGCAGCGCCAAAAAGGAGGCTAAACATTGGATAGAAAAGCAACATAGACACAAGAGCGTCTTTCCATTTTTTGAAGTATTGTTCGGTATTTGGTAAGAGATAGGCTATAAAAGCAAGAGGAGCGATCATCACAAGCATTGCAACGAGGGCTTGACGAAGTCCAATAGCGACGAGACCAACTAAGACCGAAAGAATGCCGCCGACCATAGCTGCAAGTGCTGGCCAGAGGAAGGCTCCGAGGCCACCGGCAACACCTATAGAGATTCCTGCAATAGTGCCACCACCAATTAATGCACTGGCAAGATCGGTCCAACTAACGCTGGCAGCATTACCTAGTCCGCCACTTGCGATAGCGTTTTGCTCAATTCCCTCAAAAATTCCTTTGAGATTAGCACCAAAGATGTTACTAGCATCTACTGCAACGGCACAAATTAAGAAGGAAAGGTTAACTAAAATGGCGGCGACGATAAGTTTGGGTAGAGCCTTTTTTATTCCATAATTACCGATGCCAATGCCGGTTATTTGGGAATAAACAATAATTAACAGGACTATGATGAAAGCAACGTTTGATATGTCTCGCATGATCTGCCAGACTTGAAAGATGGGTGACGAGTCATTATTTGTCAGGGGTTGAACAGTCAAGAGGTCTTTGATGATGCCATAGATAGCATCAATGGCTTTGCCGAGTACTCCGGTAGTAGGACAGATCAGATAGCCAATAGCTCCAACTTGGGTATAACAGGTTTCTTCAGTCGAGGTTGCCTCGGCGGGTTCAGCATAGACCGGTTCAGTCATAACAGGGGAAGCTGAGATAGCAAAAATTCCCACAATGGCAGCCAAAATAACCCCAAAAAGTGGTAACTTCAAACGACTTTTAAGCGATTTGAATAAACTCATAATGATTAACCGGTTAAATACTCAACTTTATGAGTACCTTACCTGTTAATTATATCACACATAAGCAAAATAGTCAATACTTGGGAATATAATTTTGCTATTTTGTCTATAAAATGGTAATACTTGAAAAAATCTGGTTTTAGTTGCCTTTTGAGGGTGAAATGTGATATGATATAAGATATGAGAAAGATTTTCTTTAGTTTGATAATGGCAGTAGTAATGCTAACAGGGGTGACTGTTGCTACGTCGGTAGAGGTATATGCAGATGAGGGAGGGTCATCTTGTAATGGTGCAGGTTTTTTTGGGCTTAGACCTTGGTATCAGGGACTAACAACTAACGGTTGTCAAATTGGTACGCCTGGGCAAGATGGTGTGCCGGAGTTACCGGTTTTTGTTTGGACAATTGTACTTAATATTCTTTCGGATATTACGGTAATGATTGGTTACATCGCGATAGTGATTGTGGCTTGGGGTGGATATCTTTATATGTTTTCTAGAGGTATGCCGGATAGAGCGGAAAAAGGTAAAAAGACTTTGATCGCAGCAGTAATAGGATTGATTATTTCGATGTTAGCAAGTGTAATAATGAACACAATTGTGTCAATTTTAACAACAAAGGGCTAAGATGAAAGAAGTATTAATAGCAGAAGAATCAAGTAAGGGATTAGGTGGGGGGATGAGTGACGTTAAAGATGCGATATCCAATTTGCCGAATAGTGGCGGAGTGACTTCTGGGAATCTAACTAATATTTTAAATTGGGTCTTAGGTATGGCTGGTATTGTGGCTGTAGGTGTGATTATTTACGGCGGGATTAAATATATTACAGCGCAAGGCCAACCAGACAAGACTAAGCAGGCTAGCCAGATTATTGCTTATGCTTTGATTGGTTTGATTGTAGTGGCATTAGCACTAGCGATTACAAATTTTGTAATGGCAACAATTGGCGAGTCGGCGAAGGGGAGTAGCTAATGAGAAAGATAGTTACAAGTTTAGTTTTAATAGCATTGATGGTCTTGGGGGGGTTAGTAGCGAGCCCAGTGATGGCAGAGAATGCTCTTACAAAAGAGGCGTGTTCTGGTGCGGATGAGATGCAAAAAGCAGCGCTAGGTTGTGATAACTCGCAACAAGCACCAGCGGTGATACAATACTTGCTTAATGCAGTGATATCGGTAGTAGGGATAGCAGCGGTGATAATGATAGTAGTGGCTGGACAAAGATATATCGTAAGCAATGGCGATCCTGGTAAAATGCAGCAGGCGAGAAATATGATTATCTATTCTTTGATTGGCGTTATAATAGCTGTATTGGCTTTTGCGGTTGTGAATTTTGTGCTCGGTGGGATATTCTCTTCTCAAGATTGGTAATTTTTGCAAAAACTATTGTAGTGAAATAAGTTTGTGGTATAATAATACTAAAATAATCTAAAGGAAAAAAATTCTATGAAGATTGCAGAGAAAATCAAAATGGTAACAATGGGAGTAGCAGCGGTAGCGACTTTGGCCGTTTCAGCTTTGGTGGTACCAGTGGTAAATGCAGAAACTCCAGCAAATAGATTTACTGGTTCTGAAGCTCAACAGGCTGCAACTGGTGATGATCGTGACCTTATGTCTATCTTGAACCTTATTATCAACGTGGCTCTCGGCGTAATTGGCTTCGTAGCTGTGGTAATGATTATTATGGGTGGTGTGCAATATACTACCTCCTCTGGTGATGCAGCTAAGGTTACTAAAGCTAAGAACACCATTATGTATGGTGTAGTTGGTCTTGTAATTGCACTTCTAGCCTTTGCAATTGTGAACTTTATCCTTGCCAATGTCTTTAATGCTTCATAGTTTAGGCTTAAAAAAGCTCCTATAACTTATAGGAGCTTTTTTTATTGACTATCAGTAGTAGTGTTATGATTATTACTGTGATATAATATTGTTAAATAATCTTAAGGAGTAATACTATCATGAAAAAAATAAAAATAGCGATGGTGGTTGCAGCGTTTGTTGGTATGCTATCTATGTTGTCTACGGTATTTATGCAACCAGCTTTGGCGATGATCTGTCCATCAGGTTCAATACGTAGTTCAGCGAATAATTTAGCAGAGTGTAACGTAAAAGCAGACGAAGAGGGTAAGGGTTTGATGCCAACCATTCAGACTATAATTAATCTAGCCTTGGCGGTGCTCGGTATTGTGGCGGTAATTATTATTATTGTTGGTGGGGTGACTTACACTACTTCGCAGGGTGATCCGGCTAAAATTACTAAAGCTAAGAATACTATCATGTATGGGGTAATTGGTTTGGTTGTGGCGCTTCTGGCCTTTGCAATTGTGAACTTTGTGTTATCAAATATTTGGGGGTCTGATACAACTGATACAACTGATACAACTACAAAAACTACTGAATCAAAGTAAAATAAAAAATCCCTTGGCGAATTGCTAAGGGATTTTTGGTGGCAATAAGACTATTGAATCTGAATTTTCTTTGGTGCCTCAACCTTTTCTTTCTCAAAGGTGATGGTAAGGACGCCGTCTTTTAGTTCAGCTTTAACGCTATTTTCATCTTCTCTGACCTGGACAGGGAGAGCAATAGTACGAGAGAATTCGCCCCAATAACATTCTTGAATGTGCCAGCGAGTAGTGTGTTCATCTTCCCCACCAGAGAGAACGCCAGAGATAGTTAAGATATTGTCTGAGATGCTAACATCTAGATCAGACTTGGAAATGCCGGCTGTGCGGGCTTTTACTACTAATTTGTCGGCGGTTTCGTAGACATCTACAGCGAGTTGCCCTGGAAATTCGTCGGCATTGTCCCACCCGTCATCTTCTGATGGTGCTGGTTCCTCTACAGCAGCATCTTCAGCTGCGGCAGGAGCGGCGGCAGAATTTTCGTCGTCCAAAAAAGCGGCGGCTAATTCATCTTCCATCAGCATGTCGTCATTATTTTGAGCCATTGTACCTCCACATAATAGTTATTGTTATGCTTTATTATAATGCTACTTTTTGATAAAATCAAGTAAAATATGGGTTTTGATGTAAAAATTACAACATTTTCTGGCATTTTGGACCTAGCTTTTCCGCACACCTGTAGGGGTTGTGGGCGCCTGGGAGAGGTTTTATGCGAATGTTGTAAAAATTACAACATTCAGACGGCAATTCGAATTTGTGCGCGATGCAAAAAATTAATCAAAAAGTGTAATTGTGAAGTGCCAATTATAGCAGTGGCTTGGCGAGAAGGGTTGATGCAAGACTTGATAGAGGAATATAAATATCAAGCAATTAGGGACACGGCAAGAGTATTAGCAGAAATGTTAGACAGTGTGATACCAAAGGATTTTTTAGCTGATGAAGTGGTAGTAGTTCCCTTGCCAACTGTGTCGAAACACATTAGAGAAAGAGGTTTTGACCACACCTTGAAACTAGCGAAGGAGCTTACCAAGATAAGAAAAAAAGGAGCAAAATGGAGAGTGGATTCGCTACTCGAAAGAAATAAAAATAGTGTTCAAGTAGGTGCAAGTGAAAAACAAAGGAAGCTCCAAGCAAAGACGGCCTATAAGCTCACAAAAGTGGCCCAGAAGGGTTTAGATTCTAAAAGAGGATATCTTTTGCTTGATGATGTTTATACAACGGGAGCGTCAATTGAAGCAGCAATTTCCTTAATGAAAAAGGCTGGTGCTAAAAAACTGGCGGCTGTGGTAGTGGTAGTTTCGAGATAGGTGGTTTTACTGATTACTTTGAGTGTTGTTTTGATTCTGTTCAGAGTCTTTTGCTTCTTGATTTTGCTCGACGATACCCTCGACATGAGCGGCGCTATCGGTTTCTCCGGTGATAGCATTGATGACAAAATTGACAATTGCAAAGGCTAGAATTGAGACAATGAGGCCAATAATCGCATAGAGAATAGTGTTTTTGGCGTCGGTAACTTTTTTGCTGTCACCGCCAGAAATAACATATCTAAGGCCACCATAGATTAACATAATGACGGAGATGATGCCAACAATATAGAGAACAGTGTTGGTGATTTGAGTGAAAACACCAGATGGGCCAATAAGTTCCGATGGCATACCATCGGCACGGGCAGCATTAGCGCCGTCCTGAACAGAAAGAGCTAAAGCCTTGCCTGCAGTAAGAACTAGAGCTGCGCTAATACCAGTAAGAACTTGAGCAGTAATTTTGATAGAAGTTTTCATTTATAATCTCGCAGTTATTTGAATGTATTATAGCACAGATTAAGATGTAACGCAAACTGCTGCTTACAACTATTTAGCGAGGACCTTGATGCTTTTGTCAGATTTTTTAATAAGGAGTTCAGAGAGAGTGAGACGACGATATTCGCCTTCGCCCTGGATTTCGATCTCTTCTTTTGTGGGGAAAGTAATAGTAATAGATTCGGTGGTGCATTTTCCTGGAATACGACGGAAAATGCTTTTTGCCATAAAGGATAATAAATGACAGAGATTAGTAAGGCGGCCGGTGCTAACAAGAAAAGTTTTAGGTGACTGCCAGTATTTACCACCTTTCATCATTTTGGCTACGGTTTTTCCGTTGACAAAGAGAACATCAGAAATTCTTGTACCTTTGATGCGATTTTTTCTACCAGAGTCAGTAGTATTATGATGATTTAATGGTACATTATTTAAGTGAATTTCGCTTGGCAAAAAATGGTGATGTTTGTTTTTAAAATACCACTTCGTTAGTTCTTTGATTGAATAAAATATGCTTTTTCTACCGGATTTCAAAGTCCCACGAGTCTTTTTTTGATCAAAAACTTCGGTACTTTCGGCAAACATGCCGATGGTAAAATAGCAGGCGGAGTAGCGATAATGTTTTCCATCAACGATGGCTTCAAGAGGATGGAGAGATTGAATATGGGAATTTGCTGTTTTGCTGCTTGTGCTTTTAATAAAGTCAGTAATAATATCAGTGATATTATAATAGCCAAGAGTACGAGAAAAATCGTTAAAATTACCAAAGCCAAGTATAGCGAGAGTAACATCTTTCCCTGATTCAATAGCTCCATTTAAAGCAACAGAACCGGTGCCATCACCACCGGCGGCGACAACAAGGTCGCCATTTAGGAGAATTTTGCTAAGGTTTGTTGCGTTTTCATTTAAATCGACATGTTTTACTTCAAACTTGCCTAGGAGACAACCTTTGAACTTGCTGGCAGGAGTAATAACTTCATCTCTTATTGCAGCGTGTTTAGATGAACGAGGATTATAGACGATGATAATTCTTTGCATAAAGAAATTATTTACCGTTTAAGATGCCACCTGGAATAATCCACTGCAAGAATCCCCACATCACTGCATAGATAGCAAGACCGATGATAATATTGATGATACGGCTTTTGGCTTTAGCGACTTGTTGTTCGTTGTCTCTAGCAGTAAGGTATTGGATACCAGAGATGACAATACCAAGCACACCAGCAATACCAACGCCATAGGTAAGGATATTTAAGATAAGACCTAAGATAGAGAAAATTCCTTCGCCACTAGTACCGGCATCCTGACAACCGCCACCACCTAGGATAGTAGTGTAAACTTGTCCATCTGGGCAAACTTTGTTCATGTCGTCTGGTGTGGAAGCGGTAGGAGTAATATTGGCATTACTACTGCCAGAAGTGTTTGAGCCACTAGAATGATCGCTATTATTACTGTTATTGCTATCGTTGGAATTACTATTTGAGTTATCATTGTCATTGTTATTAGAATTGCTATCATCACCATTTCCGCTAGACGTAATAATAGGACCGGTACACTTATACCTTCCATTTCCAACACTTTCTGCCGTCCAACCATCAACGTCGGGACAACCAGTGGTAGTATGACCGTTAGTACTAGTGCTATTTGAATATTTTACACAACGTGTCCCTCCTGATGTGCTTTCTGCATGGGCGCCATTGTAATGCGAATAGCACCAATCGTCCAATGTTGTACCAAACGCGTTTTGCGGTATCAGTACTGGCAAAGCAAAGCTCAAACTTAAAATAATAACATTGACGATTTTAAGTAAGTTTTTTTTCATTTCAAAGTCCTCTCTTTCCTTAATTTCCCGTTCATAGTTGAGATTATCTTAAGTATTCATGTAACTTTTTTGTATCTTTGTGTTTACGCAATTTTGACAACGCTTTCGCCTCGATCTGGCGAATACGTTCACGAGTAACAGAAAATTCTGCGCCGACTTCTTCTAGGGTATGTGAGCGTCCACCGCCAATACCAAAGCGAAGTTTGATGATTTTTTGTTCCCTTTCAGATAGCGTACTAATAATTTCAGCCAGTTGTTCTTTCAATATTTGGTTAGCGGCAGAGTCTTCTGGGCTAACACGTTCCTCGTCCTCAACAAAATCACCGAGGACTGAATCTTCATCATCGCCATCACGGCCGACACTTTGGTCAAGCGAGGCAATATCTTGTTTGATTTTCATAACATATTCGACTTTTTCTGGTTCCATGTCCATTTCTTTAGCGATTTCGTCGATGGTTGGTTCGCGATTCAACTCCTGAGTGAGTTTACGCATAGCACGAAGGACTTTGTTAATAGTTTCGACCATGTGGACAGGGATACGAATAGTACGGGCTTGATCAGCGATAGCACGGGTAATAGCTTGTCGAATCCACCAGGTAGCATAAGTAGAGAATTTGAAACCTTTGTCTGGATCAAACTTCTCAACAGCGCGAAGTAATCCGGTATTTCCCTCTTGAATGAGGTCAAGTAAATCTAGTCCGCGGCCAGAATAGCGCTTGGCAATAGAGACTACAAGGCGCATATTGGCTTCGACCATTTTATCTTTGGCTTTTTTGTCGCCCTTAACGATGCGGCGAGCAAGTTTTAGTTCTTCCTCTTGTGAAAGGAGAGGAATTTTACCAATTTCCCGAAGGTAGAGCCTAACAGAATCGTCTGCAAAGGCATCAACATTATCAACGGTAATGGCGAGCTCCTCATCAGAAAGCTCTTCTTCTTCGGCGAGGTCTAGTGTGCCAGGTTCTTCTGGCTCAATAGCGGACACGCCTAACATTTCTTCATTTTCTTGATCCATTGGAGAAATTATACTTGAGTTTAGCAGAAATATCAACCCTGTAATTTTTCAATTTCACGCATGATTTCGTTGAACTTTTTCTCATCATCCTCACAAGCTTCAGCTTCTTTTGACAATTTTGCAATTTTTTCCTGGGTGATAAGTTTGTGATATGTTGCTTGCATTTCGCGAACCGCGGCTTTTAGTTTGTCAGGCTTGAAATTTTTAAATTTTGTGTCAAAGATAAGAGAAAGCTCGTCTAATTTAGTTTCATCCTCTGGAATTTCTAAATTGATTTTAGAACCAGCTTCGCCACCAAAGAGCATAATGGAAAGTAGACTATCCTCTAGGACTTTAGTATGACTGCTGGTGGTTTTTTGTTCTGTTATGGGTTTAAGACGACGAGTGGGACCGCTAGGTAATTTTTTGTTTTTTAGGTCTTCTACAGAGACATTAAGGCGCTTTGCTACGTTTTGTTCGTAGTGTTTTATAACCACAGGATCTTTGAGGTAGGAGATGAGACGGATGGCGATATCAGAGTAAGTTTTTTTGCCCTCGGCGGAGTTTAGGTTAAGTTTTTCTTCATATTTGTCAAGAAGCCAATCGACGGCAGGGCGAGGACTATTTACGGCCTTTTGCCAGAGCTCTTTCCCTTTTTGGATAAGCTCGTCTGGATCTTTGGCACCGTGATAATCAGAGATAACAGAAAGATTAATACCAAGATTGCCAGCAAGATTAATGGCACGTTCAGTGGCTTTGATGCCTGCGTCGTCGCCATCATAAGCTAGACGTACGTCGGGCGTAAGATGCGAAAGCATTTTGAGATGTTGTTCGGTCATGGCAGTGCCTGAGGTAGCAACAGCTTGTTTGACGCCAGCTTGGTGAGAGGATATTACATCCATATTGCCCTCAACAATTACAACATAACCGCTACGACGAATCGCTTCCTTGGCTTGATAGAATCCAAAGATGAAACGGGACTTATTGAATAGTAGAGTTTCTGGAGTGTTGAGATATTTTGGCTCGGATTTATCTAGAACTCTTGCGGTATAGCCGATAACATTACTATCAGTATTAATAAATGGAACCATCATGCGACCGCGGAATAAATCACCACCGTATTGATTCAATAGTCCAGCAAAATTTAGTTCTTCATCAGTGTAACCTTTTTTCTTTAGAAAATCCTTTAAGGCGTGACCGCTTTTTGGCGCATAGCCAATGCGAAATTCTTTAACCGTGTTTCGGTTAAGATTACGTTTATAGAAGACATAATCTAAGACTGATTTATTTTTAGTAAGGCACAGTTGATAGAATTTCGTTGCAAGTTCTAGCGCTTCTTTAGCACGAGTCTTTTTCTGAGCGATCTTGGCATCACCGCCAGAATATTTTTGGAGTGTAATACCGGCTTTCCCTGCTAGTTTTTCTAATGCTTCGCGAAAAGAAATACCCTCAACCTCCATGATGAAAGTAAATATATCACCACCTTTGTTGGCAGAAAAATCATGCCAAATACCCTTTTCTGGAGAAACCATAAAACTAGGGGTTTTATCAACTCCCCAAGGACTACGGCCTTTGAGGTTTCTACCGGCACGTTTTAACTCAATATATTCACCGATAACATCCTCAACGGCAAGACGGCTTTTGATCTCCTCTTTAGCATCCTGCATGATTCTATTATAACAGAGAGAAAAAGAAAAAACACCAAAAGTGGCATTAGGTTGGTAATTTAGATATTAGGAATTTTATTTGAGCATGATATAATAAAAGCATGAACAATAAGGATTATCTCGAGAAAATAGCAAAAGATACGAGAACTGGAAAACCACAAAAAAAAGGTTTTCTTGGCGCGATTACTACTTTGCCTGCTACTACTAAGAAACTGATAATTGGCGGCGCAATTGCGGTGGTGGTTGTTATGATTATTGGATTGATTTTAGGTAGTGGTGGTGACAAAAATCAAGAGAGAGATCTAGTTGATAAGATTAGTCTTAGAACCGAAAGTATAATGGATGGTATTGATGATTATAACAAATTAGTGAAATCATCGGAGCTGAGATCGATGGGCAACTCTCTTAAGGCGGTTTTACAAGAGACTAATTATGCAATTAATACTATACTTAAAGAAACATTTGAGGCTAAAAATGCTAAACCAGCCAAAGAAAAAACCGAAACAGATGAGGGTGCTATTACTGAGGAAATGATGGCTACTCTTGAAAATGGAAGGCTGAACGGTATTTTAGATCGTGTATATACAAGAGAAATGACTTATCAAATAGCGATGTTAATTTCTTTAGAGCAAGAAACTTATAATAAAACTAAAAAAGATATCTTAAAAGAAGCATTAACCTCGTCGATGAGTAATCTGGATAAACTGCACGAACAGTTTGATAATTATATGGCACAATAATTGGTTTGGGCTCTAGATTTTTAGAGGTGTTTATGCTTGAAACAGGGGTGTTTTTGTGTTAAAATGAGCCTGTTATTAATTAGAGGATTAAAGATGGCAAAAAAGGAAAATGGCTTTGTAAAAGAATTTAAAGAGTTTATTAGTAGAGGTAATGTAATGGACCTTGCTATTGGTGTGGTGATTGGTACTGCTTTTTCTGCAATTGTGAATTCAGTAGTGAATGATATCATTATGCCGGTAGTTGGGCTGCTTCTTGGTGGCGTTAATTTCTCCGACTTAAAGATTGTGATTCCAAACTTCTTTGGTGGTGACACTGCAGCAGTGATTGCATATGGCAATTTTATTGAAAATGTAGTGAATTTTCTGATTATCGCACTCTCGCTATTTATTGCGATGAAGTTTTTGAACACGATGGATAGAAGAGCTAAGGAAGTTGCCAAAAAAGCTACTAAAACTGTGAAAAAAGTAAAAACTAATAAAAGATAAAAAAGCGTCCCTCCATTTCTGGATTTTTAGGCTATTTCGTGATAGACTATAGAGAATGGAGGGTTACCCAAGTGGCTGAAGGGGACGGTTTGCTAAATCGTTAGT
>CAYYEY010000007.1:0-23215 GCA_964471175.1 uncultured Candidatus Saccharibacteria bacterium
AACAGAGAGCCTGGTGTTTGATAGCTTATTTGTACTTGGCATTATTACCTCCTTTGCTATAGTCAAGTATCCTGCAAAGTCGCCAATACAAAACGACCCCGCAAGGTCGTACAGCTAATCAGCACAACAACTGGTCAACTCCTTGTGGGGTCGTTTCAGTTGTTGTGCTAACTCAAACTAAAAAATGCTGATGCTGTACGTACTCTTATTGTAGCATAGGCAGTTTAGAAATACAAGCTAATCTTCATCATCTATGATGGCAATGTGGGCATCTCTTAACTGATCCTCGTCAACTAGAGACGGGGAGCCCATCATTAGATCGATACCAGAACCATTCTTAGGGAAGGCGATAATATCGCGGATGTTTTTAGCACCCATTAATTCCATAAAAATGCGATCGATGCCAAAGGCACAGCCAGCGTGTGGAGGAGCGCCAAACTTAAAGGCAGAAAGCATACCGCCAAAGCGAGCTTCAACATATTTTTTGTCATAACCAAGCAAGCCGAAGGCTTTGTACATAATATCTGGATTGTAATTTCTGACGGCGCCAGAGCAAATTTCTAGACCGTTCATAACCATGTCATATTGATCAGCAACGATACTTAATTTTTCTTCATCAGTCTTGGCATCCTCTAAAGCCTTGAGGCCACCCTTTGGCATAGAAAACGGATTATGACCGAAATCTAGCTTCTCTTCTCCATCGTTCCATTCGTAAAATGGAAAATCAGTAATCCAACAAAGTGCAACGATGTCTGGACTAGCGAGTTCAAAATGTTCAGCAAAGGCGATGCGGAGTTGACCTAAGACTTTATTGACACTCGCTCTTTCGTCTGCGCCGAAAAATACCGCATCGCCGTCACTCGCACCAGTTAACTCTTTGATTTTCTTGAGCTCGTCTGGTTTTAAGAACTTGGCAATAGGAGATTTCTCGGTACCATTCTCATATATAATATAGGCAAGACCACCGGCGCCGAGCTTTTTGGCTTGGTCGGTAAAATTATCAATCTGGGAACGTGAAAGCGAGGCGCCGTCTTTGACGCAGAGAGCCTTGACGCATGGAGACTGGAATACTTTGAACTCGGTACCTTTTAAGGCATCCGTTAGGTCAATCATTTCCATACCATAACGTAAATCTGGCTTATCGGTACCGTAAGTTTCCATGGATTCAGTAAATGGAATACGCGGGATATCGCTTCCCTCTTTGATAAATTTTTTGGCAAATTCTGAATTAATTTCTAGTTTTTTGCCGCCAAAATCAGTAGCTAGACATTTGATAAGTGGCTCAACTGTGGTTCTGACTGCTTCTCCACTATCAACAAAAGACATCTCTAAATCTAATTGATAAAAATCACCATAAAGACGGTCTGCACGAGGGTCCTCATCGCGAAAACATGGAGCAATCTGAAAATAACGTGGCACGCCACCAACCATCAAAAGTTGTTTGAACTGTTGGGGAGCTTGCGGCAAAGCGTAGAATTTGCCTTGATGCAAACGAGACGGCACAAGAAAGTCACGTGCTCCTTCTGGAGAGGAATTAGCAAGAATGGGAGTGGTAACCTCGATAAAATCATGGTCAACCATATATTTTCTTAGGATTTGATAGTACTCTGAGCGTTTTTTGATTAGGTTTTGCATGGATGGACGACGAAGGTCAAGATAGCGGTATTTAAGGCGAAGGTCCTCACCAGTTTCTGGGCCATCATCATGAGTGTTGACTGGAAGTGGCTCAGAACGATTAAGTAATTCTAGAGTTTCTACAACAAGTTCAATTTCTCCAGTAGGAATATTAGGGTTTTTGAGCTCTGGAGCACGCTCACGCATAGTACCAGTAGCAGTGATTACAAATTCATCACGGAGAGTCTCGGCAAGAGAGAAAGCATCTTTGGTATCGGGAGTAATGACCAACTGAATAATGCCTTCGTGGTCACGCAAATCAATAAAGATTAATCCGCCATGATCGCGCCTGCTGTTAACCCAGCCAGCGACAGTAACTTTTTTGCCTAAATATTTTCCTAACTCTTGTGATAACATTCTCATAATCTGTTATTATAGCACATTTTGAAGTTTTGGACTAGGGATTATGAGCGGTTTTCTCTTATAAATGTCAAAATGCTTATGCTTGCATCTTATTTTGGAGTTTGGTATCATGAAATAGTCGCTCTTTTCAAACATAGAAAAACCGGTGGGCCGGTCGCACAAGAGTGACACAACTAAACAGGAGATCGATAAGCGAAATATGCGTATCGGACTGAAGCGTGATTACTCACGCAGGAAGTCGCAGATTCCTCCTGCCCCTTGGCAGGAGTTCATCGAAACGAACATTCAATAGACGGAGGTGGCAAGCATAAAACTTGCCGTTTTTAAGAATATAAGTTTCGGTGGTGAAACGCGCAAAGCCTCTGACAGGTGCCAGAGGCTTTTTTGATTTTGAATTTATTTGATAACTTAGTTCTTTTTGCCTAGTTTGGCATTGATTTTATCACGGAATAGATTAAGAAATTCTTCTTCGTTCTTTGCACTAGAAAAATCGATTCTCTCACCATCTAAGTAAAAGGCTGGGGTGCCTGGAATGTCTAGACCCTTAGAAATGCCAGCGTCAAAGTTTAATTTATTTTTGACGTCCTCACTCTTCATATCAGTGACAAATTGAGCTTCGTTACCTTTGCCATCAGTTACGTTGCGGAAGAAATCTAGGAATATATCCGTTCTGGAGTCGCCAGAAGCACTAGACCAAACAGATTGATTGGTAAATAGTTTGTTAGCATATTCTTCCCAGTAACCTTGTTTGCCAGCGGCCTCTGCGGCAGAAGCTGCAGCAGTACCATTTTGATGATAAGACAATAAGAAATTACGATAGACTACAGCGAGATCGTCACCAAATTCTTTTACTATTTTGTTGACTCTTGGATTAGCAACGGAACAAGCAGAACATTGGTAGTCGGCATATTCAAAAATTACTACGGGGGCATCTGGATTACCTTTGACGTGATCGCCAATATTACCATTATCCTCATTTGCACTAATTATAGTATTAATATCATATTTACTATAATCAATAGATTTTTTGTTAGCTACGGCAGCCCAGATCAATCCGCCAATTACTAAAATTGCCAATGCGGCTACAATAATAGTAGCGACGAGATTAGACATTCCTTTTTTCATTATTTCCTCCTGATATGGTAAAAAGTACATTTATATGATATAATATATAATAGCACAAAAATTGGATTTAGACTATGAGTAAATTTATGAAATCCTTTACAAAATGGATTGATCCAAAATTGGAGCGTTTTCGCGAGCAGAAAGAACCAGAGGAATTGCCACCATACGTACCAGAAACTCTGGAGGATTTTGTTGGAGTGATGAAGCGTGCGCCAAAAGAAGTGCTTTCTAGTAAACAACGTGCAACAATTGCAAGTTGTATGAGTTTTTCTGAAAGAAAAGTGTCTGACATCATGATGCCACGCGAGGAGATTACTTTTGTCTATGAACATGATTTCTTGGGTCCTTTAATGCTTGATAAACTATATCAATCTGGCTTCTCGCATTTCCCGGTTTTATCATCTGATGGGAAGCAAGTAATCGGATTGATTCATACTGACCAATTAAATAGCTTAGAAATTAAAAACACTGATCGAGCCACCAAGTACCTTGATCCCAAAGTTTACTATATTAGAAATGATTACACTCTAGACCAAGCAATGTCAGCATTCCTTAGGGCAAATTGTTTCTTCTTTATAGTAATAAATGGTTCTGGGAAATTAGTCGGGCTCTTAACTTATAAAATGTTAGTTGGTTATTTACTTGGTTATATTCCCCACGACGATTTCTTAGAAGATTCCTCAATTGCGGCAGTGATGAAGCGTAATGTGGTATAATTTATACAAAGAATAAATAAAGAGGTTAATATATGTCGGGACATAGTAAATGGGAGACTACTAAGCGTCAGAAGGCAGTAGTCGATGCAAAGCGCGGTGCTTTGTTTACTAAGATTGGAAACCAAATTGCAATTGCAGCAAGAGCTGGTACTGATCCAGCGATGAACCCAAGTCTTGCCATGGTACTAGAAAAAGCTAAACACGCCAATATGCCGAAGGCAAATATTGAGCGGGCGATTGCAAGAGCAGGAGATAAATCCTCAGCAGCATTGGTAGAGGAAACTTACGAGGCTTATGGACCTGGCGGAATTGGGATTATTATTGAAGTTGCAACTGATAATAAAAATCGAACAATGCCGGACGTGCGTAACGCCTTGAACAAGGCTGGTGGCAGGATGGCTGATCCTGGAAGCGTGATGTTCCAGTTTGAAAGGAAAGGCGTAATCTTTGTTACAGATAAAGGTGATGACAAAGTGATGATTGCTCTTGATGCAGGCGCAGAGGACGTCACTGAAGAGGACGATGGTATAGAAATTACTACGGCCCCAACTGATCTTGCAAAAGTACGTCAGGCGCTGGTAGATGCTGGAATGAATATAACCTCCGCAGAATTAAAATATGTTGCAACAAACAAGATTGAACTGGACGGCGAGGAATTAGAAAAAGCAGAGGCCTTACTTAACGCGGTAGATGATTTAGATGATGTTACCGCAGTCCATACTAATCTTGGATAATGTTTAGAATCCAATAAATAACTTGCGAACTTTTGCGCGTTGTTTATTTCGCATATTCGATAGCGCGAGTTTCTCTAATGACGTTAACCTTGATAACGCCTGGGTAGCTCATCGTGGCTTCAATTTTGTCTGCAATGTCACGAGCGAGTTTCAATGCAGTAAGATCATCAATCTGCTTTGGCTCTACAATAACACGAATCTCGCGACCAGCAGAAATGGCATAGGCTTTATCGATGCCTGGAAAACTGGTGGCGATATTTTCTAGATCTTTCATGCGTTCTGCAAAATTCTCAGCAGAAATATTCCTTGCACCTGGACGGGCGGCGGAAATGGCATCACAGATTTTGATGATAACAGCTTCTGGAGTAGTAGGTTCAATGTCATCATGGTGAGCAGCAATTGCATGGACGACTTCGTCAGACATACCATATTTCTTGGCAAGTTCTGCACCGATATCAGCGTGCTTGCCTTCGATTTTGTGAGTAACAGCCTTGCCCATATCGTGCATCAGAGCGGCAGTTTTGGCAATGCGCTTATCAGCTCCGATTTCCTCGGCAATCATACCGGCAATATGAGCCATTTCGATAGAATGGAGCAAGACATTTTGGCCGTAGGATGTACGGAATTTAAGTTCACCAATAAGATGGACTAGTTCACGTGGAATACCAACTAAGCCGACTTCACGGACGGCATCTTCTCCGGCACGAACTACTTCTTTTTCGATTTCTTTTTCGGCTTTAGTGACGGCTTCTTCGATACTAGATGGATTGATACGACCATCTTTCATTAAACGCTCCAAAGCGTATCTAGCGACTTGACGACGGATTGGATCAAAACTTGATAAAACTACCATACCTGGGGTATCGTCAACCATAATATCAACTCCAGTAGCACGTTGGAGGGCTTGGATGTTTCTACCTTCTTTGCCAATAATGCGGCCTTTCATTTCATCATCTGGGAGTTTGAGCGCAGTAATGGTACGATCTGCAGTAACTTCAGAGGACATACGTTCCATAGCGGTGAGGAGAATAGATTGAGCAGTTTCATCAACATCGTGCTTGATTTCCTTTTGTTCTTTGGCAACAAGGTTCATTAAGTCTTGTTTGATGTCGTTTTCGGTCATTTTCATGAGTTTTTCCTTGGCATCAGCTTTGGAAAGACCAGCGATTTTTTCTAATTTTTCATGTTGCTTGGTGCGAATTTCACGAATTTCACCTTTCAAGCTCTCGATTTCTTTTTCCTGTTTGACTAGACGTTCAGTCTTTTTCTCGATTTGGTCAAGTTTACCGTCAAGAGTAGTTTCACGTTCAGCAAGACGATTTTCAGTTTTTTTCCATTCTTTTCTGCGTTCCGATTCTTCTGCTTTGGCTTTCTCATCGATTTCGTTAGCTTCTTTTCTAGCCTCTGTTACAATATCTTGAGCCTCGCGTTTAGCTTTTCTGATTAGATCGTCAGCCTTATTCTTGCCGCCCTTTTCATTTTTCTTATTGTAAATATAAGCCGAACCAGCTCCAGCACCTAGGCCTAGAACAGCGGCAATTACAATTATGGCTATCTCCATAAAAAACACCATTCTTTTTCTAATATTTTCCTGATATTAGCGGATATCAAATGATTTATAAATTAATAAAATTCCATTTCTATTATAGCATAGTTTGGTGGTTATTCATAGTGGGAAATGTTGCCAGAAACCATATTTTTGATGATCTGGACAGCGGTGTCCTCAAGACCTTGCTCGGAGGCATCCTGAGAGAAGTGATTAGCTGGCGCAACATAGAAGTAATTATAATCACCATATGTGTAAATCTTTTGACCAAAGCTAATACCGGTATCTTTATCAGAATCACCTTCATAGGTAGCGACTCTAGTGACGCAACCCAGAGTTGCGGTGTTTTGATCAATGTCAGCAAAGGCTGGGAAATACTTGATGCCAGTCTTGTGAGCGGTAAAGCAAATTTGTGGACGGTATTTTTGGTCAACTGTATAAGAGACGTTTTCTAGGTCTTCTGGGATTTTAAAACTGATTCCCCATTCTGGAATATAAATGGTATCAGTGATTGCTTTATAGGCTGGGACGTTGTCTGGAGAAGTAATAACTGCGCCAGTGTCGGCTTCAATCTTATCGATAATAGCACTAGCAACACTTAATTGCGCCTGAGTATTAGCAAGTTTGCCTGACGTGCTGATATTAGATACCAGGCTCCAAATACCAAGGATAATGCTGACAAAAGCAAGTGAGCCAAAGACAATACTCAAGGTTTTGAACAATTTCTTTTCGTCCATCGGCTGCTTTTGGCCTGGATTAACCATGCCGCCAGAGGTAATCATGGTCTGACCTTGAATGTTAGGATCTTTAATCCCATCAAAATGAGTTGGCGCGATAATTGGTGATTCTAATTGTACGCCTGTATTATGAATCCTAGGACCATTTTGGTTTTCTATGCTTGAAGTTGTCCCCTGCTGGAATTGGTTATTCATTGCTGGGGGAAGTTGTGGATCAATCTGCGAAGATTGATTTGGCATAGAATTAAACTGGTTCTCTTGATTTGAACCAAATTGATTTGAGCTAAATTGGTTTTGTTGGTCTGGACCACTAAACTGGTTCTGACCGTTATAGTCTTGATTACCACCCTGATCTGGACGGCTGCTCGGCTGTGGAGCAAAAGGTTGTGAATTGTCCATTAAAAAGTCCTTGATTATGTTTTTATTATATCACAAAAAGTGAGAAAAACGAATTTTGCGAGGAGAATTTTATTTTTTGGGTTTGCTAATATTGGCCTCACGACCGTAATCTGGAATAATGAGTGGGACTACCTTCCCGTGATGGTTTTTGAGCGGAATTTGAAGCTGATCAGCAAGAGTATTAACTACTGCAGCACCAATACGCAAGCCAGTAAAACTACCTGGACCAGACATGAAAGTAATTTCTTCAATATCTGACCAATCCTTACCATTTGCTTCTAATTTTTCTTTAATAAACTGAAAAATTTTTTCTGCGGTATCACGACCAAGTGGTTCAGTATAAAGCTTCTCGTCAAGTTTTAATATAGTATCACCGGTAGAGGTATCGAGATAGAGTTTCATTTATTATTTAACCTCACGGCTATTGTCGTCATTAATGCAAATTGTGTAAGAAATATGGTCTTCTGGTAAAAGATTCTGGACAGATTGCCCCCATTCAATGATTGTTATCGTATGTTTTTGGGAAATAGATTCGGCGAAATCTTCGACCATAATGCCTGGATCGTCAAGGCGATAAAAGTCATAATGTACAAGCGTACCAGACGTATTATTATCTATCGGAAAAGTGTATTGTTTAGAAATAGTAAAACTTGGGGAGGTAACTGGAGATTTAACGCCGAGACCCTTTGCAATACTACCAGTAAAAGTAGTTTTACCTGCACCAACATCGCCAATTAATTCTATGACAATGGGAGAATCATTTTGCTTTAATTGACGCCTCAAATCATTTCCTAGTTGTTCTCCATAAGAAATTAGGTTTTTTTCAGTCTTAAAAATCATATATATATTATAACATATATTTTAGATTACGCGAGAGACTTCATCGAGGGTACTTTCGCCTCTAAGCGCTGCAATAACGCCCTTTTGTTCCAAAGTTAGCATACCATTTTTCTTAGCGACTTTTTCGATGGCGGTAGTATTAATATCCGCAACATCACCGCGAATGAAAGATTGGATTTCCTCAGAAACAATGAGCTGCTCCATAATGACAGTACGGCCTTTGTATCCAAACGGCACTTCTTCGGACGGAACTGGTTTATAAAGAGTAATGTCATTTAGATCAATGTCACGCTCTCTTAGAGCTTCCTCTGGGACGCCTTCAAAAACCTGGCGGATATATTTCAAAGTGGCTTCGTCTGGCCTATACGGCTCTTTGTTATCAGCTAATTTTCTGACGAGGCGCTGTGCAATGACTAGGCGGACAGAACTAGAGAAAATTGGGTTAGTGCCAATCATATCGATCATACGAGAGAAGGCAGCAGAGGTAGAATTAGCGTGGAATGACGAAAGCACTAAGTGACCAGTAATGGAAGCCTGGATGGCGGTACGCGCAGTATCAGCATCGCGAATCTCACCAACCATCACAACGTCAGGGTCAAGACGAAGGACAGACCTTAGGCCATCAGCGAAAGAACCGCCTTCTGTGGTATTAATTGGAATTTGGGAGATGCCAGTAATGCCATACTCAATCGGATCCTCCAAAGTGATAATTTTTCGGTCGGTTGTATTTAGGGCATTGATAATGGAATAAAGGGTAGTGGATTTACCAGAACCAGTAGGACCAACCATAAGAACAAGACCGCGTGGGTGAGAAATAACTTCGTTAATTTCGGCACGCTCTTCAACACCTAAACCAAGGAGATCGAGATTAAGCAAAGTTTCGTCAAAGTTAAAAAGACGAAGCACGGCGTCCTGGCCATACATGGTCGGGATCATCTCAACACGAATATTCAAAAGATGAGTACTACCATCTCTATAGATATCTTTTTGCATGTGGCCAGACTGAGGAGTTGTGGCAGCGGTAGAAATACTGGCGCGAGATGATAATTCCCCCATAAATATGCGGTAACGATCACGATTAATAGTAGCAACGGGGTGCAAAAGTCCATCAACACGCATGCGAATACGAATTTCATTTCTTAAATTTTCAATGTGAATATCGGACGCGCCAAGTTTGTCAGCTTGATCCAAAAGATAATCAAATACTTTATCGGTAGATACTTCATTTAGGACACGAGAAACTTCAGCTAAGGTTGCCGAGTCTCCTTCTCCGGCGATGGTGATATCATCGTATTCGGTCTCTTGGGGTGGATCATAGCGTAAGATAAATACTTTGTAAGCGGATTCGGTGATGAGAAAGAAATCTGTGCGCTCGCCTTTTTCTAGATACTCTTTGCGCATTTCTTCAATGACGCTCCTAGGGGTTTGGCTTGTGACCATGAACTGATAGTGAATGCCCTCCCCACCTTTTTGCAGTGGTAAAATGAAGTTTTTGTGCATTTCTTCTTTGGTGAGGAGACCTTTGACCAAAGGGATATCGTTTTCAAATTTGCGTGTGTCTAAATAGGGCAAACCTAGAATTTTGGCGCGCTGCGCAGCAGCGCGCTCCTCATTGTCTCGACGTTTATCTTGTACTTCTTGTTCATCCATTGAGTTGATGCCCTTTAGTTTCTTTTATGCTTAGATTATATTCGGTTATGCTAAAATTTATTATGCTTTAGCTTTGGTTTTTTACGGTTATACTAAAAATGATAACTCTTATTGTTAATTATAGCATAAGAATGGTTATGATATACTGGTTTTATAAAAATTTGAGAGCAAAAAAATGGGGTGATATGAGGAAAGGAAAAAGTAGAGTAAAAAATCGAAATGATAAAAGATACATAAAAGTACAAGCCGCAATAGATGCTGTGCTTGAAAAATTTATTCGCCATGGACACGTAGCAGGAATGAATATCACGGAAGTTAGCAAAGAGGCGAACATTTTTAAATCGACGTTCTATGATCATCATGCTTCTTTGGATGAGGCGATATCACATCTTGACACCCAAGCAAGGTCTGATTTAAAGCAAATTCTGAGGGAGACCGAGGAAACAAAATGTAGTTTGGAGATGCTTTACTACAAAATAGTATATTTTATTTGCAAAAATAAAGAATACTATATTGGGATGGTAAAAAATGGTAATATTCGTCCAATTTTGATAGTCACAACAGTAATAAAACCGCTGGTAGTAAAAAATTGGAGGTTCAAGAGACAAGATAAAATCGATGAGAGGTATCGAGTTGTTGAATGGAAAATTTGTGGCATCATCTGGTATTGGGGAGTAAATGATAACTTTTCTGAAAATAATGCCAGGAAAGTTGTAGCAGAAATGGTGAGAGCTAGCAAATAAACCACTGGCCAATTTCAAGCATAAGCTATATAATGTAATTATGTTAGCTGTTGACCTAATACAGTGGTGGTATTTTAGAGGTTGGAGTATTTTTATTGGTGATTTAAAACAAAAAATACGGGATACAGCAGATTTCTTTTCGATTGGGCAACTACTACGTACACTTTTTATGCCCTATAGACAAATTTCAGCTAGAGCGAATAGCGAAACTTCTGGAAGTAGACTAAATGCATTCTTTGATCGATTAATTTCTAGAATTATCGGTATGTTTACAAGATTATTTATTATTATTTTTGGCAGTGTTGTGATGCTGATTGAAATAGTCTTTGGACTGTTGTTAATCGTAATTTGGCCACTTGCACCTGCATTGATTGTGGCTGGCATTGTAATGTCGGTGATGGGAGTAAAATTATGAACGAAAGTTTTGACTACAATTCCCTGCGCGCGCGTGAAGCAAGACGCGGAAAAGTACTTGGCAAAAAGCCATTAATGTTGTTTATGGTTATAGTCTCCCTGCTTTTGATTGGACTTGGCGTCTACCTTTTGATTTCAAAATCAGCCTTAGGATGGTCACTATTTTCTGTCGCAATTATTCTTTTGATGGTGTTTTATTGGACTCGCAAAGAGTTAATTTCGGTACCGGTTGGCAAAGGGAGTGACCTTAACTCAGTGCTGTCTAATGATGTCATGGCAAACCTTCCTAGAAATCCACACACTATAGATATTGCGAACGTGGTTAAAAAAACCAATAGCGGAAAATTTTTGAATATCCGTTATGGTATTTCTGACAATATGCTCTCACAAATTGCAAAGGAATTACCAGATAATCCTGGTGGAGTATTTCAGACCGCAATCAAAATTCAGCAAGGTACGGATTCTGAAGAAATTCATGGGGCGATACTTGCGGTCGCGCTAATTGCCTGTTATCCAAATAATGAGGTTATGTTGCGCCAAATGAAGCTAGAATTAGTAGATTTACTTGATGGAATTATTTGGTTTAACTATTTAAACGGCCTGGTAAAAAGTGTTGGTGAGAAGCGGCATAGTGGTGGAATTGCAAGAGACCTTAGTTTTGGTTATATTCCGACTCTGCAAAGGTTTGGTGTTAATATTTCTAAGCAGCGTGAAGGAGCGATGAAAACTCAAATTCAACAAGCCGCGCATAAGGAAATTTTAGAAAAAATGGTGCAGACTTTTGCTAGTGGTGGCAGACAAAATGTAGCCTTAATCGGGCCAGAAGGAAGTGGACGATCAACAATTGTAACCGCTTTTTCTGAACTTTTGATGGATGCTGACAGTAAACTGCCTAGTGACTTGAAATTTAGACAGATTTTTAAACTTGATGCGGCAGCATTAATTAGCGCAACTTCAGGACAAGGGCAAATTGAGGGCTTAGTAAATTTAGTGCTTGGCGAAGCATACGAGGCTAAAAATATTATCATTTGGTTAGAAAATGCGGAACTATTTTGTGAGGATGGCGTAGGCTCTGTGGATATTACAAACTTGCTTTTGCCAATCCTGGAAGCAGGAAAACTCAGAATGATTTTGACCATGGATAAACAAAAATTCCTTGAGATATCGGCAAAAAAATCAGCTCTCGCCAATGCGTTAAATAAAATTATGGTGGTATCTGCAAATGAGCAAGAAACCATGAAAGTGATGCAGGACCAAACTCCTTTCTTGGAATATCAGCACAAGGTTTCTTACACGATTTGGGCGCTCAAAGAAGCATATCGCTTAAGTGAACGCTATGTACATGATCTTGAGATGCCGGGCCGAGCTGTGGCTTTACTAGATAGTGCAGGTGGATATTCGGAAAATGGATTAGTAACTGCAGAAAGCGTGCAAAAAGCCGTTGAAAAAACTGAGGGCGTGAAAGTGCAGCTTGCAGAAAATGATACTGACAAGGATAAACTTCTTAATATGGAAGAGCTAATTCATCAAAGAATGATAGATCAAGAGGCTGCGGTCAAAACAGTATCCGATGCTTTAAGGCGTGCGGCGGCGGGAGTAAGAAACGAGAATAGGCCAATTGGTACATTTTTGTTCTTAGGGCCGACTGGCGTAGGTAAAACTGAACTTGCCAAAGCGCTCTCACAAGTCTACTTTGATGGTGAGGATAAAATAATTCGCTTAGATTTAAACGAGTTTGTGGAAGCTGGAGACGTATCAAGATTAATTGCCGACGCGGCGGATGATGAAATGAGTTTGACTGCACAGGTAATGAAACAACCTTTTGCCGTAGTGTTACTTGATGAAATTGAAAAGGCGCACCCACAGGTTTTGACTACTTTACTTCAAATGCTAGACGAAGGGATTTTACGCGATGTCAAAAACCGTGAGGTGTCATTCCGTGACACAATCGTAGTAGCAACTTCTAACGCTGGTGCAGAGAAAATTAGAGAGTATGTGGCAAACGGTGTGGACCTGACCGCAGCGCGAGACGAATTTTTGAATTGGTTACTTAGCTCCAATATATTCAAACCGGAGTTCCTGAACCGTTTTGATGAAGTATGTCTATTTAAACCATTGTCTCCTGCAGATTGCATGAAAGTGCTAGACATTATTATTGCTGGCGTGAACAAGACTTTGGCGCCACAAAAAATAACCGTAACGGTGACAGATGATGCTAAACAATTACTGGTAGAGCGCGGCTATGATCCGCAACTTGGCGCAAGACCAATGAAACGAATTGTGCAAAAAACTGTTGAAAATTTAGTGGCAAAATCAGTTCTCTCTGGACAAGCTGGTGCTGGTGCGCAAATTATGATAACACGCAAAATGATCGAAAATGAGCTACAATAATTTAGTGTAATTTTATTTTAATTCTTTCTTGTGTTAAAATTAGTGCATGAATAAGAATAATGGACTTAAGATTTTTAAGTGGGTTTTAAAGTGGGGGATATTATTGACTGGTGCAGTGCTCGCAGTACTGTATTTTATCCCGGGAACTGGATTTACCAAAATATGGAGTTATCTTGCAACAATGGCACTCCCCTTTGTAATGGATGTCTTAAGAATATTTGGCATTAAGGTTTCTGATCGATTTGAAATTGCGTATTTGATCTTTATTATCCCAGCGATGGTACTGGGAATAGACTTTGATGTATATAGAATTATTTATCCGTTTGACAAGATTGTGCATGGCGCGTCTGGAGTGCTTGCCGCTTTTGGTGCGAGAGAGATCATTGATCAGGCTTCTGGAAAGCCAGATGAAATGTGGTTTAAGGCGCTCTGGTCAATTTCTTTTGTGGCTCTAACTGCTGCGCTTTGGGAGTGTTTTGAATTCTCCTGCGATCAAGTGCTAGGTCAAGATATGCAAGAGCTAATCGCACCCGGATTGCAGGATACAATGTGGGATATTATCGTAGCCTTGCTGGGTGGTATGGTAGGAACAATCTTGGCGTTTCCAGTGGGACGTCGTTTAAATACTAGCAAACAATCTAAGAAAAAATAATCAAAGAACCTCCAATTATGGGAGGTTCTTTGATGCTTTTTTGAAGCAGATTATTTATCTACAACTTCACCTTCGACTGGTTCATCGCCGTCGTCTTTTTTATTGCCATCGGACTTATCCTCTTTATCATCCTTTTTGCCTTTGACATCAGTAGACTCGTTTTGATACATTTTTGCACCAATTGGCATAATTTTCTGAGACAAATCTTGAGCGGCTTTTTCTAGAGCGTCTTTATCGGCATCAGCGTCGTTTAGAACCTTCTTAGCTTCTTCAACAGCTTCTTTAATAGTCTTTGTATCATCCTCAGAAATTTTATCCTTGTAATCTACTGGCATTTTTTCTGCTTGGTAAACTGCGTTTTCCAATTGATTTTTTGCATCAATTGCTTCGCGTTTTTTCTTGTCCTCTTCAGCGTGCTCTTCGGCTTCGTGAGCGGCTTTTTCGATATCTTCCTTGCTCATATTACCAGAATTTTGGATGGTGATAGATTGCTCTTTGCCTGTACCTTTATCCTTTGCAGTAACATTTAGAATGCCATTTGCATCAATATTGAAAGTGACTTCAATTTGAGGAATACCACGTGGAGCAGGTGCAATACCATCAAGAATGAAACGACCAAGAGATTTATTATCAGCGGCCATTTCACGCTCGCCCTGGAGAACATGAATTTCTACTTGTGGTTGGTTGTCGGCAGCGGTAGAAAAGACTTCCGATTTAGAAGTTGGGATAGTAGTGTTTCTGTCAATTAGTTTAGTAGAAACACCGCCCATGGTTTCAATACCAAGAGAAAGTGGAGTGACATCAAGAAGCAAGACATCCTTGACGTCGCCCTGTAAGACACCGCCCTGGATGGCAGCACCAACTGCCACAACCTCGTCTGGGTTAACACCCTGCATTGGATCTTTACCAAAAATACTCTTAACTTTTTCTACAACAGCTGGCATCCTCGTCATACCACCGACCATGACGACTTCGTCAATATCAGAGGCTTTAAGCTTGGCATCTTTTAGAGCTTTCTCTACTGGTCCCTCAAGACGATCAATCAATGGTTGGACTAGCTCCTCCAATTTAGCACGAGTTAAGGTGTGCTCAAAGTGCTTTGGACCATCAGCATCAGCTGTTAAGAATGGTAAGTTAATATCGGTGCTGGTTGCACTAGATAATTCTTTTTTAGCTTTTTCAGCTTCATCCTTAATGCGTTGCATTGCAGCAGCATCATCCTTAATATCAATACCGGATTCTTTCTTAAACTCATCAAGTAAATAATTGACGATTAGGTTATCGAAATCTTCACCACCAAGGTGGGTATCACCATTGGTAGATTTGACTTCGAATACGCCATCACCGAGTTCCAAAATAGACACATCAAAGGTACCACCACCAAGGTCAAAAACTGCAATTTGCTCGTCTTTTTTGTTATCTAGGCCATAAGCTAGGGCGGCAGCAGTTGGCTCGTTAATAATACGCTTAACCTCTAGACCAGCGATTTTACCAGCATCTTTAGTGGCTTGACGCTGAGAGTCATCAAAGTAGGCTGGTACAGTAATGATAGCTTCAGTGACCTTTTCTCCAAGGAAGGCTTCTGCATCAGCTTTAATTTTTGAAAGTACCATTGCAGAAATTTCTTCTGGAGTGTACTTCTTATCATCCATCTCTACACCAACGCTATTACCCTTCTTGATAATTTTGTATGGCATAATGTCGAGATCGCGCTGAACCTCTTTGTCATCGTATTTACGACCTATTAAACGCTTAATACCATAAATAGTGTTTTTTGGATTTGTAACACGTTGACGTTGAGCGACCTTACCGACAAGACGTTCGCCTTTCTTGGTAACAGCAACCACAGAAGGAGTAGTGCGATCACCCTCAGCATTTGTAATGACCTCTGGCTTACCAGCTACCATATAGGCAAAAGCGGAGTTAGTTGTACCAAGGTCAATTCCAATGATTTTACTCATAATTCCTCACTTTCTTATTTGATTTCTATTGCGACCTACCCTGGCTAGTTCCTTTCTGTTCTAGCACTCGTGTGGTAAGACTGCTAATTTATGACTCTATTGTAGCAAATTAGCACTCTCGTGTCAAGAGTGCCAATACAGGGGCGATGATAGATTTTTTGGAAAATATTGTATCCTGTTAATGCTTGTGCTAAAATAAAATCAACAAGTCATATATTTTATATGAAAAAGAAGGGATTCTATGCGGGTAACCGCTAATAAAAGTGGTAAAAGTGCCAAGACACGATTTATGATGTTTTCGGCGATGATTATTACAGCGGGGATTACGACAGTTGTAGGGGCAATTGTTGCACTGAGTCGTGCTTATACTGCATATGGAGATAGCGTCGATGTTAATACCTCAGGGTGGGTTCATTACAGTGGTACTTCAACAATGTCTTGTAAATCTAGTGTTTCTCCGATGACTTTAACAGATAATACTGTTACTAACATCGCTACCGCAACTAGCTCTTCAGCGTGCAATAGCAAACTAATTTTAGGCAATTACGATCTTAAAGGAACCGTTACTATTAATCTTAACGCTTCCGCTACCATTGCTGGTAATACTAATGCTTTTTTCGAGAATCCTGACGGCGTATTGAATGGGTATGGAGTTGAAAGTGATATTTATTCTTCTAATGCTAATTCGCCGACTATTACTAATAATTATTTAGTCACTGTTCAGAATGTTAACCTTCACGGAACTACAGTGTTAAATAATGCATATGCAGCTTCTCGAGCCATTCTGGAGAATGTTATTACTAATTCTTCTACAATAACAAATAACGGTTCACTGATTATCGGAAGTGGTAACTATAGCGGTGCTACAATTAATAATGCTGGCACAACAGAAATCGATGAAGGTATATTTTCAAACCTTACTGTAAGCGGTGGCACGCTAACTATTTCTGGTGGGACCTTCTCTGGAACTACTACTATCCCAAGCAATGCTGTAGTTACTGGCGGAAAATTTGCGACCCAACCACCATCATCTACTATTCCTAGCGGTAAGATTGCTAAGCTAATAGATGGATATTATGTGGTAATGGATGATGATGGTAGTGGATCTGGCTCTGGTGAATCTGGTGAGGGAGGCGATGAAGTCGGTGGTGAGGACTGGGTAACTATTAGTGGAGGAATACAGATCCCTTGTAGTTCTGCTACTGGTACTGCAAGTCTATCAGCTAATACTATTGCCGATGTTAGTGCCACCAGTAATGGTTCTAGCTGCTACGGCGATTTTAAGCTTATGGGGTATGATTTAAAGAATAATACTGCCAACACTAGTACCATAACTATCGGTTCAAAAGCTCGCATTACTATTAATGGACACGAAACTGGTGCAACAATTCTACCTAACGACAGCTACACATCAGAAAGTGAAATTTATTCTCCGGGAGCTGGGGTTGCAACCATCTATAACTCTGGAATGGTTGGCATTCAAAATGTAAACGTCTATGGAAGTCCAGCCTTACAGAATGCTAGCGGTGCTGTCGCTAATCTTTCTAACACATCAATTGATCGCGGTAGCGTAATAAATTCTGGGATAATGAATATTGCAAGTGGATATTTCAATGCGACAACTTTCACAAATACTGGGCCAATAACAATTGACAATGGTTCGTTCTCTAGTTCTACGATAACAGGAAGTGGAGGGGTAACGATTAATGGTGGAACGTTCTATGATACTTCTTATCCTTCAAATACCGTAATTAATGGTGGTATATTTTCAACTAAACCAACCAATATTCCTAGTGGTAAAACTACTAAATACGTAAACGGCCTCTGGGAAGTAGTAGACGCAAGTGACACTGGTGGTGGCGATGATAGTGGTGGTGGTGACAATACTGGTGGTGGGGATGACACTGGTGGTGGCGATGATAGTGGTGGTGGCAACGGTAGTGGCGAGGATACCCCTTCTTCGGATGATCTTACCACAGACATTGATGATGCTATCAATGATGAAATTAATCGATGCTTGACTACCACTTGCAGCGACCCAACTATTGAGGAAGCAAAGGATGCAAAAAATAATGGTCATACCATTACCACGCAACTAACCTATAGTGAAATTACTTTAAGTGCAGAGCAAAAGGCAATGCTTGAAGATGTAATTTGGGATTATAAAGAGTTGATTGCTTATAATGTCAATATAGAAGTTATAGACCAAACGGCTGGAACAAGCCTTGGAAGAATTAGTGAGCTTAAGAACGACATTACTATTGCTTTGCCTCTACCATCTAACACGCCAGGAGTAGCCAGCGGCTATAAGCGTACTTACACTACTATTCGTCTATCCTCTAGTACAGGTAAGAGATTACCGTCTACTTTGACTTCTGATGGACAATTGGCATTTAATACTAATAGCTTTGGTATTCCTTACGTACTTGCTTATCAAGATACAAAGAGTGCTAGCGGAACAACAAGCACCTCAGGTGACGGTAGTTCAACATCCGGCGGATTGCTTGCACCAGATTCTGGTTTTATATCGAATCTTACCCAGAGCGAAGCTATTCAGGTAATAATTGGCATTTCTCTCAGCATACTAGCAGTAGTGAGTGCGATTTGTACGTATTTGATTCGTAGATTGTACAAGGCCTACGGCATTGTCAAAAAAACAAAATAAAATCATTTTCATAAATATCGTCCCCTGTCAAGATGTTACGGGATGATATTTATGATTGTGGCTAACTAATGCTTTTTAAATAGAGTCTTACGAAAGAAATAATAAATTTCTTTGCGAAACTGAAAGATGACATAGCCAAATCCAATCAAGGTAATGCCACCAATTGCCCAGAGCGCAATAAAAGTAGATTGTTCCGCTACACCTGTTATCGGGACGACTGGATACTCGGTGCCGTTATTATTTTTGATTTTACGACAGCGGTTAGTCTCTGGATTTCTTTCGTATCCCTCTTTGCACTCAGTAGTATCATCGCTATCGGTAATTGATTTGCATCTACCAGTTAAGGGGTTACGGTATTTCCCTGCTGGACAATCAGATAGTTTATTAGATATTGTAGATGCGTTGACGCAGTTGCCAGTAGATTCATTAATGACTTTGCCGGCCGGGCAGGATTTATATTCCTGATAAATATTGGCTTCTCCCGGAGTAACTGCATAAGTAATCTGCCAATTATCCGTACCATCCGTATTGTAATTTATTAGCGCATATGAAGCAGACTTTTTCTGACCATGAGGATAAGAAAGTTTTGCCACTACAGCACCATTTACATCATATAGTTCTAGGGTGTTTTCCGTACCTGGATTTTTGGTTAAGCGGAATTCTGGGCGGAATACAAAATATTCAGAAGGTGATATATTTTCTGCACTAGTTACTAATGGATAATACTTATTCTTATATTTAATGTGACATCCCTGGAGAGCAATTATATCACTAGCCGAATTATAGAATTCGATAAATTGTTCTGAATAATCAGTATCATAATAACTTAGTATCTCTGAGAAAATTAAACCTTGGCACTGCGACCCTTTTGACACGTCAAAGATGGGAGATGACTTGTTTGATGCGGAATTACTAGAGGATGCATTGCTAGATGAATCATTCGAATCTGGCACCAGCCCAGAATCAGGCATCTGTTCTGCGGTTGGAGGGATAAAAAGACCAGGATAATCAGCATTATATTCTGGCGTGTAACTTATGACATGGTCGTACAGACCAGTTTCTTGATTTCTCACAATAGTAGTGTAGGAACGGGATTTAACGGTAGTGGAAAAAACTGGTAAACATTCTTCCCCACCAAACCAACAAACAGAATTGATGACTTCACCAAAATTTGTCAGCTCTGAATTTGCAGGAATTGTTGAAGGATCCAAATCTGAACTAGTTTGCACCAAGGCCAGTGAGCCGGCCATGGCAAGTGAAGCATCATAAAATAAATCGGCGGAACCTTCTGTTGCTTCTGGTGCGGATCTAAATCGAAGTAGAATTGAGCTGCCAATAAATTTACTACCTTCTGGAAAGCGATAAAGGATCGTGGATTTGCCTAGTGAGTCGGCGGTTGAAGGTTTAGCAGTATAAATAATAGCTAGGTTGCCCAGAGATACTTCATTATCTGACAACTTTATTAGTTCAATGAGCTCTCCGGAGTTCTTACCCGCACCAGTAGTGTAGCCGGGGTTAATGGCTTTGATGGCGATAGTATCTGGTGAAGCGATATCTGTAACAATGGGTGATGTATCTAATGAGAAGTCTGTCAACATATCTGACGCATAATCTAGAGAAAAAGGACCATTAAAAGAAATAGTAGTGTATAATTCTGCGGATGATATATTACTAAAACTAGTAGCGTATGTTACTAATGGGCTGATGAGCAATACAAGGAGCTGAACGAGTATTGTAGGTATTATAACTGGGACAAATTTTAAGTTGCTCATGAATCTAGCCTAACATAACAAAAAGATCATCTGCAAGCATAAGCATAATATTTTGGCAAAAAAAGTAGCAAAATTTAATAAAATAATAGAGAGAAAATTAAGTGTTGTAAAATTTACATCATTTGTCTGATTAGCGTAAGCGTGATATAATGTGCTTATGATAAGGTCAGATTTGTTTATCATTTTACTGGCTGGGTTGGTGCATGCGACTTTGCAACTTGGCATAGGCGCATTACTTTTGCTTTATCACGCAAGTCTTGGAAAACACGTTAAAAGAAAAACTAGAGCGTTAGCTTCAAATTATATTTTAGGAAATGCGTTTTTGACTATACTCGCTGTTTCTGGAATGGCATTTTTTATAAATGTAATATTCCAAGGAGAAATGAACCCTGCAATGTTGACGATAGTTGTAGGAATATTAACAGCACTAGCAATTTCTGTCTGGGCATTTTACTACCGCCTAGGCAAAAGTACTGAGTTATGGTTACCAAAATCGATAGCAAAATTTATTAATGACCGTGCCAAAATAACCGAAAGTAATACAGAGGCATTCTCTTTGGGAATGCTAGCCTGTTTTGCAGAGGCGCCTTTTACATTTATGCTAGTAGTGGTAGTAGCAAATAGTATTATATCATTACCATTAGCGTTACAAATTTTGATGATTGCAGTGTATACGATACTGTCAGTATTGCCATTGGTGATATTTAGAATAGCAGTAAGAAAAGGTAGCACGGTGGTAGATGTGCAAAAATGGCGAATAAAAAACAAAAATTTCTTACGCGTGGTTTCTGGTATAGGATTCTTAGTTTTAGCGTTATTCTTATTAGCTTTTAAAGTAATTGGAGTGGTTTAAAATGAGTAGTAAAATAGCAGAAGCAAAATCAGACAAAGCTAAAGCGATAACAATAAAAGCAGAAGTAGAATTAAAAAAAGCAAAAGCAAAAAAAATCAAAGCTAAAGCGTCTATAATAAAACCACGAACAGAAAGAATAAAACCAAAAGCAGAAATAAAATTCTCTAAGCTAACACTAAAAAAAGAACTACTGAAAGAAGCAAAAGTGTTGAATGTATCAGAGGATGTAGCGAAAGATTATGTAGAGATTGTAACTGAAAAGGTAGCTAGTTGGGTCAAAAAACGTTCAAAAGTAACTCAGGCGGATGTGGATGCTATCATAGCGAAAGAAATTAAAAAATATAACAAGGATCTAGCATTTATTTACGAAAATCGTGGTAAAATTATTTAAAGGGATAAGAGGGGTCAAAAAATCATCTGAGTCGCATTAATTAGACAAAGATGTTAAGAAGCAAAACTTAATCTAAGAAAAATAAGAGGTAAAAATGGGAAAAAGATTTGACTTTGAGTATATTGTAATAGGGGGTGGAATAGCTGGCATCACGGCAGCATTGAGATTAGCTGAGGCAAAGAGAAAGGTCGCTTTAATAGAACAAGATAAGTGGGGTGGCTCTGGCACAAATTATCGAGACGTACCACAAAAAGCACTTTTTTCTTTTTCCCATCTGTATGCTCAGGCAATAGCCGGAGGTAGATTTGGAATTTCTGCCAATAATTTACGCTATAACTATCCAAGCGTAATGCGCTGGAGAGAAAGAGCAATTATGAAAGCTGCGCCAAAGAAAAAAGATTTGGAGACGGCTGGCGTGGTTTGCCTAAAAGGCAAGGCGCATTTTGTAGGAACTAATGATGTAGCAGTAGGAGATGCACAGCTTTCTGCTAACAAATTTATTTTGGCAACTGGGTCAGAGCCAAAGGAAAATGAAATATCTGGGCTTGATACTGTCACATACCTTACGCCAAAAACAGCATTAATGATAAAGCGCCCACCTAAAGCCGTTTTAGTAGTAGGTGGCGGAGCAAGTGGTCTAGAAATAGCACAATATTACACAGAACTTGGCGCTAAAGTAGTAATCGTGGAAATGGCAGGCAGATTGCTTCCGAAAAGAGACGAGGAAGTCGGTAAGGTAATGGAACAATACTTTACCAAACGTCTAGGAGTAAAGGTATTTACGAATACTAGAGTGGTAGCGCTAGAAAAAGATAAAGTAGCCAAAAAAGTAGTGTTTATGCAAAATGGGCAGGAGAGGACGGTGCGCGTTGAGACGGTGGTACTTGCAACTGGTTCTAAACCAGCAACGGATTTAGGTCTGAAAAACGCTGGGGTGAGCTTTGACAACACCGGTGTAGTAGTGGACAGGACTTTGCATACTACAGCTAGACATATTTATGCAGTGGGGGATGTGATTGGTGGTGATAGCTCTACAGAAAAAGCGATTTACACTGCTGAAGTTGCTGTAAGAAATATGCTTGAACGAAACAAAACCTATGTGAATTTTGACGGAATAATACAAATCGTAGATACTGATCCACAGGTTGCTATTGTGGGAATGGCTGAGGATGATCTAGCAAAAAAATCCAAAAAATATAAGAAAGTACTTGTCCCATTATCAGCAGCACAGGCTTCTGTTACTTCGGATTTTAGGATAGGGTTCTTAAAACTTCTGGCAGATAGTCAAGGAAAACTTCTAGGTGCAGCAGCAATTTGTCCGAACGCAACAGAAATTTTGCAAGAAATCGCTTTAGCAATTAGGCACAATATTCCATTAGTGCAAATTGCCAGTACGCCTCACGTAAATGGGTCTTGGTCTGAGCTAGTACGGATTGCAGTAAAACAACTTATTGCAAAGAAATAACAAAAATGGCGCCACGATTGGGGGAAATCATGACGCCATTTTTGGTCACAAACAAATTATGACTTGGTGGCGGGGACTGGATTTGAACCAGTGACCTTTTGGTTATGAGCCAAACGAGCTACCA
>CAYYEY010000008.1:0-22168 GCA_964471175.1 uncultured Candidatus Saccharibacteria bacterium
TTTCTTGCCGATTTTGGCTACGCGGTCAAAATCTGGCACCTTAGAAAAGGCCGAATACCCAACCAAGATAATCTTTGGCTTCTCCTTAAGCGCTAGTCTCTCTAACTCCTTGTAATCAATATCGCCATCAGGGGCGGTCCCATAGGCAATGAAATTGTAGATTTTAGCACTTCTAGTTACTGGCGCGCCGTGTGTCAGATGCCCGCCATGAGAGAGATTCATCGCCAGAATTTTGTCTCCAGGTTCACACCAGGCAAAATAGACTGCCTCGTTGGCATTAGCTCCAGAGTGTGGTTGAACATTAGCGTGGTCAGCATGGAATAGCTTCATCGCTCGACGAATCGCTAGCCTCTCAATTCGGTCAACGTTGACTTGCCCGCCATAATAACGATAATTTGGCAAGATTTTATCGGCAATTTTTTTGTCGCTCCAAAGTGGGCCATCTGGGGAAATACCCTCAAAAGAAGGATATCCTTCAGAGTACTTATTAGTTAGAACTGACCCCATCGCTTGCAGAACTTCGCGGGAGACATAGTTTTCGCTTGGAATTAGCTCTAGTCCCTTCCTTTGGCGTAGCTTCTCCTCTTTTATCAAATCAAATACTAAATCTTTATTCATAAACCTCCTTATTTTTTGGTATATAGTACAAACTGATAACCTAGATCATCTTTCTTGCCCTTTCCAAGTATTTCATAATTATATTTACTTTTGTCAAACTCAGGGAAAAACGTATCTGCGTCCGTGTCTGCAGCGTCTATCTCTGTCAAATATATCTTATTCGCGTATTTTAGCATTTCCTGATAAATCTGTCCGCCACCAATTACAAAAATCTCCTCATCGTGTGGACTACTTGAGAACTTGGCTAAATCATTAACATATACCAAATTATCACCAGTGCTATTTTGAGATCTACTTACAACATAATGTTTCCTACCGGGTAACATCCCTGGCAAACTCTCAAAGGTTTTTCTCCCCATCAAAATCGGATGCCCCATCGTAGTTCTCTTAAAAAACTGCAAATCTTCTGGAATATGCCAAATCAACTGGCCGTTCTTGCCGAGTTCTCTGTTTTTTCCGATTGCTGCGATGATGCTAAAACTCATTGTCACCTCTCTACGCCGACACCGGCATACTAATTCTCCCAAGATTTTGATAGTTCATCAGTTTAATGTCTTTCAGCTCGCGCGAATTATCAAACTTAAAGAAGTCCTTCACCCCTGGATTAATCCATAGCTCTGGTGCATCTGGAAAATCCTCGCCTTTAGCATATAGCGTATCGCGTCGTTTCAGCTGCTCTCTGATGCCATCTAATTGATTTTCGTAAATATGAGCATCATTAGTTACAAATGTCATCTTGCCAGGTTTTACTCCCACACAATGCGCGATAAGATAGCAAAGCGTTGCATACTGAGTGATATTAAAAGGTAGCCCCAAAGGAATATCAGTCGAACGCGAATTAACTAGCACGTTAAGTCTGCCATCGGTAATATTCCATTCTGAATTCCAAACACAAGATGGCAAAGCCGCGGTGTTTAAGAATTCATTTTGCCAGAGAGACATTACCATGCGACGGTTGTTTGGGTCGGATTTCAAAGTTTCAATTAGACTCTGCGTTAGCTGATAGCGATTGACAATCCAGCCATACGCTGTACCAATAGTATGCGCTGGGTTTTCTTTCAATCCTAAGTCTCGGTATAGTTTTTTAAAATCCCGCCCCATATACTTGCCATCCTCTGGGATTTCCCATTCATCCCAAATCTTGATTCCGCGCTCGTGTAGCCAGCGCACATCATTGCTCTGTACCTGATAAATCCACAAAATCTCTAATACTGCGGTCTTAAACGCCACCTGTTTAGAGGTCAAAATCGGAAATTCCTCCTCTAAGTCAAACTCCAGCACCTGATGAGGTAAACGAATAGTCGTCACAGGGTGGACAGTTTGTGCATAGTGATTTGGCATATTTGTACCGGTAGATTTCTTAATTTTTTTCTTTAAGACTGCCGGATCGTTGCTCACCCTTTCTCCGTAAATCAGTACTCTTTCACACAAATCGAGGTACTGATTGTCAAACTTACTCATAAATTACCTCCTATAATAATCCCATTATATCATACTATAATAGTAAAAAGACCCTAATCTTAGGGTCTTTAGACTTAGTTAGTGAGGCTAAGTTTTCCACCAAGAGAAAAGTTCTCTATCAATCGATGCTAATCCAACTATCAAGAACTCCTTGGCGATGTTTACAACCTGTGGCCGAAAATCATTGGCCTCAAACATGAGTTTCATGCTATAAGCCCAGACATCGGTGCAATTGCCAGTCTCAAGTTTATTCGCTATCTTGATATCCCGCTCAGATGGCGGATTTTTCAGATGGATGTTACCATATAGCCCTCTCCTTTCAAAGAGAATCAACTTACCGATAGCGTCAACCTTATCCACCATTTTGATCATCTGACCAAGCAATGTGTTGGCATCCTCGAACTGGCGATGATAATCCAGCATTACCTCTTGAATGTGTGCCGGCAGGTGAGAATAGAATTTCTTTACAGTATTCCATTCAGCATCCGCTTTTAAATCATGCGCTTTGCTACCATCATCGCAGACATCGCCAACTTCGACCTCGCCGATGTCGTGATTGAGAGCAGTTTTGAGGGCCAAAAAAGTATCCACGCCAGAAAAATACATCGGATACCACACCATTACCTCTGATAACAGATTAGCAGTCCTTAGAGAATGCTCCGCTGTGGATTCTGGACGAATCAACATTTCTGGCTCTGTAACTATCTTAACCGGACCCTCCTTATCCGTTGTGTATACTCCGCAGACCTCAAAACCGCGTCTGATCACATAACTTAGCTCAGTCATGGTTTCAAAGTTTTTCCAAAGATTTTTTGCTGCACCCACATAATCACCTCACTTTATGAATGTACTCTCACCAACTAGGACTTAGTATACCAAGTTTTTTTAAGGAGAAAAAGTCTTTACTTTTCCTAGATTTTTGATATACTTGACTTGACAAGCCAAATATAGGCTTATTTTTATAGGAGTAAAGGAGGAAAATTGGCAAAAATCACCAGAATTAAGGCCAAAGATCCAGGAAAATCGCCTGAAAAGGCCGAGGAGGCCCCTCAGACGGTTAGAAAGGTCAAAGTGGGGAAGGACAGCGGAAAAGCCAAAAAAGCTAAAGAAGTGGCTTCTAAAGTCAAAAAAGCAGCCGATTCTAAAGCTGCAAAGAAGTCCCTTGCCCAAAAAGAGTCAAAAAATTACTTCAAAAATGCTTGGATAGAGCTTCGCCAGGTACGTTGGCCATCTCGTAAGGCCACTTGGAAAATGGTTGCAGCGATTTTTGTCTATACCGGTATATTTATTGCAATTATTATGCTCCTAGATGCACTATTTACTTGGTTATTTGGAATTATATTAGGATAAAAGAAAGGAATTAAAGTGGCAGTTAATAGATATGATGACACCAGAGCTTGGTACGCAATCTCCACCTACTCTGGCTATGAAGACAAAGTTGCGGATTCTATCAAACAACGTGTAGATGGCATAGAGATGAAAGGTAAAATCTTTGACGCTCTCGTACCAAAGGAAAAACAGATTGAAATTAAAAATGGTAAACGCAAGGTAGTTGACCGCAAGATTTTCCAGGGCTATGTCCTTGTTGAAATGAAGCTCTCTGATGAGACTTGGTATATTGTTCGTAACACCCCAGGGGTGACTGGCTTTATTGGCACTGGTACTCAACCTACTCCTGTTTCAGAAAAAGAAATCGCCAAAATCAAGAAACGCATGGGCGTAGAGGACCCTAAATTCTCCGTTAACTACGCTATTGGCGAAGTTGTTTCAATTACTGATGGTCCATTTAAAGGCTTTGATGGTACCGTCTCCGAAATTGACTCCGAAAAAGGCAAACTTAAGGTTATGGTCTCCATGTTTGGCCGTGAAACCCCAGTAGAACTTGACGCTTTACAAGTTAAGAAAATTTAGGTATAATATAAGAGTTACGCACGATTTGTCGCAACGCTTCTTTTATGCGGCTATAATCGAAAGGAATTAAATGGCAGAAGAAAAGAAATGTATTGGGAATCTTAAACTTCGTATTCCTGGTGGCAAGGCTACCGCTGGCCCTCCAGTTGGTTCTACCCTTGGTCAATGGGGACTTAATATGATGGATTTTATCAATCCATTTAACGAGGCTACCAAAGATTACATGGGCAAAAATGTCATTGTCCATATCAAGGTTTACGAGGATCGTACCTTTGACTGGGTCTGTCTAGGTCAACCAGTTGATGACTTAATCCGCGAAGCGATTAAGATTCAAAAAGGATCAGGCAAACCAAATCTAGAGAAAGTTGGCAAGATTTCTAAAGCTCAACTTGAAGAAATCGCCAAAAAGAAAATGGACCAACTAAACGCTGTTGATTTAGACGGTGCCGTCAAAATCGTTGCTGGCACTGCTCGTTCAATGGGCGTAGAAGTCGAAGGTTAATTCAGATCTTTTTAGTAAAAAGCAAGACCTAAGGTTAGGGTCTTGCTTTTTTGTTGACATCACATGGAACTGCTGCAATACCGGCTGTAAGCCGCCACTAAAATGGGCTCTCTCTTGCAAAATTTACTATTTGTGTTATACTATGAGTAAGGAAGTACATTAATAGGAGATGCAAAATCTTTTGGTATAAACGTTCACAGGAAAGGAGCGTCTATGAAAAAGAAACGAGCACATGAGCTTTTTAAAAAGTTTATCGTTGGTAAGCGTATCGACAGAAAAGCGAGCGAATGGTTTTTAGAAAACCTTAGGTCGTCACAAATCGGCGAGATGCCAAAAATCTGCTTTGATTTTGCCGAGGATAGGAACTATGGCAACGACCTGATTTTTAGCTTCGGGTTGATTCATGTCTATACCACCGAAGGCGACGCCACGGCAATGCTCGGCTATTATCAGAGTGGGCATTACCTAAATTACATGGCCGCTTACGATGAAGGTGGTTACATAAAGTTCAGTTTGCCGGAGCAGTCTATCTTGGCTGGCTATACTGGCCCGTATATTAGTGCGGGCAGAGAAGCCGTGTTTGACCTTGCCAAAATCAAAAAGGGTCGATCTCTCTATTTGGTGGACCCTTACGGTGAAAATGGTCGAAAAATATTCATGCATGACGACGTTTATGACCAAAAGCTATATCATCCTTAATGGATGGCACCCCCTATTTACAGGCCGCGATTCTCGCGGCCTTTTTAATGTCGCACGAGCGCTTGTCAAATTCCATAGTTTAAGGTATAATTAGAGTACTATTAATCAATGTTGGGAGATTTCTTGCCGTAAGAAATCGCTATCACCACAGAAAGGATCAAAATGGCAGAAAAAGATGCCAAAACTTTAGATAAGGCTGAAGCAAAAGAGGAAGTAGTTATTCCAGAAAACGCAGAAGCCGTAGAAAAAACTGATGCCGCAGATGAAAAATTTGCAAAAAGCGGCAAAAAGAGCAAAAAACACATCGAAGAAGTCAAAGCTGAAGAGGAGCGCCAAGCTCGCAAAGTAGAAAAAGCCGAAAAAGATGCCGAGGATGCCAAAAAGAAAAAAGGCGCCGCCCCTAAGGTTCGCCCTCTTATTGAACGCCGTGGCAAAAAATACCAAGAGGTTTATAAGCAGATTGATAGGACCAAGACTTACAGCCTAAAGGACGCCATCGAACTTGCCATCAAAACTAATCCAACCAAATTTGATGCTACTGTGGAGGCTCACGTTCGTCTTGGAGTAGATCCACGTCAGGCAGACCAAAATATCCGTACTACTATTGTCCTTCCAAACGGCAATGGTAAGACCGTTCGTGTAGCTGTTTTTGCACCGCTAGATGAGGCCAAAAAAGCCAAAGCTGCCGGCGCTGATATTGCCGAGGATGATGAATTTTTGAAACAGCTAGAGAAAGGAAAGATTGATTTTGATGTCCTAATTTCTACTCCTCAATACATGCCAAAACTTGGTAAATTCGCCAGACTCCTAGGTCCTAAAGGCTTAATGCCAAATCCAAAGGCTGGCACCGTTACTACTGATGTAGAAAAAGCCGTAAAAGAGGCTAAGGCAGGCAAAGTAGAATATCGCGTTGATAAGCAATCCATTGTTCACATCGGACTTGGCAAAGTTTCCTTTGGTAAAGACAAATTACTTGAGAACGCAGAAACCTTCTTTAGCTCCCTCAAGAGCCAAAAGCCAGCTTCTATCAAAGGTCAATACGTTAAGTCTGTTTATCTAACAACCACCATGGGCCCATCCATCCCTGTAGAAAACCTATATAACTAATTTTTGCAGTATCTCAGCGTTCTAGTGAGTTTCACATCCACTATTTTTTCACATCCGCCATTTTCTAAACTATATGCTATAATAAGCATATGGGTATTATCAAGAGCAAAAAACAACAGCTAAAACCTACTCCACCACCGGATGACGTTTTGCTGTCTCTTGATATTGGTACAGAATTTGTCAAGGCAGTTATTGCTCGCCAAAGGAAAGATGGCACGCTAGACATTATTGGCGTCGGGCGCGCTCATCAGGACCCCACCAATATGCATGCCGGCGCTATCGCTGACATTGGCGCTGTGGTGTCTACCTGTGAGCGCGCCCTCACTGACGCAGAAAAGCAAGCCGGTGTTACTTGCAAACTAGTTTCAGTTGGTATAGCCGGGGAGCTAGTCAAGGGTAATACAAGTACCGTTCGCTATCGTCGCACTAATGGCAACAAGCCACTCTCAGAACAAGAAATGTCGCTTATTATCCAGCGTGTTCAAGAAAAAGCTGGTGAGCAAGCTAGAAAAGAGGTTGCCCTAGAGACCAACAACCCAGATATTGAAGTCCGTCTAATCAACTCCGCCATAGTTAGTCTCACTATTGATGGCTACAAGGTTGCAAATCCTATTGGATTCAAAGGGTCAGACCTCACCATCCAGTTTTATACCGCTTTTGCACCACTAGTACACATCTCTGCTATTGAGAAGGTTTGTGCGGAGCTTTCACTTGATCTCCTTGCAGTTGCCGTAGAACCGTTTGCGGTTTGCCGTGCTTGTCTTGGTGACGATCCAGACAGCAATCTTTCTGCTATTGTTATGGATATCGGTGGTGGTACTACGGATATCGCTATTGTAGATGATGGTGGCGTAGATGGCACCAAAATGTTTGGCATTGGTGGCCGTAGTTTTACGCATCAAATCGCTGAAGCTATCGGTGTTGATTATGATACGGCTGAATACTTCAAACTCAATCCTGATTCCAAGGATCTTCCAGACCCAGCCAGGGAAAAGTTAAATGAAGCCATCGAAAAAAATCTTGCCGTTTGGCTTGGTGGCGTCCAATTAGCCCTAGAGGACTTTAAATTGTTAGAAGTTTTGCCACAGCAAGTCCTTCTTTGTGGCGGTGGCGCTGGCTTAATGCAAATTCAAGAAACTTTAGCTACTTCTGATTGGTATCGAGATCTCGCCTTCAATCGCCGCCCAATTATTCACATTGTTGATTCCGAGGATATTCCAGGTATTAATAATGATACTGATATCGTCTTAGATCATTCCTTCATCACTGCACTCGGTTTACTTCGCGTTTCACTTGACACTCTTGCTGGTTCGCCAGAAGGTGGCTCCATTAGAGACCGCATCGCCAAGATCTTACAGAACTAGTATTTTGGCACCTCCTGCGTTTTTCCCTCAGGCAAATTGCCGAGGCTATATTTTCCAAACTCTATGCGTTTTAGTTTTATAACTTTGTAGCCTAGTGCCGCAAAAGTCCTTCTGATCTGTCTATTCCTCCCCTCATGCATAATCACTCGCCAGTTTTTTTGCGTATTATCTGTTTTGATTAGTCCTAATTTTGACTTTCCATCTGGCAGTTCTATGCCAAAATCAGAGATCATCTGCTGATGTAAAGGCTCCAGACTGCGATCAAGTTCTACTTCGTAAGTCTTTTCTTTGTAAAATTTGGGGTGAGTCATAGAAAAAGCAAAATCGCCATCATTGGTCAAAAGAATAAGTCCAGAGGAATCTTTGTCCAGCCTGCCGACTGTCTTTAGGGTGTGATATTTTTTAGGCAAAAGATCGTAAATTGTTGGCGCGTCACCCTGGGCATTTCTAGAACAAACATAGCCCACAGGTTTATTGAGGGCTACGTAAACATAAGTAAGATTGTGGAGAACTATATTACCATTATACCACACTTTGTCAGATTTGTCAATGCGTTCACCTAGTACAGCTCTCTGGCGTTTTTTACCTACTTTTTCTACTTCAACTTTACCATCAACAATCGCATCATCTGCTTGACGCCTGGAAAGACCTAAAGATTCGGCTAGGAATTTATTGAGACGTGTTTCCTGGCCAGGTTGCATTATTAGTATCCGGAGTGTTATTTAAAAGCTCTTCCATTGCTGCCGCAGTGGAGTTTTGTGTTGTAGCTGGATTCTCAGCTGCAACAGGGGTTTCAACTGGAGCAGGAGCCTCAGCTTGAGTAGGAGCTCCAGCGGGAGCAGGGGTTTCAACTGGAGCAGGAGCCTCAGTTGCAGGTGTTGTTCCTTCTACTGGCTGGGCACCCATTGGCTGGTTTGCGACCGTCGGTGTTGTATCAGCCGTCGCCACTTCTTTATCACCTAATACTTCATGCACAGCATTGATTACATCCTCAATTCCAACCTGTGATTTTACTAGGTACTTATCAGCTCCTAGACTTTCACCGCGTTGTCTTTGGTCATCAGAACTCAGTGCGGTCATCATGATAACTTTGATATCCTTCGTTTCAGGAGTAGAACGCAAAATATCCAGCATATCAAATCAAGAGATATTTGGCATCATTACGTCAGAGACAATCAAATTTGGCCTCTGTTGTACTGCCATCGCTAAGGCCTCTTCACCATCCCCAGCTGAGACGACTTCATACCCTTCAGCTACTAGACGGATGCTATAGATTTCCCTCAGGCTCTTATCGTCTTCTACTAGCATTATTTTGGTCATATTTCCTCCTAATTTAGTTCTATTGTATACTACTTACGTTATTTTGACTAGTAGGATTTGCTGCTGTAACATTCCCAGCTACACCACTTGTTGCTACGCTGGTGGCGGCGCTACTTTGCTCGGCTGGGCTGACCGCTGCGACGCCGGCTGCACCCATTCCAGTTGGCGCTGGCGCTGGCGGCGTCATCATCTGGGTATTCCTAATCACCATCAGCTGTCGGTCGTATTCCTCTTGAGAAATCCGTGGCAAAGACACATAAAAAGTCGAACCCTCATTAAAGGCACTTTCCGCCCAAACGCGGCCGCCCATCGCCTGTACACGCTCTTTAACAATGTAAAGTCCAAGTCCAGTTCCACCAATTGTTCTAGTTTGAGAATTATCCACGCGATAAAATTTTTGAAAAATATGCTCCAAGTTATCAGGGGAAATCCCCATTCCTGTATCTGTGACATTAATCAAAACGTTATCTCCATCACCCCTGACATTCACCCAAATTGACCCTCCAGGTTCAGTATATTTGATGGCATTTTCAAGCAAGTTATTCATTATTTCTTGCAAGAAGTCGATGTCAACCATCGCATAGACCGGCTGGGCAATCTGCATCTTTTCTCCACCGTCATCTGTATTAGAGCCATAAGAAAATTGCAAATTTTTCTCTGTTATTGCTGGCATTTGACCGTTTACGATTTCTCTTACTGCTGCTACCATATCTGTTGGCACAAGGTGCAAGCGTTCACGCTTATCGTCTAATTTTGTGACATCAAGTAAATCCTGGAACAATTTTCCAAGGTGCTGCGAAGCATTATGCGCCTCTGTTAAATATTGTCTTGCTCGGTCATCAATGGTGGCAGTTTGTGGATTTAGGGCTAACCCCAAGTATCCTTCTATCGAAGCCACCGGTGTGCGCATTTCGTGCGAAGCTGTGGAGATAAATTCCGCTTGCTCGCCCTCCTTTTTCAGTTCTTCGGCAATGTTTCTAATCGTAATAATTCTATCGGCATTTCTCCCACCAGAAGGGGTCAGAGTAATTGCGATTGGTACTTTATTATCTTGCAAGGTCACCAGGTAATAATCCCTAGACTCCCAGGTGTCGTTGTTATTGATTGCCACAATTAGCGGGTTTTGATTGTCCGCAATTGGCATCCCTTCGCCATTTTCTAATCTAAGAAGCGACAAATAAGAAATCCCCATTACGTCACTTGGGGAATTATTCCCAGTCATTCTAGCAGCTGCTGGATTAATCAATTTTACCAAACCATTTTGATCAATAATAATCACACCATCGTTAATGGTGTTTAAGACTTTTTCGGCCAAAATTGCCTGATCTCTAGAAAGATCATCAGGAACGCCAGCAGTTTTTTTCTGAAAAATGCCCATCTACCTTATTTTAGCACATTTTTAACACAAGCAGCATAAAATGTGATATTATGGATTTATGAATAAGGATGTTGTCTATATTGAGCCAGAAGATGATATCACCGATATTATCGCTCGCATCAAGGCTGCTAAACTCAAACTTGTTGCCCTGGTTCCACCTAAAAAAATTGGCGTTTTGCGTAGTGCCGTCAATACTAAATTGGTTGCAAAGGCCGCAAAACAGGCAGAAAAAGTCGTTGTCATCGTCACAACAGATCCAGCTCTGATTAAACTTGCTGCCGCTGCTCAAATTCCAGTCGCCAAGAATTTACAATCTCGCCCTAAACTCCCATCAGAGATTGTTGAGAAAGAAAAGGAGCTCGGAGAACAGGTTATTAATGAATCTGATTTTGACGATGCCCTAGATACTGCTGCCGGAGCTGCTGCTGGTGCCGCCGTTGGTGCCACTGTTGCTAAATCTAGCAATGCAAATAGCACAAGCCAAGCAAATGCAAATAATACTAAATCTACTAATTCCAAAGAAAAATCGGCAGACCAGGTAATTTCCTCTGATGATTTAGAGAAAAATGAAAAAAAGGGCAAAAAGAACGACAAAAAAGGCAAGATTCCAGTCCTAGAGAAATACCGTAAATGGATCATTATTGGCGCCATTGTCTTTGTTCTCTTGGTTGGCTTCCTTGTCTGGGCCTTTGTTTTCGCTCCTGCCGCTAAAATCTCCGTAGCTATCAGGACCACAACCAATAATTTCTCTGAGAATGTTTCTTTTGTCCTTAAGGCTGGCACCGAAAAACCAGGGGAAGGTGTATTCTTGCTAGAGGAGCAGACCGTAGAAAAAACTACCAGTGTTGATTTCACCGCCACCGGTCAAAAAGATGTCGGTGAAAAGGCTAAAGGTGTCCTAAATCTCCAAGGAATATTTTCTAGCTCCGATGATGAGGGCTTCTCGCTCCCAGCTGGCACCACTTTCTCTTACGGCTCTAATTCTTATACTACTGATGGCGCTGTCTCCTTCACCAATCCAGATAATTGCACCAAAGCAGATTATTCTGGCAAGAAATGTATTGACGCTCAAAAAGTCAATGTTACATCTACCACCTCTGGTGCTGATGCTAATATCGGCGCTCACGATAGCGGCTGGACTAGTCCAGACAGCAAAGTCAATGCCTTTAATACAGCTGCTTTCACCGGTGGCACCTCTAATGTTGTCACTGTTGTCTCTCAGACCGATTTTGACAAAGCCAAAGAAAAACTTGCCACGGAGGGTAAAGAGGATGGCAAGAGCGAGCTAGAAAAGAAATTCGGTAGCGATATGATTACTATCCCATCTAGTATAGAGGTTACTACTTCTAACCCTACTTCCTCCCCAGCTGTAGATCAAGAAGTTAAAGCCGGCGTTACCCCTAAAATTTCCGCCACCACCACTTATAAAATGTACGCTGTCGATAAGACCAACGTAGAGGACTTCATTAAAAAGAAAACTGAGGAAAAACTCGCTTCCGATCAAAAGATTTACGCCATTGACACTCCATTCTTTGAAAATTTCTCCAAGAGCGACAGCAGCTATACTGCCAAACTCAAGAGTTCCACCAAGAGCGGTCCTAAGGTTAACGAGGAAGATATCCTTGAAAAATCCATGGGCAAGAAAGTTGGCGAGGTCCAATCTCTCCTAAAGTCAATCAACGGCGTTAGCTCAGTTAATGTCAAAACCTCATTCCCATGGGTTGGCTCAGTGCCAAATGACCCAAACAAGGTAACTGTAGAATTAAAGGTGGAGGAGTAATTAGTGAAACTTATTGGCTTAGATGTGGGCACTAAACGTATTGGCGTTGCCGTGGCAGACTCTAATGTCCGCATCGCCGTCCCGACCACCACTTTAAACGTCGGCGGTGGTACGGAATATTCCGAAATTGCGCGCCTTGCTAAAGCTAATAACACCAACTGGTTTGTGATCGGCCTCCCTCGCAGTAACAGAGGTAACGAAACCGCACAGTCTGAATACGTCCGCGAATTTGCCGAAACCCTAAAAAGTATCATTCCAAATGCTAAAATCCGCTTTCAGGATGAATCTCTCACCTCTGTAGAGGCGGAAGAGCGCTTAAAAGCTCGTAAAAAAGCCTATACCAAAGAAGAAATTGATTCGGAGGCCGCCGCTATTATCTTACAAGATTGTATTGAAAATCTTGCCGTTCTCTCCAGGGGTGGCGATGCTCCAGATGATAAATTAATGAGCACCGAGGATTTTAATACTAAGACACCCAACCCCAGCAAAGAAGGAGGCTCCATGCTCAAAAAATTCGTAATAATTCTAATTTCCATCTTGGTTGCTTGTGGTGCTGGTGCCGGCATCGCTTTCGCCTGGTATAATACCTCACTTGGTCCAATCTACCAAATCCCCAATTGCGACGAATTAAAAGACGATAACAGATGCGACTATGTTGATTTCTCTGTTCTAGATGGAGAAACCATCCAAATCGTCGCAGACAACCTGGAAGCTGCTGGTATTATCAAAAATTCACTCGCTTTCCAGATTTATATGCGTACAAATCGCCTGGAAAACCAGATCAAAGTTGGGGCTTATCAATTCCGCCGCACCATGGATGTCGAGCAAATTGGCCATCAATTAGTAGAAGGAGCTAAGAATCCTAACGTATTTTCTCTTACTATCCTACCAGGGGAGACTATCAGAGAGATTAAGGCCGATTTGCTAGAAAAAGGCTATAGTACTGCGGCTGTAGAAGGTGCCTTCTCTAAAAAATACGATAATCCGGTACTTCAAAGTGTTCCGGCCAATCTTGCAGATGGTACAGAATATCTCGAAGGCTATCTCTATGGTGATACCTATGAATTCTTTAAATCTGACTCTGTCGAAAAAATCATCGAAACTGCTCTTAATGCCATGTGGAACGTAGTAAATTCTAACAATTTGATCTCTAAATACGCTGAGCGCGGACTTACTTTGCACCAGGGAATTACCCTAGCCTCTATTATTCAAAAAGAGGCCAGTAGTTATGATGACCAACGTACGGTTGCGCAAGTATTCTACTCACGCTTAGCGCAAAACCTTAATTTAGGATCTGATGTTACCACTCAGTACGCTGCCGATTTATTAGACCCAAATCGTGTAATTTATACCGATAATAGTTTAATTCTAGGGATCGATTCACCTTATAATACTCGCAAATACTTAGGTCTCCCTCCAGGGCCAATTTGTAATCCAGGGGTCTCCGCTTTGCTTGCTGTAGCTAATCCAACCGATACCTCTTACCTTTACTTCTTGACAGGTGACGATGGTGTGATGTATTATAGTTACACAGACTCCGAGCACAATCAGAATATCATTGATCATTGTCAGAACCTCTGTAACATAAAATTATAACGCTGGAGTCTTGGTTAGACTATGACAGCCAAAAAGACCAAGAAATTTAAGTTTATCCGTAAGAATTGGGCATATATTTTGGTTGCCGCAGCAGTTCTTGCTGTTGCTTTTTTCGGCTCCAGAGACAAAAATTTAAGTCCAGGGGAAAGCATGGATATGAACTCTATTGTTTATAGTTCAGCTAAAATTTCCACTGATCAGGTTAGCCAGTTCTATGTAGTTGCGGAGATGGCTAGTAGTATGAATCTAATGTCTGCTAATCTTGCCGAGACTAACTATGATACTGTGGTAATGTTGCAACAAAACTCTCAGACTGTTGATGATTCCGGCAAACTCTCTAAGCCAATCCACGTAGATCTCTCTAGCATCTCTCGTGGCGTAGTACAATATACTGTTAAACCAGGTGAAACCATGGAATCCATCGCCACACGCTTTGGTATTACTACAGATCAGATTAGATGGTCAAATAATTTGAAAGGTACAGAAGTCTCTGAGGGCCAAGGTTTACTTGTCCCATCTGTTCCAGGTATTGCCTATAAGGTTAAATCTGGTGATAATGTAGAGTCGGTTGCCGAAAAATACCGTTCTACTGCTGCCGAAATCATCAGTGTTAATGACCTAGAAAGGGATCATAATTTGGTGGTCGATTCTATTATCTTGATTCCAAATGGTGTTTTACCAGAGACTGAGCGTCCAGAATACGTTGTAGCTACAACTACCACCTATACTAATTACGGCAATGGCTATACTTCCTCATCTGTTAACTCCTATAATTACACCGCATCCTATGCTTCTGGCAATAAATACGCCTATGGTTGGTGTACTTGGTACGCTTGGCAATGGCGTCACGATAATATGCCAGCAAACTACAATCTACCATCCAACATGGGTAACGCTAATATGTGGGCTAGTGCCGCACGCGCCGCGGGGTTTGTGGTTAACCGCACTCCAGCTTATGGCGCGGTATTTCAGACTGGTGGCGGACTTGGCCACGTTGGTGTTGTGATTGGTGTTAATCCTGATGGCTCAGTTACGATTTCTGATATGAATGGTATTGCTGGCTGGGGTCGCGTTGGTACCAAGACTATCTCCGCCGGCGAAGCCGCCTCTTATAATTACATCCACGGCAAATAAATCAAAATTATGCTATAATTTTAGTATGTTTGTTGATACCGCAAAAGTAGAACTCCACGCCGGTAAAGGCGGCGATGGTGCTGTTTCCTTTCGCCATGAGATTTACATTCCCAAGGGCGGCCCAGATGGTGGCGATGGCGGCAAGGGTGGTTCTATCATTTTTCGCGCCGACAAAGATACCAACACCCTCTTAGATTTTCGATATAATCCTATCCTCCGCGCAGAGGACGGCAAAAACGGGAGCGGCCAGCGTGCCGCTGGCCGCTCCGGCAAAGACCTAATTATTGAAGTCCCCATTGGTACCGTAGTTTACCGCCTCGCAAACGAGCGAGCGGGTGACGGCACTACAGGTGAGCGAGGGGTGACAGCTGTGGGAGGGCTCCCAAATTTTTCTAATGAAAAATTTGGGAAGGACAACAGCTGGCAGGCCCCCGAGCGTGTTATGCTAGCTGATCTTACCCACGATGGCGAAGAAGCGGTTATCGCTAAGGGTGGTGACGGCGGTTTTGGCAACGCGCATTTCAAGAGTTCAGTGCGTCAAACTCCTCGCATCGCTGAAGTCGGCGAACCCGGCGAGGAATTTATTGCCGAGTTGGAGCTAAAACTCTTGGCTGATGTTGGTTTGGTTGGCCTACCAAACGCCGGTAAATCCACTTTTCTCTCTGTTGTATCGAACGCCAAGCCAGAAATCGCTGATTATCCTTTCACCACTATTGTGCCAAATCTCGGCGTGGCCACCATTGATGGGCAGGATTTACTGATTGCTGATATCCCAGGTTTAATTGAAGGGGCCGCTGAAGGCAAGGGCCTAGGCCACGCCTTCTTACGCCATGTTGACAGAACAGCAGTTTTATTACATCTTATTGACGCTTACGCTGATGATGCTGGTAAAGCCTATCAGGTCATCAGAAACGAACTTGCTAAATACTCCGATTTAGAATCTCGTCCAGAGATTGTTGCTTTGACCAAAACAGAAGGCCTAGACCAAGAAATCATCAAAATGCAGATGGCCTCCATTCTAAAAATCAATCATGACGCCAAGATTTATGCGATTTCCTCTAGCGCCCATCAAGGCCTAGATGAACTTCTCCGCGCATTAAAAGAAGCAGTTGAAGTCTCAAAAAATGCAAATTCGCATAATAACTCCAAAAGCCCCACTCTTTCTGCCGCAAGAGCTGATGCTTCTGAACCCACGGAGACTGCCACTCCTGGTGATATCCCAGTCATTGCCTTATCACCAAAAGCCCTAAAAGATACCTGGACCGTAGAAAAAGCAGGCGATAAATTCATTGTAAGAGGTGAGAAAATCGAAAAATTTGCTCGTCGTACTGATCTTGGTAATTATGCATCGGTCAATCGTCTAAGGGACATCATGAAAAAAATGGGCATCCGCGCCGAATTAACCAGCAGAGGCGCCGTAGACGATAGTATCATCTCTATTGCTGGCAAAGAATTTACCTTAGTAGAGGACTGGTAAAAAAATGGGCGAGCCTCCTAAGGAGGCTCGCCCGCTGATCCGCGCCCACCCTGGGGCACATTGTTTTGTTTTAATCCGCTGTGTTTTTGTTTTAATGTAGTCTCCACACTCCACTAAATTCTCAGTGGAACCCCTGTGAAGCGTATCAGCTTACGCTTATTCTACTACGTTTATGCTAAAAAGTCAAGGGCAAAGTTGGTAAATAATTAGTATTTCCTCTCAAAATATGTTAAAATAACACTAATATGGCAAAAGTCAAATTTACGATTATTACGTTGTTTGAGGAAGCTTTGAGGCCCTATCTTGAGGCTTCTATGATGTGGAAAGCGCAAGATAAGGGAATTGTGGAGTTTAATTTTGTGAACCTTCGGGATTATGGCTTGGGGCCACATAAATCCGTTGACGATACCCCTTATGGAGGTGGCGACGGCATGGTGCTGAGAGTTGAGCCAATCTTCGCCGCTGTAGAGAAAATCAAAGAAACCTGTCAAAAAAATGGAGAAATCGAGCCAAAAGTTATTCTCCCTACTCCTGATGGTGAACTCTGGAATGAGAATTTAGCTAGGCAATTTGCCAAGATCGACCTTCCAGATAGTGATGTAGATGCAATCGAAACGAGTATCAGGGGGAAAACGGCAGAGGGCAAACCGCTAAACCTATCAAATGCCAGCAAGAACTCGAGCCTTTTTAGTAGAGCAGATGCCTCACTGTCAGTCAACAAAGGTCAAGGTAATAATCCGTTGATTCATTATGTCATCATCTGCCCTCATTATGAAGGCTACGATGAGCGTATCTTAAAACTCGTTGACTATAAAATCTGCCTCGGTCCTTACGTACTTACCGGCGGCGAGCTCCCAGCCCTAGTAATTATTGATTCTATCGTTCGTCTGCTAAAAGGGGTGCTTGGTGGTGCAACTTCGGCAGATATTGAGAGTTTTTCTAATGAGGATATTAACAATATTGAAGCTCCTCAATATACCAAACCCTCTGATTTTAGAGGAATGAAAGTCCCAGATGTGCTTTTATCTGGAGACCACAAAAAAGTTGCCACTTGGCGTAAAGAGCACGAGAAAAAAACTACACTAATGCCTCACCCCTGTTTAGACATAAAAAGTATTGACAAAAATACTTATGAGTGGTACAATGAAATGATAGTATAAAGGTCATCAAGTATACAAAGGGGGTGAATAATGATGATGAACGTTAATTTGGGAGTGGAGGCGATAAGCGCGATTGTGCTTACCTTCCCGACAGTATTTCTATCGATCGGTCTGATAGCCTGCTACTTTGAACGTAAGCAGGATAAAGACGGAGGTGATTGCCTTGGACAGCAATCATGAATATCTAAAGATCGCTAGAAACATAAAGCAGAGAGATCAGTTGAAAAAACAGCAGCGGGAGTGGTATATTGTTATGCTAATTCTTGCAAGTCTGCTTATTGTGACAGTAGTCGCAATAAACGTAGAGTACAACAGAAAAAAAGTAGCAGGTACCACTGCGAGTGTGAATGTAGTAGATGCGATTTATGGCGTCAATTGTAATGACGCACCAATTACTACTTACACCAGTATTACTACTAAAACTGAGGAGAAAGTTCCAAGCCAGCCTGAGAAGCTGGATGATGAAACTACCCTCAAAAAGGACTCTGTACGCTTCAAGGCCGGAGCGGCTATGTATTTCTAGGAAATACGGGCTCAAGCCTTGGCGACTGTTATCTCTTATATAGCCCGGAAGCACAGCTTCCGGGCCTTTTATTCCCCAAAATCATAATAAAATCTTATAGATGATCTCCTGAGCAATCAATTTCATAGACAATCACTTAGATAGTCGCCCTTATAGATAACTACCCCTATAGAATCCAGCTATTCTACCTACCTTGTGCTATAATTAAGCCATGGATTTATCTCAGGAGGTCACCAGTATCAAAGGAGTTGGCGCCAAAACTGCTGCCTCTTTAAATAAGGCAGGTATTTTTACCGTGCGTGACTTGTTGTATTTTTTACCAAGAGACTATGAGAATTTCCAGGCAGCCGTCAAGATTAAAGATCTCCGCCCAGGTAAGGTTATGATCAGGGGTAAGATTTCCGATTTAAAGGCGAATTATACCCGCCGTCACGGTCTGTCTATCACCACGGGTCAGATTAGCGATGAGACTGGCGTAATCCGCGTAGTTTGGTTTAACCAGCCCTACCGCGCCAAGCAATTTGACGAATCAAAAGAATATTACTTTACTGGTAATTATGACCTGAAAAGAGGCAGGTACCAGCTAACATCTCCTTCCGCCATCCTTGCTGACGACGTCGGGGCGTCGCTCAAAAAATCTCTCCATCCCATATATCCTCAGCGCGGTGGTATCAAATCAGCTAATTTTATTAAGTTCTTCGATTCGCTCCGCCCCTGTTTCTCCAAAATCCCAGATCTCTTGCCAAATTCCGCCGCTCGCCCCAAGGCGCGCGGCGAAGCCCTTTATAATTCTCACTTCCCAGACAATATAAAAGAGGTGAAAAAAGCCAGAAAATACCTGGCCTACGAGGAGCTTTTTGAACTCTTGCTGGCAGCCAGATTATCAAAAGAGGAAACTCAAAAATTAAAAGCCATACCTCTTAAATTTGATCTTAAAAGTACCAAAGATCTGCTCTCAAAACTTCCCTTTAAACTCACCAATGCCCAGCGCCTTGCCACTTGGGACATCCTGCAGGATTTGGAAAAAAATACTCCTATGAACCGGCTTTTGCAGGGAGACGTTGGCTCTGGCAAAACTGTAGTTGCGGCAATTTCTGCTTACCAAGCGCATTGTAACGGTTTCCAGACGGCTTTGCTTGCGCCCACGGCCATCCTAGCCACTCAGCATTTTGAAGGCTTAAAACCGCTCCTAGAGCCTCTAGGGGTTAAAATTGCGTTATTAACGGGCGCCACCAAGCACAAAACCGAGCTAAAGAAGGCTCTAAAAGAGGGAAAAATTGACCTCTTAATCGGCACTCACGCTGTTATTACCGATGATACGGTTTTTAATGCTCTCGCTTTCTGCATTATTGATGAACAACATCGCTTCGGGGTTAAGCAGCGTCAAAATCTCCTCTTAAAAACCGCCAGAAACATCAAAAAAGATACCAGAAACACTGCTCCACACCTCTTATCTATGACTGCCACTCCTATTCCGCGCTCTCTCCAACTTACAATTTTTGGCGATTTAGACATCTCTGTAATTGGTGAACTCCCCAAAGGTCGAAAACCTATAGAGACCAAAATCATAAGAGAAGTAGACCAAAAATCTCGTCTCTACCCAGCAATTACCGAAGAACTAGGAAAAGGCCACCAAATTTACTGGATTTGTAAAAATATTGAGGACAATCCCGTACTAGAAACCACCTCTGTTAAGCGTCAAGCCACCAGGTTAAAAGGGATTTTTAAAAAGGCTAAAGTCGAATTTCTCCATGGTCGCATGAAACCGTCAGAAAAAGACGAAATTATGAGCCGTTTTGCCGCTAAAAAAATTGATATCTTAGTCTCCACAACCGTAGTAGAAGTAGGGGTGAACGTCCCTAATGCTACAGTTATGGTGATTTCTGATGCTGAGGGCTATGGCTTGGCTCAGCTTCACCAACTACGCGGTCGGGTCGGCAGAGGTCAAGATAAGAGTTATTGCTATCTGATTTCAAGCAGCGAGGACCGCCCATCAAAGAGGTTACAAGAGATGGAAAAAAGTACTGACGGGTTTCATCTGGCAGAGGTCGATCTAAAACTCCGCGGTCCAGGAGAGATTTATGGCGCCTTGCAACACGGTGCTTTGGATCTCAGGATTGCCACCCTTTCAGATACAAAATTGATAGCACTAGCCTCTCGCCACGTTAATCAAGTGATGCAGGAGATTTCTAAAAACCCCAATTTTATGCTAGAATATAAAGAGTTAATGTCGGGAATTTCCCATTATCAACAACTCACCACACTAAATTAATCATGTATTCAACCGTTGGACTACTCAAAAATTCTAAACATTCTGGGCGCCTAATTGGCACGCATCAGAAACTCGATCGTGCTGCGCTTCAGTTTTTTCATAAACTAGCACCAGAAGGTCTTGATTTTCCTACTGCTAAAGAAATTGTGTATTTTGAGGGCGCCAAAGGTCCAGATGGTTTGAAGCGTAAAAGTCCAGGGGTAGATGAGCCTACACACTTTATTATTCCAGATCAAGACGATGGGGTTTTGATCAAAGATATCATGAACCGCCATCATAACCTTAAAAAAGCCATCAAAAAACATGACCAAACCCGTACGGCTTTTGAGGCTGCTTGGCTTGCCCACGCTATTACTGATGGCCTGACTCCAGCGCACCACTTTCCTTACCAAAAAGCCGTTTCAGAATTGATGTCGGATAAGGAATATAAGACCATATTTGGGCAACCTGTCAAGGGTATTATGCGTGGCGATTCCTTCTCTGAATCTGCTCGCAACAACTGGCTTTACTGGGGTGTTGAGGGGATTATGAGTAAACACATTGCTTTTGAGTATGGCTGTGCCATCGTAGCTAAATCCACCCCTAATCGCAGCCTAGCACCCAAACTTTCTCCTGCTGAAATCGCGCATCTCAAGCGTTACCATGATTTAGACCTAAAACGCGAATTCTACGCGTCTCTGCATAAGATTGATAATCTCAAAATGTATGATCGCTTCAGGAAACAGGGGTGGACGGCGGAACTTGCTCTAGAAACCAAGCAAATTTTGCTCCCAGAAATTGTAAAAATGGTTACTATCGGCTGGCTTTCCAGTCTCCCAGATGAGAAAGAATTACAAGAATCTGTCATAGATGGCGCCAAAACCAACTCTACGAGCGATTCAAAAGGGGGCGAAAAATGAGAATTACCTCTGGGAAATTACGCAGCCGCATCTTGGTTTCTCCTAAGGATAAGCATACTCACCCTATGGGTGACAGGGAAAAACTAGCACTCTTTAACTCACTTGACCTTTCAATGAAAGGTTTGAACGTCTTAGATCTTTATGCTGGTTCTGGTGCACTTGGCTTAGAGACAATCTCTCGTGGATCTCATGCGGTCACCTTTGTAGAAAAATCGCCAAAAGCCATCAAGGCCATCAAAGAAAACGCCGAACTTTTAGACGTTTCAAAACGCACTCGCATTTTTCCAATTTCGGTCCAAGAATTTTTGGCAAGATCTCTAGGTAAGCCAAGTAACAGCATAAGCCCTAAAAACCGCCAAAGTGCAAAAGACGACCCCCATCCCCACAATCCCCACCCTCAAATTGACAAATTTGAGAAATATGATTTAATTCTAATTGACCCACCGTATGATGATTTTAGGGTTGAGCAATTTGCCGCCGCTGAGGACTTGCTCGCTCCAGATGGATTTTTGGTTTTATCCCATCCAGGCTTGATCGCTCCTGTTGGGATTTTTGAACGCCTAAACCTAATCACCACCCGCAAATACGCCTCCGCCCACATCTCAATCTACCAAAAATAATTTTCTGACATTTTAATTTTATATTTTATTGAGACGAAACGCTATTTTTTTCAAATTTTTTGACTTTTCTTATTGCATATAAAATTTTTATGCTATAATAGAAATTGCTAGACAATTCAGTTCATTTTTTGTAAAAAAGGAATTAAAAGTTCTTGTGTATTCGAGTGCAAGATGCGGCCATTTACGCAGCCACCACTCGAATAGAGCAGGAACTGATTGTCTAGCGACTAGTAAATGGTCGCATTTTTCTTAAGGAGAACTCCTTTGCCTTCTTGGGGAATATGTGACCTAAAAAGGAGGTAATAATGCCAAGTACAAATAAGCTATCAAACACCAGGCTCTCTGTT
>CAYYEY010000009.1:0-20785 GCA_964471175.1 uncultured Candidatus Saccharibacteria bacterium
GACGCCGGCCAGGTCCGCGATATTGCCCAGCCCCAGCTTCTGCAGGTGGGGCAAGCACAAGCCGCGGCGGGCGGCTATATGACCCAGGGTATCGGCGCCGACACTGTTATAAGCGGCGGCGTCCGGCAACTCGCCGCAGCCCACGGAATCCATGACCACGATGATGAATCGTTTCATATTACTCTCCTTCAAACAGCCCGGAACGGGGATGATATCTGTTGTAGATGCCCTTTAGCTGACTGCACTCCAGCGAAGTATAGATCTGAGTGGTGCTGAGATCACTGTGTCCCAGGAATTCCTGGATGACCCCGCAGGTCTGCTCCATGGACCAGCATGTGAGTGGCAGCGCTGTGGCGCAGGGTATGGGGATGTATCTTCAGGCCCAGCTGCTGTCCGTAAGCGTCCAGGATGCGGAAAAAACCGCTGCGGGACAGGGGCCCGCCGTCCCGGCCGTTGACGCAGAATTTGACGTTAAAAAACGCACCGCCACTGCCTCTCTTGAAGCCATCAAACGCGCATACACTACCGATAGTATATCCATGCTAAAGACCAAAGGCTTAATGGAAGAAAAGGGCAAAACCGTATCATTTGCCTATCTTGTATTTTCCTTCTTGTTAATCCTTTTCATTCCAACATTTCTTATAGAGTTCTTATTTAGCGTCAATAGTTTTGGTTCCGTTTATCTCTCAATCATTGACATCGCATTGCCAGTTTTGACCTTCATTATTATTATCGCTTTCGTTGCCATATCCTCTAAATACGGCAGTCGCACCATGGAGGGAATTAAGGTTTCAAAAGAGCTAGAAGGCCTAAAATTATACATTACTATGGCCGAACAAGATCGTATCAAATTCTTACAATCTGTTAAAGGTGCCGATACTTCTACAAAAGGTATTGTCAAGTTATATGAAAAATTATTACCTTATGCCGTAATCTTTGGCGCAGAAGATAGCTGGATGGCAGAACTCAACAAATACTACAAAGAGCACCCAGAGATCGAACATAGCTGGTATTATGGCACCGATTATCTGACCCTAACAATGTTTAGAAACATGACTTCTACCACCGCCTCAACTATTGTCAGTTCCACTTCTTATTCCTCCTCGTCATCATCTGGTGGCGGTGGTGGTGGGTTCTCCGGCGGCGGCGGAGGCGGCGGCGGAGGCGGCGGCTGGTAATATTTTGTAGTCTTGCTACTATTTCTCTACTTCAGAAATAGCTTCTTTAATCGCATTAACTGATTTTTGAAGTTTGATGCCTTCTTTTTCTGTCAATTTGATATTTAGCCTGCGAACAATACCATTTCTACCAAGTACCGCCGGGAAACCATTGTAAACACCTGTAAAATCATCATAAGACGATACCGTAAGGATACGTTTCTCATCGCCCAAAATACAGTTAATAATTTTGGTGACACAGGCACCAATACCATAATAAGTCGCACCTTTCTTATTGATGATTTCGTAAGCTTCTTTTCTAGCAAAATCCTCAATCTCGTCGCGCTCTTTGGCGTTTAACAATTCTGTTAATGGTACACCGCCAAGATTAGCCGTGGACCAAAGTGCAAACTCCGTATCGCCGTGTTCACCAATCTGGAAGGCGTGTACAGATTTTGGCGCTACACCAAGACGCTCAGAAATACGATAACGCAAACGAGCGGAGTCTAACACGGTGCCAGAGCCAATTACTTGCTCCTCTGGTAAACCAGAATAACGCCAAGTAAGATAAGTCATCACGTCCATTGGATTAGTTACTACCAAGAAAATCCCAGAAAAACCAGAATCCATAATCTGAGAGATCATATCCTTAAAAATTTCTGCATTTTTCTTGAGCAAATCCATGCGCGATTCACCAGGTTTTTGTGGCACGCCAGCAGTGATAACGATAATGTCACAATCAGAAGCATCTTTGTAAGTACCAGCCTTAATTTTCATAAAAGATGGTGAGACTGCCAAAGTATCTCTTAGATCCATTGCCTCACCCTCAGCGTCCTCAGTATTAATATCGGTAAGGATAAGTTCAGAGACAGCAGTACGTTGGTTAACCAAACAATAACCAATACTCGCACCAACATTTCCAGTCCCTACAATCATTACTTTATTTGACATTTTTACTCCTTTATAATTCTTATGGCTATTATAACACAGTAATTACCATTTTCTTACCCCAAATTCCGTCCAGATAGTATATAATATATATTATGTTAGATGTTAATTTTATTAGGGAAAATTTGGACGCCGTCAAGCGCTCCACCAAAGAAAAAGGTTACAAGGTTGACGTTGACGCCGTCTTAGAATTAGACGACAAACGTAAAGAAGTCTTAACCGAAGTAGAGGATTTAAGAAAGAAGCGTAATGATATTGCCGCCAAAATGAAAAACGGCAAGCCTGCCCAAGAATTAATCGAGCAGGGCAAAGAACTAAAAGAGAAATTAGGGAACATTGAGCCAGAACTCACCAAAATCGATGACGAGCTAAAATCTGCCCTAAAATCCATTCCCAATATTATTTTTGATGACGTACCACTTGGCGGGGAAGAAAAGAGCGTAGAAGTTGCAAAATGGGGAGAAAACAAATCCTCTGGCGTAGACCACCTTGATTACTGTGTCAAGCGTGATTGGCTAGATTTTGAACGTGGCGCCAAAGTTGCCGGCAATAAATTCTATTACCTAAAAGGCGACTTAGCCTTACTAGAAAACGCCCTTTTGCAATTTGGCATCAAAAAAGTCATGGAACATGGATTCACTTTTATGACTGTACCAGATCTTGTTTCCTCCAAAGTACTTGAAGGTACTGGCTTTGCACCTAGAAGTTCCAAACAAAGTGATGAATACTTCGTTGAAGGAGAAGACCTCGCTCTTATCGCCACTGCCGAAATGCCACTTACTGGCTATCACATGAATGAAGTCCTAGATGAAAAAGATTTACCGTTGTTCTATGCTGGCTATTCTGCCTGTTTTAGAAAAGAAGCTGGAGCTTATGGCAAATATACCCGTGGTCTTTTCCGCGTCCATCAATTCAATAAATTAGAAATGTATATTTTCTGTCTCCCAGAACAAAGTAAAGACCTCCACGAAGAAATCCTCAAAATCGAGGAAGAAATCTGGCAAGAAATCGGTATCCCATATCATGTAATCAATATCGCCGCTGGCGATCTGGGCGCTCCTGCCGCCAAAAAATACGACCTAGAATATTGGAGCCCAGTTAATCAAAAATACCAGGAATTAACCAGTTGCTCCAACTGCACAGATTTCCAATCTCGCTCAGTTAATATCCGTGTCAAAAGAAAAGATGGTCACCTAGAATACGTCCACACCCTAAACGGTACCGCTATTTCTATGGCACGTGCATTAGTTGCCATTGTTGAGAATTACGCTACAAAAGACGGTAAGTTCAAGGTTCCAGAAGTTTTGCGTCCATACCTTGGCAACCGAACAGAAATCTAGTATAATTAAGAAAAGGAGTGTTATGATTGATAAAATCGAAATCAGTGGGAACAAGTACAAGGTGGAGGAAAGTTTCAGAAAATACGCCATCAAGCGTATTGGTAAATTAGATCGCTATCTCCCTCGTGGCAGTAAAAAAGACATTCTTGCCAAAATCGTTGTTACTGAGGTAGATCGCGCACATGGCAACAAATACGAAATTTCCGCCGCTATGGAAATCCCTGGTGGCAAAGTCATCGCCGCCAAAGACGAATCATCTAATGTCTATGCCGGCATTGATATTATTGAGGCTAAACTCATGGCTCAAATCCGCCGCTACAAATTAGAAAGCACTCCACACCTTCAAAAGAACAAACTTAAATCCCTATTCAAGCGAGGTTGATATGGCAAACCATAAAGAGAAAAAACCAACCGACAAGTTGGCAGACAAAACCGCAATGACCAAATTCCTTCAAGGAATTTTTGGCGATGCTCAGAAAAAGACCTTAAAGCGCCTCTATAAACGCGCTCAGGAAATCAACAAACTCGAGCCAAAATACCAAAAAATGAAGAAAAAAGAGCTCGCCGAACAGACCGAAGTTTTGAAAGATCGCCTAGATAAACTCATGAAAAAGGAACAAGGCAAACTCGCACTCCATAAGTTAAAAGATGAAAAAGACACCAAAAAACGCGATACAGAGAGTAGCAACGCTGCCTTAGAACGCGCTTTAAACATCATCTTGCCAGATGCCTTTGCTCTTGTTCGTGAATCTACTAATCGTATCTTAGGCATGCGTCATTTTGACGTTCAGTTAATCGGCGGTATGGTACTTCACGAAGGTAGCGTCGCCGAAATGAAAACTGGTGAAGGTAAAACTCTAGTTGCCTTGCTCCCAGCTTATCTTAACGCTCTCTCTGGTCGCGGTGTCCATGTTGTTACCGTCAACGATTACCTCGCCCAACGTGATGCCGGCTGGAACGGTCCAGTCTATGATTTTCTTGGCCTCTCCGTCGGTGTCATCATCAATCAAGCTTCTTACATCTATGACAAAGATTACATCAACGAAGAGCACGAGGACGAGCGTTTTCGTCATCTCAAACCATGTTCCAGAAAAGAAGCCTATAATGCTGATGTTACCTACGGCACCAACAACGAATTTGGTTTTGATTATCTCCGTGACAACATGGTAGATGAAGTCAAATTCCTCCGCCAAAGAGAACTAAACTTTGCTATCGTCGATGAGGTTGACTCCATCTTAATTGACGAGGCTCGTACCCCATTAATTATTTCCGCACCTGCCGGCGATAATCCAGATGCTTACTATCAGTTTGCTAAAATTGCTGACAAACTAACTGATGAGGATTACGTCTTAGATGAAAAACACCGTTCTGTTACTCTTACCGACAAAGGCGTTGATAAAGTCCAAAAAATTCTCGGCATCGACAATCTATATTCTGTCAAAAATACTCGCCTGGTTTATCACATGGATCAAGCCCTGCGCGCACAGGTAGTCTTTAAGCGCGACAAAGATTATGTTGTTACCAATTCTGGTGAAGTCATTATCGTCGATGAACACACCGGCCGATTGATGCAAGGACGTCGTTACAATGAGGGCTTACACCAGGCCATCGAAGCCAAAGAGGGTGTCCAGGTTCGTCAAGAATCCATGACCCTTGCCACCATTTCTTTCCAGAACTTCTTTAGACTTTATCGCAAACTTTCTGGTATGACTGGTACCGCCTTTACTGAAGCAGAAGAGTTCCAGCAGATCTACTCCCTAGACGTTATCCAAATTCCACCAAACAGACCAATCAAGCGTGTCGATAAAGATGATTTAATTTTCCGTACAGAAGCCGGCAAACTTCGCGCCATTGTAAGAGAAGTTAAAGAATATCACAAAAAAGGTCAGCCAGTTCTAATTGGTTCCGCTTCTATCGTCAAAAATGAACTCATCGCTAAATACCTAGACGAAGCCAAAATTCCTTATCAAATGCTAAACGCTAAGAACAACGAGCATGAGGCCGCCATTATTGAAAAAGCTGGTGAAAAAGGCGCCGTTACTCTTGCCACTAACATGGCTGGTCGTGGTACCGATATCAAACTATCCGATGACGTCAAAAAACTCGGTGGGCTTGTCGTAATTGGCTCCGAGCGTCACGATTCTCGTCGCGTCGATAATCAGCTTCGTGGTCGTGGTGGCCGTCAGGGAGATCCAGGCACCACTCAATTCTTTGTCTCCTGTGAGGATGATTTGATGCGCATATTCCAGGGTGATCGTATTGCAGTTTTAATGTCTCGTCTTGGTGTTGATGAGGATACCCCAATCCAGACAAAATCCGTTACCAAAACTTTGGAATCCGCCCAAAAGCGTATCGAAGGCTTTAACTTTGACTCCCGCAAAAACGTGGTTCAATACGATAACGTCATCAACCGTCATCGTCGTGTGGTTTACACTATGCGTCGCAAAATTCTTGAAGGCGAAAATATTGAGGATGAAATCCACCGTTTAATGAAAGATGCCTGTGATGATCTCACTCAATTTAGTTCTCGCGTCAACAAGAATTTTAAGAGTGAATTTAAAAACGTCTTTAACCTTGATGATGAACTAGTTGAAACTATTGGTTTACTCCGCAAAGAAAAAGACCGCGCCAAACTCGCCCTTACTGCCGTAGAAGAAGCCTACGCCGCTAAAGAAGCCGAGCTTGGCTCTGATGAAATGCGCAAAATTGAACGCGAAATTTATCTCAAGATTCTTGATGCCCTCTGGATGCAACACCTAGAAAATATGCAACATCTCCGCGAAGGCATTCATTGGCGCAGCGTTGGACAACGCGATCCATTAGTAGAATATCGCAGTGAATCTCAAAAACTATTTGATGGCTTGCAAAGAAATCTCCGTGAGGAAGTCCTAAAGATTATCCTTGGTTTGAGCAGGCAAGAAGCCGTAGAGGCTGGCGTCACCGATGGCGAGGAATACGAATCCGAACTCACCAAGATGGCCGAAAGTTCTACCGAAAAAGGCGTAAATGAGATTTCCGCCGGCGAAAAGAACCTCGACTCCGAATTCAAAAAATCCTCTGGCAAAAAATCCCCGAACAAGACCCAAGCCAAAAACAAGAAAAAGAACGCTAAGAAAAACGCCAAAAAGAAAGCTAAAAAGAACGCTAGAAAAAATAAGAGAAAGAAGTGATTCTTGCGCAAATTGTTTCTAGGGCCATAAGCTTGGCCGAACGGCCTTGAGTGTGCCCTAGAAACAATTCTGCGCGAATCACTTCTACTATAAATTATGAAACATACTGTTGAGGAAATATCACTAAAGAATGGAGCAAAGGGCCTTCTTATTGATGTTCCAGACGCGAGTGTCATGGACACTCGCGTCCAATTTCGTGCCGGTATGCGCTATGCCAAAAGTCCAGAATTATATGAAATCGCTCACGTCGTAGAGCATCTAAGTTTTGGGGCAAATGCCAAGTACCGTGACGAGCAAGCCTACGAGGCTGATTTCACCAAAAATGGCGCATATCACAATGCTTGGACTTCAGATTTTGCCGTGTGCTACGAAACCGAATGTGCTGATTTTGAATGGGATAGAGTTTTAGATCTAAAACGTATCGCTATCACCACCCCGCGTTTTAACGAAGAGGAGTTAAAAGGGGAAAAAGGTAACGTCCGTGCTGAACTAACCGGCTACCTTAATGACTATTCTAGATTACTTTGGCCAAGACTTCAAACCGCTATTGGCGAAACCACTCCTACTTTGCGTGAACGTATTGCTACATTACCAAACATTAACGTCAAAGATATCCGCGAACATTATCGTCGCACTCATACTGCGCTCAATATGCGCTTTATTATTGCTGGCAAAATCAAAGGTAGAAAACGTCGCATTATTGAAATGCTGGAAAATTGGGATCTAAAACCAGGAAAACGTTTTGATATCCCAGTAGATGAACTCCATACTTCAGATCCTGTTTTGATTAGGAGAAAGGATGCCAGTAATATTACTTTTGGCTTTTCTTTTGTTACCACTAGACGCCTAGTAGAAAAAGAAGTCCAAGCAATGGAATGTCTTAATCACATTTTGACCGGCACCATGAATAGTCGTATTTTAGGACAAGCCAGAAAACGTGGATTAGTATATGGCATGAGTAGTTGCATTTCCAATACTTGTCATAACTCTTCCTGGGATTTTGACGGCGAAGTTAACGAAGAGGACGCCATAGAACTTTTTGAGCTAATTGGCAGAGAACTAAAAAAAGTATTAAACGGCGACATCAAAGATGGCGATATTGACGCGGCCAAGTCCTACGCACTTGGCCGCTACCAGATGGGCGCTCAAACCAGTGGCCAAATTGCAGATTTCTATGCCGAAAATTATTTCATGAACGAGGAAATCATCAACTATAAACGTATTCCGGATATTATTAAATCTATCGAAAAAAAGCATCTAGTTGCACTTGCCCGTGAATTTAAACAAAGTGGTATTGAAGCCTTGGTCGCAGTTGGCTCCTGCGAAAAAGCCTTCATTATAGAGCTATCAGACAAACTCAAAGTTTAACTTTTCTATCTCAAATCTTAGTGATATAATATATATTATATGTTGAAATTAGCAATTTTAGGTTACGGCGTAGAAGGAAAAAGCGTCGAAAACTATTTTAAGACTCACCCTTATGAAAATGTCCCGCCAGAGGATATAGAAATCAAGATTTTTGATCATTTTACTGATGAAGAAATTGACTCTCTCGGATTAGAAAATTATGATGTGATATTTCGCTCCCCATCAGTACCTCCACACTACAATTTTAAAGAATTCGATAGCCAAAATTCCCATTTAAACAATGAGGATCATTACAAACTTTCCGGCAAAAAACCGTACTGGACCTCTGCCACAAAATACTTCTTTGAACACTGTCCTTGCGAAATTATCGCTGTTACCGGCACCAAAGGCAAGGGAACTACCACCACTATCATTGCAACATTACTAGATAACATCAAAAAATCTTACTCTGGTGGCAAAACCTTTACCGTAGGCAATATCGGCGTCCCACCACTAGACGTCCTAGACAAACTTACTCCGATGGATGATGTAGTCTTTGAAATTAGTAGTTTCCAACTTTGGGATTTACACCACAATTCCTTTATCGGCGTCCTGCTACGTATCGAGCCAGATCATCTTAACATTCACAAAGATTTCGATGAATATACCTATGCCAAATCTAACGTCGCACGCTACAAAGGAAAGGATGATTTTCTAGTTTACTATAGCAAAAATGTCACATCAAGTAGCATCGCTAAGAATTCCTTAGCGCACAAACTATCTTATCCCATTAATATCAAGTCTGCCGATTCTCCAAAACTTAGCAAAACTGCAGCCTTAAAATTACGAGAACTTCTAAACAGCCTTAGTCTCCCAGGAGAACACAACAAAGAAAACACCGAAGCTGCACTTCTGGCCGTTGCCGCCAGAATCCATCACGGTGATATTGAAGGTTTACTGACAGGCGAACTCTACCAAATACTACTCGATACTGTCAAAGGTCTCAAAGGTTTACCACATCGCTGTCAATTTTTACGCGAACTAAACCACGTCAAATATTATGACGATAATTATTCCTCCGCTTTGCCAGCTACTGACGTTGCCCTGAAGGCTTTCGAATCTTTTCCTACCGTACTAATTGCCGGCGGCAAAAGCAAAGGCACAGACGAACAAGTCAAAAAACGTATTTTTTCCGCGCCGAATCTTACTAAAGCTATCTTAATCGGTGAAACCGCCTCATACTTAGCAGAAGGTGAGAGCAGGGATAAGTATACCATTGCTAAATCTCTCAAAGAAGCAGTTGACCTCGCGAGAACAGTAGCCGAAAACTCCGCTTCCACCAAATCTCCTGCCATCGTTTTAATGTCTCCAGGTTTTGCTAGTTTTGACATGTTTGATAATTTTAAAGACCGCGGCGAAAAGTTTCAAAAAATCGTTAAAGGCCTTAAATAATGTTTAAATTTTTACGCTACAAATTTAATCCCTCAACTTTTATTGCTTCGTTTTATTATGAAGGTGCAGACGGCACAAATTTTTGCGAAAAAATACAGTTTGAAAAAACTAGATTTGATTTTTCTAGCGAAGCATCCGTAATTTTGGATCGCGCTTTAACTCTTGCACATATTATTCTTGGTACATCTTATTATAAATCTCATCCCACTCCAGAAATATCAATACCCTATAATTTAGATGTTGAAAAAGCCACCTTTTTTAATTATGTCTATCAAGAAGGCTTATCACAATTCGCCTACGAAAACGATTTAACGCGCGACAATTTAGCACACTTTAAGCCAAACAAAATTGCACTTTTAGAAAATCCAATAAAGTATGAAAAAGAAGGCATCCTCGTCGGACAATCTGGTGGTAAAGACTCTTTACTCACTGCCAAACTTCTAAATAATAAAAAGAAATCCTGGACCGGCGTAATCATTTCTAGCACCAATACTTATCCCAAAATTTTAGACAAAACTGGTGCAAAAAATATCCAAGTAATTATTAGAAAAATTGATACCAAAAACTTAATAAAATCTGGCGGCATGAACGGACACGTACCAGTTACCTATATCAATATGTGTCTAATGTTAATCCAGGCAATTTTAAGTGGCAATAATGTAATTTTAACTTCTATTGGTCACGAAGGTGCTGAACCACATACTAGAATTGGCGATCTTGACGTCAATCATCAGTGGAGCAAAACTTGGGAAGCAGAACAACTATTTTCAAATTACGTGCACCATTATCTATCCAAAAATATTGAAATTGGCTCTCCGCTTCGCAAATATTCCGAACTAAAGATCGCTGAACTTTTCACCAAAAAATGTTGGGATGATTTTGGTCATGAATTCAGTTCTTGCAATGTTGCAAATTACAAACAAGGCGCTAATAATTCTAACTTAAAATGGTGTGGGCTTTGTAGCAAATGTGCTAATTCCTATCTTTTGTTTGCACCTTTTATAGAGCCAAAAGATTTAAATTCACTCTTTGAAAATGGCACCCCACTCACAGAAAAGAAAGAACTATTTGATGATTTTAAAGGCCTGCTTGGTATTGACAATTCCATGAAGCCTTTTGAGTGTGTTGGCGAAATCGCTGAACTCCGCCTCGCCTATCATCTCAAAAAACCAGGCTTTAGTGATTTACCATTTGACGTTCCAGATTCAAATTTTGATTATCAAAAACTTTACCCCGCCCAAGAAAACCTAGAAATATAATGAGGAGTATAGATATATGCAAAATCAAAAACGTCTAGAATGTTTAGAAAAAGATTTTACTGTTACCTGGAATAAACTCAAAATTGATGATAAGTTAAAAGAGATTAAATACCTAGAAAACGAAGTAGCAAATCCGGAAATTTGGAAAAATCCAGAAGTAGCGCGCGAAAAAAACGAAACTCTGTCTCGCCTCAAAGACACTGCCGAAGCTTGGCAGATTCTAAAAGTCCAAATTAATGACATTCATGAGCTACTAGAACTAAATGAATCCGATTTAGAACAAGAAATTTCCGATCAACTTTCCGCCATGGAAAAAACTTTTACAAAATTAAAGAAGTCCCTCCGTTTTACTGGTCCCTATGATCACAATAACGCTATTATCAGAATTACTGCCGGAGCAGGTGGCACAGAGGCTATGGATTGGGCTGGCATGCTAGAGCGTATGTATCTCAGATTCTTTGAAAAAAATAACTTCAAAGCCACACTTCTAGAACATACACCAGGAGAAGAAGCTGGTATTAAAACCGCAGTTTATGAAGTCTCCGGAACTGATGTTTATGGTAACTTAAAAAGCGAGCATGGCACCCACCGTTTAGTTCGCCTTAGTCCTTTTAATGCCGATAACCTCCGTCAAACTTCCTTCTCACTCGTAGAAATTTTACCAGTAATTAAATCTAGCGATGATATCAAAATTAACGACAAAGACCTTCGCATCGACACCTACCACTCCGGCGGTCACGGTGGTCAATCCGTCAATACTACTAATTCTGCCATTCGTATAACTCATATTCCTACAAATACCGTTGTTGCCATCCAAAATGAACGCTCTCAACTCCAAAATAAAGAAAAAGCCATGGAAATTTTACGCGGCAAACTTGCCAAAATGCAATTAGAGCAACAAGCTGAAAGTATCGATAAACTTCGCGCTGGCGAGTCCGCCTCTTGGGGGCAGCAAATCAGAAATTACGTAATGCAACCTTACAAACTTGTCAAAGATACCCGCACTAAATACGAAGAAACTGATATTGACGCCGTGTTAGATGGCAAAATTGAAGGCTTTATTGATGCCTATTTAGAATTTTTACTGGGAAAATAACCTGTATTATCTTTTAAGATTGACCTTTTCTTCCATTTTTATCAAGCTTATGTTATATTGTATATATGATACTGCTCGATCAGGTAACCAAGACTTATCGTGGTGATGCCGTCCCAGCGCTCGACCACGTTTCTTTGCATATCGAGCCGAATGAATTTGTCTTTTTAGTGGGTAAATCTGGTGCTGGTAAATCAACTCTTATTAAGATGATCACCAAAGAGGAAATTCCTGATAGTGGCAAAATCATTGTTGGCGGCATTGATTTAGACTATGTCAAAAAACGCTACATTCCACATTACAGGAGACGCCTTGGCGTTGTCTTCCAAGATTACAAGTTACTTCCTGGTCGTACCGTTTTTGAAAATGTTGCTTTCGCCCTAGAAATTGCCGGCATGAGCAATAAAGAAATCAACAAAACCGTGCCAAAAGTCCTTGAACTTGTCGGTCTTCTGGACAAAGCCAAAAGATTCCCAGACAATCTTTCTGGTGGGGAAGCGCAACGCGTCTCTATTGCTCGTTCCGTCGCAAGACAACCAAAAATCCTTATCGCCGATGAGCCTACGGGCAACCTTGACAAACTCACCCGTGGAGAAATCATTGATCTGCTTAAGAAAATTAATGATTTTGGTACTACTCTCTTAGTCACCACCCACGACGAAAACATTGTCAATAACTTGCAGAAACGTGTCGTCACCCTAAAAGACGGCAAGATCGTTGCCGACCAAAAAGTCCATGGTGTTTACAAACTTGATGGCGGTGCTAGACTCCAGCGTCCAGGCGATCAAATAAGTTCCGTGCCAAAAGCGCAAGCTTCTCAACCCTTAACTCCGCCTGCAGTTCAAGTTATTACTACACCACTAGCTACAAGGCCAGTTGCTCCCAAACCCACAATTAAGAGAGCCGCTACCTCAACTACCGCTGCAACTGCTACAACTACTACCGCCGTCCCAGCTATGCCACGTCGTCGTTCTGCCAAACCAGCCACTGCCCCAGTTAATATGCGTGACCCACGTCGCTATCGCTCAAGGAGGGTAATCTAATGCCAGAAAAAGAGACCAAAAAGACCAAGAAAAATCTAAAAACTATGAGTAAGACTGGCAACTCTCATAAACTCCGCAGTACTTCACGCATTTTTAAATACGGTGCTATCAGTTTCGCTAGAAATGTTTGGCTTTCAATTGCTTCGACTTTGGTTATGACAGTCACCCTTATCATTCTCTTTGTAACCATTATCGCTAGCGCCATTCTCTCCTCTACCGCTGACACCATGCGTGAAAAAATTGACATTACCATCTATTTCAAACCCGGCACTTCTCTTACCACTCTTGGCGAGATGGCTAGTACTATGAGTGGAGATAGCAATGTTAAAAGCGTAGAAGTATCCACCTCTGAAGAGGAATATAATCAATTCTTAGCCGAAAACGCCGACGACGAAAAACTAATGTCCGCATTAGATGATGAAGCCATGCGTGAACTCATGATTTCAACCATGCAGGCCACCATGAGAATCAAACTCTACGATATCGATGATCTTTCTAGCATTGAGAAAATCGTTGATACCAATCGCACCTTCATTAATGCCATGGATCAAACCAAACCACCAACATACGATGTCAACCGTGCCGAAATCGAAACCATCAATAGTTGGGCCAATATTGCCAGAAACGGCGGCATCATCCTCTCAGTCATATTCCTCATCATCTCTATCTTAGTAATCTTTAATACTATTCGCATGGCTATATTCTCTCGTCGCGAGGAGATTTACATGATGAAACTAGTTGGCGCAGACAACAGTTTTATTCGTGGACCATTTCTTATTGAAGCGCAAATCTGCGGTCTAATCTCTGGTATTATTGCCGCCACTGTCGGATATTTTGGATTTCATGCTTTAGCTCCATATCTAGAAAATTACGGCATCAACATCTCTGCCATCACCAATATTCTAGAAACCGGTTGGCTAGTGGTAGTATACCTTATCGTTATCGCCATTGGTATTCTTATCGGCACCGTTTCGTCATCTCTTGCCATCCATAAATACCTCAAGGGCAACAAACGTCGTCGCAAGAAAAAATAGTCTACCTCTGTTATCTACCCCTTTACAAATCATTCCGCTTATGCTATGATTAAAACATGAAAGCTCTCAACACTAAAACAAAAACTATTTTTATCGTTCTTATAATTCCAGTATTAATTGCTACATTGGTTTTCATTCCTAAGAACGAGGCCTATGCGGATTATTCTCGTTGTGTTAGTGATGAATGTAAAGCTGCTCAAGAGAAAGAAAATAAACTTCGTCAGAAAGCCTCTGAAGCTACTAATGAAGCCTTAACCGTAGAGGGTGAAATCAATAAGTTGAACGTTGAAATCGCCGCACTCGAAGCCAACATTGAAACATCCGTTGCCATGGTCAATGATCTTAAAAAACAAATTACTGAGACCGAGGAACGCCTCGAGACTCAACAATCCGGCCTCGCTAGCCTCCTCGTCCAAATGCATTTTGAGGATAACGATGATCCTTTAGCTCTCCTTGCTGGCTCTAACTCACTCTCCGATTACGCCGAGAAGCAGGCTAGAAATGAAACCATGAAATCTCAAATCGCCTCCGGCATCGAAACCATCAAAGAATTAAAGAAAGACTTAGAGGGTCAAAAAGCCGATGTCGAACGTTTAATTTTAGAAATGGAAGGCCAAAAGACAGTTATCGCTGAAAAACGCAACGAACAAAGCGAAATCGCCAATAAATATCGTGAAAACGCCGCTGCCTTTACCGCTGACGCTGAAGCCGCGCACCAAGAAATGCTTGCTCAGGTAGAGTGGGTACGTACTCAAGTCCAATCCTCTGGAAATCTTGGTGGCCCACGTTCTACGGCAGGTTATGATAGCTATCCTTGGCGCAATGCTTGCCTTTATGAAGGTAGAGGCCCTTGGGCTGTAATTAACTGGAAATCTGGCGGTTACGGTGGCTTATATTGTCAATGTGTAGATTATGCTGGTTGGAAAGTTTACGAATATACTGGCGGTAAAGTTAATGCAGAATTCTGGGGTAATGCTAATATGTGGCCTTCCTCTGCCCAATCTTATAGCGGCATCTGGGTAGATAATACCCCAGCACCAAATACTGTAGCAGTGAGTGGTTACGGTGGTTATGGCCACGTAATGTGGGTAGAATCAGTCAATCCCGATGGCTCTCTCAATATTTCTGAATATAACTACTTCCCATACGCCTTCTCCACTGGCGTCGTCACGAATCCATCTGGCCTATCTTACATCCATCTAGATAATTATCATTAAATTTGATATAATAGGGTAATGGTAAAACGCGAGGACAAAGAAAAAAAGATTAGCCTAGGTAGCGCCCTAGTTATTAGTTTTGTAGCTTTAGCTATTGGTGTTTTCGTTGGTATTAACTGGAACAATTTTGCCAGCACTTTCTTGCCATATTTAGGGTTCAAAAACACCGCCAGCACTAACGACTGGAGTTCGCTTGATGAGGTCTACAATGCACTTGCCGCTAAATATGATGGCACAGTAGATTTAAATACCGCCATTGAAGGCGCAAAAAAAGGTATCGCCGCTTCTGTAGGAGATGTTTATACTGTTTACATGACAGATTCCGAAGCCACAAATTACGATAAATCCTTGCATGGTGACGTTGGCTCTGGTGTTGGCGTAGCCATGTCTAAGCGCGATAATTACGTGCGTATCACTCGCGTCCTTCCAGATAATCCCGCCGAACGTGCCGGTGTCCTTGCTGGAGACATTGTCTATAAAATTGACGGCGAAGAGGTATGGAAAGAAGACGCCTCTACTATTGCCACCAAGCTCCGTGGCGAAAAGGGAACCAAAGTTACCCTTACTGTTGTCAGAGGTAGTGAGGAAAAATCCTTTGATCTTATTCGTGAACCAATCAACAACGTATCTGCTTACATAGAATACAAAGACAAAACTGCCATTATCCATATCACTCGTTTTGATACCGACACCGGCACTATTGTTAGAGATTTTACTAAAGACTTTAAAGAAAAAGGCATTAATAAAGTTATCCTTGATCTCCGCGATAATGGTGGTGGGTACGTTTCCGCCGCCAAGGATTTACTATCTCTCTGGATTGATAGTAAAGCCGTCCTAGTTCAAAAATCCGCCCGCCTTCCAGATGAAACAATCTATGCCAACCACGGCCAAGCCACGCTTTCTGACATGAAAACTGTTGTCCTAATAAATGGCGGCACCGCTTCAGCCTCAGAAATCGTTGCTGGCGCTCTCAAAGACTACAACAAGGCCACTCTAATTGGCGAAAAGACTTACGGTAAAGGCGTGGTGCAAACCTTAGTTAAACTCTCTGGTGGCTCTATGTTAAAGGTCACCACTGCTCATTGGTATACACCAAACGGCAATAGCATTAATGGTGCTGGTATTAGCCCAGACAACGAAATCGTCCGTACCTATGATGATATTAACAATGATAAGGACCCACAGCTTGATGCCGCAATTAGCGCATAAGTGGTATAATATATAATATGTCAAAAGAAGTAGTTAAAGTTTATTCAACCGACTGGTGCCCATACTGCCATGTTCTGATGGATTGGTTAGATGAAATCGGTATAAAATACCAAGAAATCGATGCTGGAGGCCTTGACCTTCAGGCGGTTCCAGTCACTAAAATTGGCGACGTAGAAATTGTCGGTTTTGACCGCCCAGCCATCAAAAAAGCTCTAAAAAAAGCAGAGTTATTATGAAACAGAATCTACTATTCATTCACGGATTCAGAGGAAACCACCTCGGTCTAGAGGAGATCGCAAACTGTTTTGATAAAAGAAAATTTAACGTATTTTTGATTGATCTTCCGCCAGCAGGAGAAAAAACCCTTGGCTCCTACACTCCTTTATCCTACGCTAAATTTGTGGCCGACTATATCAGATTGAACAAAATAGAAAAACCGATCTTAATTGGTCATTCCATGGGTTCTATTATCACTGCTGCCGTAGCGGAAAGATACCCAGAATTAATCGGCGATAAAATCATCTTTCTTTCGCCAATTTCCGTCAGAACTGCACCGTTTTTTGCTGCTATCACTCCTCTCTCAATAATCTTACCGAATCGCCTAATTACTTACATTACTACAAAATACGTTTTTATTCCAAAAGATAAAGAATTATTCAAAAACACTCTTGTAATTAGTAACGTCTGCGGTGCCGACTATGTTAGCCGTCTTGATATGTTCAAATCCGCCAGATTCTCTTCCCACTATTCAATTTCTGATTTTTCTTTTGACAATAAGAAAGCTTATATGATCGCTGGGGAAACTGACCGCCTCATGCCCAGAAAACACACCGAGGAGCTATCCAAAGGCCGCGGTATTCCTGTAGTTTACATTAAAAATAGTGGTCATCTTATTAACTACGAAAAACCAAAAGAAACCGCCACTGCTATCAAAAATATTCTCCGTAGGAAAAAATCCTAAAGCCCTTGTGTTCCAGCATTCATCGTAATTGCCGTCTGATAGATTTCTTCAAAACGCGCTAAGGTATAGTTTATATCGTGCTTTTTAGCAACTTCTAAACTATATTTACCATACTCCGCACGAAGTTTATCGTCCAGAAGCAAAGTTCTTATCGCTTTAGCTATTCCATTTGTATCCCCTGGCTTACACAAAATCCCATTTTTCTTATCTTGACAAAGTTCTTTTACAGCTCCAGCATTTACCGCTACAAGTGGCAAACCCGTTGCTGCTGCTTCTATTAGCACGATACCCTGTGTCTCCGTTTCTGAAGCCGTAGCAAAAATATCACCTGCCTGATATATTTCTTGTAAATCCGGTGGCATTACTCGTCCCAAAAACTTTACTTTTTTAGCCAGTCCTAATTCCTCTACTTGCTGCTCTAGGTTTAGCTTATCTATACCATCTCCCACAATTACTAACTCTGTCGCCGAAATCTCTTTTTGAGCCTTAGAGAATGCCGATATTATTGTACCAATACTTTTTTCTGGATCCACTCTACCAACATAAAGTACACGTTTTTTGTCATTTTCTAAACCATATTTTTGCAAAACTTTTGAACTTGGTTTACCAGGTTTGAACTTTGACAAATCTATACCATTTGATATTGCTTCCACTGGGACTTCATATCTTTTGTAATTAGCGGGCCCATTATCAGAATTTTTATTATGATCTGGCATTAACCCCTCAATCGCAATCTCTGTTGGCACCGTTGCATATTCACTATGTTTCAAAAAACTCGCCATATAGGCTCTAAGAGCTGCATCTACCGGCTTTTTTACTGGCTTTAAGAACTTAAATTGCCCAGTAACATTATCTGGATAGGCATGCCCAGTTGAGACTATTGGCACATGATATCGCCTCACGTAGCGCATCGTCGCTATAGCAATTGTTTCTGCCGTCTGCAAATGTACAACATCTGGCTGGAATTTCTTTAGCACTTTTTTAATTTCAAAATATGGATTCACCGACCACCAAATACCATGTTTATAAGTAAACCTTGGCATCTGCTTGCCAAAAATCTCCTTTTTCTTTGGTACTTCGTTAATCTGATCTGGATAAAACGGAAATCTCATTGAAGTAAGATGTACTGTTTTTACCTTTGTTTCTTTATCAATTGTTTCATGATATTTACCATTAAAACTTGGCGCAATCACCATTACCTTATGTCCGCGACGCGCTAACCCATTAGCAAGATTATGAGAAAAAACCGCCACGCCGTTTGTCATCGGATAATAAATATCAGAAGCAATAACAATTTTCATAATTCTATTATATCACAGAGAAATTTTTACTAGAAAGGCCTAAGATGCACTTCACCGCTGTGGTATAATAAAAGAGTGAAAAAGAAAAAGGTATCTAGTTCTATTACTGTCAACCGCCGCGCAAGATATGATTACACGCTCGGTGATGAACTTACCTGTGGCATGAGTTTAACCGGACCAGAAGTTAGAAGTATTCGCGACCACCATGTCCAACTAAAAGGCTCTTTTGTAAATATCCGCGGCGGGGAACTTTGGCTTAGCAATCTCACTCTCGGTGCCGATACCGCTAGGAACATTCGTTTGCTCGCTACCAAGAAACAAATCAAAACTTTAGAGCGCGCCAAGCAAGATGGCTACACCATAGTTCCAACCAAACTCCTCGGTGGAAACCGCCACATCAAACTTGTAATAGCCACAGCAAGAGGTAAGAAAAAATATGACAAACGTCGAGCAATCAAAGATCGTGACATTAAAAGAGGTAGATACTAATGACGTATAACATATTTTCATGGAATGTCAATGGTCTTAGAGCCGCTCTCAGAAAGGGGGTCCTCCAACAATTTATTGCCGACAAATCCCCAGATATACTATGTGTTCAGGAGACCAAAGCCAAAGAAGGACAGGCTGAAGTTGACTTGAAAGAATATGAAGAACTCTGGAACTCCGCCAAACGCCCTGGATATTCTGGTACCGCAATTTTTACTAAACCCGCCCCAAAAAGTTATTTTTCTGGCTTTACTGATGATATTAATATTAATTATGATTGGTCTGCCGATATCCATGGTGATCCAACTAACGAAGGTCGTGTTCAGACTGCCGAATTTAAAGAATTCTATCTTGTCAACGTTTACACCCCCAACAGCAAACATGAACTTACTCGTCTCAAACTTCGCGAAAATCTCTGGGACCCAGCTTTTCTTAAATATATCAAAGAGCTAGAGAAAACTAAACCCGTAGTAGTTTGTGGCGATTTTAATGCCGCACATACTAAAATCGATCTTGCAAGACCACATGATAATGAAGAAAATGCCGGCTACACAAAAGCAGAACGACAGGGAATTACCAATATTATTAATGCCGGTTTTGTTGATACTTTCCGCGTATTTCATCCCAATGAAAAAGATCGCTACACTTGGTGGACTTTCCGCGCTAACGCCCGCGCTAGAAATATTGGCTGGCGTATTGACTATTTCTTTATTAGTAAATCCTTATTAAAGCACTTAAAATCCGCCGAAATATATGAGGATATATTAGGCTCCGACCACTGTCCAATTTCAATCACCTTGGAGTTTTAATGGAAAAACTAGATTACTTTGAGAAAAAAAATTTAAAGGATTACCAAGATCTTAAGTGGAATATCCCCGAAAGAAAAACTGGCAATATTTCCATTGTTGGCGGAAATTCCGAAAACTTTGCAAACATTATAAAATCCGCGGAGTTTTTAGAAAAATCTTTTCCCTTAGAAAAACTAAATGTGGTTTTGCCAGATAGCCTAAAATCCAAACTTCCACCACTAGATAATTTAGTATTCACCGCCTCCACTAAATCTGGCTCTTTTGATAAGTCTGACGAGTTAAATACATTCCTAAATAGTTCTGATTTTAATATTTTACCTGGTGATTTTTCTAAAAACTCCGCTACTGCCGTCGCTCTTGCGAAAGCCCTAAAAGATTCAAACATCCCAACTGTCTTTGCTAGAGATACACTAGACCTTTTATCTCAAGAAATGATCAATTTGGTAGAAAAAGAACATTTATTTATCACTGCTTCAATGAGTCAAATGCAAAAATTTTTGCGTGCAATTTATTATCCTAAAATGTTGTTACTATCTATGCCTTTGCTTCAAGCCGTAGAAGTATTACATAAATTAACCCTGAGTTACAGTTTAACTATTTTGACATTCCACCAAGAGCAAATCTTAATCGCAAACTCCGGCAAAGTTATAGCAATCCCAATTTCAGAAACCACCTATACTCCAATTTCTCTCTGGATGGGTGATCTCGCTTGCAAAATCGCTGGTATGAATCTCTATAATCCCAACAATGAACTTGCTGCTACCGCAGCCGCTTTAATCTAAACAAGTTTATGATAGACAGCTAATAATTTTTTGATTTGCGTGGATTGTAATATTTCTTTACGGTGATTTAACATCGCCTCACTCATTTTTTTAATCATTTCTGGACGAGAGGCCACCACGTCTAAAGCTTTTGCCATCGCAGTAGGGCTTGGATCATTAGCCATTACCGCACCGCTT
>CAYYEY010000010.1:0-3337 GCA_964471175.1 uncultured Candidatus Saccharibacteria bacterium
GGATTTTAGTTGGTCGTAAAAATCGGTCAGAAGATTTGCCATCGGCGCTTCAAAATCGATAACAGCGCGATCCTCAATGTAACTTAAATTAGTTTGATGCCCACGCTTTTCGACAATTAAATTTAAGACGTTGCCAATCATTGATTTTGGCACAATGATTTCTCCTTTAACCCAGGGCTCTCTGATTTCTAAAATTTCTGCCATGTCTGGCAAATCAGCAGCGGATTTAATTTCTATTTCCTCGCCACTATTTAACTTGACTTCATAATTAGTTGAAGGATTTGTAACTACTAAATCTAGGCCAAACTCACGCTCTAAGCGTTCCTTGATAATATCCATGTGGAGTAAACCTAAGAATCCAATACGCAGGCCAAATCCAAGTACTGGAGAATTTTCTGGCTCAAACTGCAAGGCAGAATCAGAAAGTGCTAATTTTTCTATGGCTTCTTTTAAAGTTTTGTACTCCTCATTAGAAACTGGGAAAAATCCAGCGTAGACAAATGGTTGGACGTTTTTATATCCCGGGAGTGGAGCTTCCGCCGGATGCTTTGAAAGCGTAACAGTATCACCAACTTTAGCCTCTCTAGTAGTTTTTAGGTTGGTTACAATATAGCCAATTTCTCCTTCACTAAGTTCTGGTTTTGGTGACATTTCTGGTTTTAAAATACCGACTTCTAAAGCCAGACCATTAGTCCCTGCGGCCATCATTTTTATTTCTGAATTTTTGGGTATAGTCCCTTCAAAAATTCTGACATACAAAACTACACCACGATAATCATCAAAATAACTATCAAAAATTAGAGCACGAAGCGCACTAGTATTACTGCGCTCTGAGTCCTTTGAATCGTTTTCTTTTGGTGCTGGAGCTTTTTCTATGATTCTGTCCAAAACTTGCTCAACGTTCAGACCGGTTTTAGCTGAGACGCCAATAATTTCCTCACGTTTGCAACCAAGTAAATTAATTAACTGATCCTCAACTTTTGTGACATCAGCGGCTGGCAAATCAATTTTGTTAATTACGGGAATAATATATAAATCTTGTTCTAGAGCCAAATAAACATTGGCAAGAGTTTGGGCTTGGATACCCTGCGTAGCATCCACTACCAAAATGGCAGTTTCTACAGCCTGCAAAGAACGAGAAACTTCATAAGAAAAATCAACGTGACCTGGAGTATCAATTAGATTCAGTTCGTATCCTTTATAATTCATTTGGACTGGCGTGAGTTTAATGGTGATGCCTTTTTCACGCTCAAGTTCCATGCTATCTAAAAGTTGTTGTTTCATCTGACGCTTTTCTACAGTGCCAGTAATTTCCATCATGCGATCAGCTAGCGTTGATTTGCCGTGATCAATGTGTGCAATGATACAAAAATTTCTGATTTTATCACGATTCATGTAGTATAATTATATAATATGAAATACGTTTTGGCAATCTCTGGTGGAATGGACTCGATGTTGATGCTTTCGATGATGGCGCAAGATTACGAGATGCGTGATAATTTAGTCGTGGCGCATTATAACCACAAAATGCGACCTTCAGCAGATGATGACGCGACATTTGTAAAACATTGGGCAGAGGATGTTTATAATGTACCTTTTTATTATGGCGAGGCTAAACCTGGAGAAATTAAATCAGAGGAACAAGCGCGTAACAAACGTTATGCTTTTTTGCACCGTGTGGCGAAAGAAACGGGTGGAAATATTTTAACTGCACACCATGTAAACGATATGGTAGAGACTATGGCGATCAACGTGCTACGTGGAACTGGTTGGCGAGGACTGTCACCGTTTTCTGATACTCGCACTCATCAATTCTTTTTTGAATTTGTACATTCAAAACGCGAAATACTAGAACTCGCCGACATTAATCAAGTGGTGTTTCGGCAAGACCCAACCAATACCGAGGATACATATTTAAGAAATCGCGTACGTGAAAAAATCGCGCCGCTTGATGAGGAATTTTTCCATCATGTGTGGAGTGCCTATATTGAACAACTGGAGTTGAAAGATGAAATTGATGGAATAATTGCGAAGTTGTTGCCAAAAGATGGTCGATATGAGAGGGCCTGGTTTATAAAGCAACTCGATTATAAATCTGCACTAGAAATTTTGAGAGCTGGACTACTTAAAATTGGAATCTCGGCAACTAGACCGCAGCTAATGGATTTTTTGATGGCTATCAAAAATTATGCGCCAGAAAAAAAGTTTAATCTACCAGGCGGAAAAATGGTGACCTTGCACAAAACATATTTTATATTAAGGCCAGAACCGAATAATGCGAACAATAACATTTTGCCTCCAGAAGACACCTCCTACCCTGATGAATAGTCTTAGATTGCGACGCAACTAGACTTGATATGTGATATAATGAGATTATGTTAATTGATGCTGATAAATTTCCTGGATGCCCAGTTTTAAGTCTGCATGTTGGTGGGAAAATTGCCGAAGTTACAGATCTGATCGTTGATCCACACCAACTTAAGGTAGTTGGATTCCAGTTGATGGGTCCGGAACTTGGTGGAGAAAACGGCACTATTTTGCAGACAAAAGATATCCGCGAATTTTCTGAACTTGGTATGGTAATAGATTCTATTGATGAATTAGTCAATCCCGGAGAAGTAATCAAACTTGATAAGGTCTTAGATCTTAATTTTGATTTAAACGGTAAAAAAGTAATTTCTAAAAAAGGTTCAAAAATTGGCAAGGTCATAAATTATACTGTAAACTCTGCGGATTTTATGGTGCAACAGTTTCTAGTCCAAAGACCAATAATGAAATCTTTTCTCGACCCAGAACTTTTGATTGGTAGAAGTGAAGTCGTGAAGGTAGATGACGAGAAAGTCGTAGTAAAAGATGAAGCCGACAAAATCAGGAAAAAAGGGATGCGTGAGGATTTTGTGCCAAATTTTGTAAACCCATTCAGAGAAACTAGGCTTGCCACCGAATCAAAACTTGCGAAAAGTGCAAATACTACAATGTCTGCTCATCATCTGAAACCAGATCATTCGCCAACTGATAATCAAACCCTTGACGAGTCAGATACTGAATAAGCTTCTTATTGTCATATTTTTTGCGCTTCTTTTCGATAATTTTTTTAATTTCTACTTCGTCGTTCCGATCGGAATTTTCTAGAACTTCGGCAACTATATTCTGATCAATTCCCTTCTTTGTTAGCTCTATATTTAGTTTCTTAATGCTTTCACCTTTTTTCTGGTTGCGATTTTCTACAAAATATTCAGCAAATTTCCGATCGTCTAAATAGCCTTTTTCTATCAAGCGACAAATGATTCTCTCGATATCGTCATCAGAAAAAAGTGGCTTTTCTTTAACTTTTAAT
>CAYYEY010000010.1:3347-16850 GCA_964471175.1 uncultured Candidatus Saccharibacteria bacterium
AATTTATATTTTTTAATTAATTCTTTATCTTTTTTTCGATTCGTAATCGCCATTTTATTTTCCGCAAGTCGTTTGCTGCGCTTATTTTTTAGATAATCACGGATTTCTTTGACCGAATGTGGGCGCGACAAAGTCTTTTCTAGAGCGCGTTGATAAAGTTTGCCAAATTCGGAGGCTTGGCGTAGTTTTTCTAATTCTGCTTCTGATAGATTTTTTCCAACTTTGATTTTAAAATCTACAACTTGCGCAAGGTCCAAGGAAAATTCGTATTTGTCATTTACATAAATGTTGACACGGCTCTCGTTCCTTACTGCGGGTTTGATAGCCGTAATAACAAAGCTCTGGCTTAAATTCGATGACTTTTTTGCAAGTGAATCAGAACTGTTTTTTAGACTAATGATTTCCACGTTGTTCTAGCCATTTCTTAAACAGAGTATTGCTTTCTTTATCCGCTCTAAGTGGTGGTTTGGCATATTTTTCTATAAATTCATCAAATTCTGAAAGCGCCACCCACTTTACTTCTGACACTTCTCGGTCATCAAAATGAAAGTCGTCTGACTTATTTGTATAATCGCAGGCATAGACGTTGACGAAAATATTGGCATGATTGCTCGTGGTGGAAGCAATGAAATACACATTTTCTGGAGATATTTTTGCGCCAATTTCTTCCTTTGTCTCACGAATAACGGCGTCTATATTTTTTTCTCCAAGGTTGATATGGCCACCAGCAGAGCGATCGAAATAATTGGCGTTTCGATCTACATACTGTGAACGCTTCTGAAATAGTACTTCTATACCCTGCTCGGTATGTCGATATAGCCAAATGCTGGCATTTGCAACATAAACTTGCTCGTCCAATTTAGGATTCCCTCTTTCTGGTGGACGCCCAGAGTCTAAACGCTCGCCCGCAGTATTATATTCTTGCCATAGTTCATCACTATGCATTAATGGCCTCCTCGCGAACTTTTTTCTCAATCTCAGCCATCAACTTTGGATTTTCTTTAAATAGTTTTTTGACGGCCTCGCGACCTTGGCCAATAGTCTCACCATTATATTTAAAGAAAGCACCGGATTTTTCAATAATGCCATATTCTACACCGAGGTCTAGGATATCGCCAGTTTTGGAAATGCCTTCGTTGTACATAATGTCAAATTCGGCAGTCCTAAATGGAGCGGCAATTTTGTTTTTGACAACTTTAATCTTAGTACGGTTTCCAGCGATTTTATCACCGTCTTTAAGTTGACCAATACGGCGAATATCAATACGTACAGAAGCGTAAAATTTGAGTGCGTTACCACCAGTAGTGGTTTCTGGGTTACCAAACATAACACCGATTTTCATGCGAATCTGGTTGATGAAAATCACAGTAGCCTTGGACTTGCTGATGATGCCGGTTAGTTTTCTCATGGCCTGAGACATCAGGCGAGCTTGGAGACCCATTTGTGCATCACCCATATCACCATCAATCTCAGCCTGTGGAACGAGAGCGGCAACTGAGTCAACAACAATTAAATCTACAGCGCCAGAACGGACAAGAGTTTCACAAATTTCTAGAGCTTGTTCACCATTATCGGGTTGGGAGATTAGCAAGTTCTCTGTATCAACACCAATTTTCTTTGCATAAGCTGGATCTAAGGCGTGCTCAGCATCAATAAAGGCTGCCTGCCCGCCTTGCTTTTGAATTTCCGAAATAGCATGCAGGGCTAAAGTAGTTTTGCCAGATGATTCTGGACCGTAAATTTCAATAATACGACCTTTTGGATAACCGCCACCAAGAGCTAAGTCTAGCGCTAATGAACCGGATGGAAGTAATTCTACATCGATTTTTTTAGACTCACCAAGTTTCATAATTGAGCCATCGCCAAATTGTTTGGTGATTTGGGCGATAGCAAGGTTTAGAGCTTCACTTTTGCCTTTGTTTTCCGCTGATTTTTCTGCGGACTTTGCTGCAGTTTCAGATTTTTTTACCATGATTTCCTCCTTTTATATATTATATCTTATTTTGAGGCTCCACGGACAAAATCACGAAGGATTAATGACCAAATCTCAAGAATTTGGCGAAGCTTAGTTCTAGCCTAGCAGAACCACATAGCCTATGCAAGCATAGGCTTAATGGAATTTTGTAATTTTCGGTGCTTCTTGATTTTATTTATCTGTTTTATTAACGTTGTAATTATTACAACAATTACGGGAATATAGAGTAAAAACACCAGAGGGTTTTCTGCAGGAATTTCAATTAAAAACATTTTCTTATCACCAAAAAATTCTACAACGGAAATTTGATAATTAAGTAAAAGTAGATCAAGTTGACCAATAAAGTTTGCGAGAATTGGAATAAAAATGGCAAATAGACCAGTCAAAAATGTTAAGCCCATAGCAATGGAAATAGTTGGCAGAATTAGGATGTTTGCAATTACGGAAATTAATGAGACGGAGCCAAAGAAATAAAGCAGAATAGGCGTGCATAAAAGTGCGGCGGAAATTGAGGAAATAAAAGTACTGGCAATAAAACCTGGTTTCTTGGTCTGATTGTAGAAAAATTTGATAAGAATAGGAGCAACGATCAAAATACCAAAAAATGAGGCGAAAGAAAGAAGCCAGGCAAGATCAGTAAGATAGGCGGGATTGATGATCAAAGTGATTGCGGCGACTAGGAAAATTATTCTGGCTGGTTGGACATTCCTACCATAATACCAAGCAATGAGCGAAAGTCCAGTGACTAAACCTGCACGGAGCATACTAGCAGAAAGACCAGTAATACCAATGAATAAAAACATAAAAATTAATCCAGAAAGCAAACTAGAAAAGCGTGAAAACTTGCCAAAGATTTTCCTAGCAATGCCAACAAGCACACCTAGGTGTGCGCCAGAAGCTACAATAATATGAGTTAATCCAACCGTGCGAAGAGACTCTTGGAAAGACTTGTCAACGCCGGATTTTTGACCCAGGAGATAACCGAGCCCAAGACTGGCTTGTTTGTCTGGTAAATAATCTTTAATACCACCTGCGAAAAAATCACGGATTTTTAGAAAAATATCTCCCGGTTCTGGACGATCAACGTTTTGAATCTCTGGTCTAAAAATTACTGCATCAAAATTTGAAAACCCTTCTGATAATTCCCCGCTGATTGTGATTTTGTCAGAGCGTTTAATATCGATATTTGAAACCTGCGTAAAAATTTGACCCTTGTATTCTTTAGTGCTTCTGATAGTGAGATTTTTCTTACCCTCACCATTATCCTCTGGATCTTTAATTATTTCTCCAGAAATAGTAACAGTTTTTCCGATTAAATTTCTGTAGTAGTCTTTGGAAATAAAGCTCGGCGCAGCGCGATTCATAACAATAATTATTCCAGCGAGAAATGCCAAAATTAATGCTGGAATATTAGACATAATAATGGCAACTACTAAAATGATTAAACTTAAAACCAGCCATATAAAAGAACTGAATAATGTTGGCTCAAAGATACAAGCAAAAATATCGCCGATAATTACGCCAAAATCGAAAGTGATAATGGACCATGATGCGTGTACCCTCATGCGGTTGATTATAAATTACTGCTAGTCAATTTAGCAAGCAAAAGCAGAATAGTAAATATTGCAAAGGGCTATTCACTGCGATACATCAGAATATCAAAGTAAGCAGAAATAATGCCAATAACCACAATGGTGCCTTCGATGGATGAAATAAAGCTGGAAATTTGAGTGGCAAGACCATCAAAAGTTACATATTTGGCAATGGTGGCAGATAATAACGAGGTGAGTAAGGCCGAAAAAAGTAGCGCCTCAGCCACGCGTAAAATGCCAAACATGCCACCACGGGAGGAGCGAAAATAGAGAAGCAGAGGAAAAACTAAAATTAGCGCAACGTAAATGCAAGTCTCTAGAATGTCTAAAGGGATATTTGAAGCAATATTATGAAGCCACTCGGCAAATTGTGTGCCAAACATTTGATAAACAGAAAGTCCGGCGATCATTGCTAAATGTGATGGACCAGTGTGATGTCGTACAAAGAAAAACGCTAGAAATAATATAATCAATGTGGCAATAATAACCATAAGTATATTATAACATAAGCAATCGGTTTACGAAATTAAATCGTTAAACTAATGAGCCGATTTAGCGTATTAGGATTAGGCACCAATGCGATCTTTAGAATTCTTGCGGGCAGCGTTTTGCTCAACATAGCCAATGATTTTTTCGGCGACGTTTCTGCCAGTGATTTTTTCAATACCAAAACCAGGAGAGGCATTAACTTCTAGGACTACTGGTCCCCGAGAGGAGCGCATCAAATCAACACCGGCGATGTGAAGCCCCATGGCTTTAGCAGCCTTAACTGCAAGTTTTTTCTCCTCGTCAGTTAATTTGATTGCGGTTCCCTCACCACCTTTGTGAAGGTTGGAGCGGAAATCATCATCAAGGCTTTGGCGTTTCATGCTGGCAACAACGCGAGATCCAACTACAAACGCACGGATATCAGTACCAGCGGATTCCTCAACGTATTCCTGAAGTAAAATGTTAGTGCCGTCCTCGTTGTAAAGGTAAAAAGCCTGGAGCGCGGATTTGGCGGCCTTTTTGGTATCAGCCAAAACTACACCATTGCCATGAGTACCAGTTGCGAGCTTGATAATTACAGGTAGACCAATTTGGTCAATAAGGTCCTCGATATCAGCGCTATTTCTAGAAACAAGGGTTTTTGGGGTATCAACACCAGCCTTAGTCAAAATTTGAGCAGCACGAAGTTTGTCGCGAGAACGAGTAATAGCAATAGAGCTGGAGGCTGTCCAAATACCTTGCATCTCAAACTGACGTACGATAGCACAACCATAACGGGTCATGTTATTGGAAATGCGTGGAATAATTGCGTCATAACCAGTAACTTTCTTACCTTTATAGAAAACATTTGGATGTTTTTCATCAAGGGAGAGATAACAATTCTTATATTTAATGACTTTGACTTTGTGGCCACGAGCTTCAGCCTCTTCGACGAGACGCTTGGTTGAATAATTGGCGTTACCATTACTTAAGATTGCAATCTTCATTTTGCTCCTTTCTTTGAATACTTCTTATAAAATTCGTACGGGTTTTCTTGTAGTTCCTTAGTGAGTGGTTTAGTCCTAGGATTTTTGGGAGGTCTTTGAACCTCTGATCTAGAGACATCCACTAGAAATTTTTTACTGATACTTCGCCTACCAATTAAAACTGGAAAGTTGTTCTTGCTACGATCAGACAAATTGAATAATACTTTGATCTTTTTGCCAGCCATCTTAAGAGTGAAGTAAGTACGATAACGGACTTGTTCCTCGCCAGTAGCACTACGTACTACGGCGACTTTGTAATCTTTTCTTTTTACTACTTTGCCGCTATAAAATGGACTGGTTTTTCCAAAAAGATGGAATTTCAAAACACCATCCTTATCCACGCTGAGATCACTCACCCAGATAGATGAGGAATCAGCGCCAGTGTCAATTTTAGCGGGGACATTATCACGCCCACCAACTGAAACTAGCATAGTAGAACCGATAATTGGTAAATCTTTGTCCTTCATAGAAAATTTAGCCACTTAAATTGGTATACTTACATTTTAGCACAAAACCCCTGTTATGTCAAGATGATAATGGTTATAGTAACTACTGTTTATATGGGTAGTAGTTGTAGTGTTTTTATAGGACACCACCTACGATACGTTCCTCCACTAAACCTGTTGATAAATTACGGACGACTAAGTCGACGCCGTTTGCAGAGCGCTCGATGCGATGCGTTGCCCAACCACTTGAATCACGAATGACTAGTGACATTTTAACCTCCAATTTATTATTATTTTAGACCCTCAAAAATAAAAAGTAAAGTAGGAATTTGGTTTTGAGTTTGGTTAGTTTGTTGGTTTTGAGTTTGGTTAGTTCTGGTTGGGCTGAATTTGGGTTTTGGTTGAGCTTTGACTGGTTTTTGACTGTCTGCTACCACCAATAGTAACTTGGTTCCGGCTCCTCTGCTGGCTGTTCCTCAACGACCGGTTTTGCGGCAGGAATGCCAAGGGACTCATTAGAGAGTGGGGTGCTAGAGAAAGGCTTTTCTAAATCATCTATAGTATTTAGAGTTTCCTCAAAATGTTTAATATATTCGTCAAGGTCCTCTTTGGTAAGTGGGCCAGTGACGGAAAATTCGTACGATTCCTCGACCTGAGACTGAATTTCGTCCTCGTCTGGGAGATAACCTGGACGAGAGCGATCAAGATAAATATCGCCAGAATTGTGATAAACAATAAGGCTAACTACCGTAGTTGCAACAGCGATGCCAACCGAAAGAATACCTAAAATAGTAAGATTGCGACTACCACGTTTTTCTTTGGTTTTTTCGTCGAGTTCTGGAGTAACAATATTAGTTGCCATTGCCTTCTCCTAAATTGTTTTCTATTTTTTTAACGGCGGTGAGGTGTTCTCCAAGCAGACGACGGATTTTATCGGTAGATTTTTCAACGGTGGCGCGTTTTGATCTTGTATCCTCTAGGGTATGGTAGAAATTCTGTGGATCATTTTGACAGTCGTGAGTAATTAATTCCTCAAGTTTTTGACTATAAACGGTGTAATCATGAACAAATTCTTGACGGGCTGCGATAATATCAGAGTGGATGGTAGTGAGCGCAGCATTAGGTTGGCCGACGTTAATCAAACGAAGATCCATGGGGGTGATATAGTCTGACAAAGTTTTTTCGTAAGCCGAACCAAGATAAGAACGCGTACGAGCATCGGTGCGCTGTAAGGCGCGGAGGGATTGCTTAATGCTGGCACAGTTTTGGGAAATGGCACCAATTTGGTCGTTGTCTAAAATAGAGCTATCTGCAAAGACCGACGCGCCGCCAGCAAAAGAAATAGAAAGCGCCAAGGCTATGATTAAGACTTTAGATGTCTTTTTTGTAGTCATACATATATTATACACCATGAAAATGTTTATGCTTTGGATTTTAAACTCTTGGTGTTATATTATATATAGTTTGATGAAAAGAGTTTCTGGAACTTATAGTTTAGCATCAATGTACATTAGGAGGATAAAATATGGAGAATACGGCAACTTCTGGCGTAATTACCAATGCCCGTGAACAACTTAGTTGGGGTAGGATAATTGTACTGGCTTTTCAGCACGTGTTCGCGTTTTTTGGCGCGACGGTGCTAGTGCCAATGATCACTGGCTTACCCGTGCAAACAGCATTATTCTTTGCCGGTGCGGGAACTTTAGTATTTCATGCACTAACGCTATTTAAGGTACCAGCATTTCTTGGATCGTCGTTTGCGTTTTTGGGTGGCTATGCCACTATTGCAGCTAACCCCGCTTACGCATCAATGAACGACGTTGAAAAGCTGGCGCTGGCGAATGGTGGTGTTGTAGTTGCAGGCGCGCTTTATCTTGTGCTGGCATTAATTATCAAAGCTGTCGGCGTAAAGCGTGTAATGAGATACTTACCACCGGTAGTAACTGGACCAGTTATTATCTGCATTGGTTTATCTTTAGCGCCATCTGCTGTAACTAATGCTAGCACCAACTGGCCGCTGGCAATAGTAGCAATTGTAGTGATAATTATCTGCAATGTTTGGGGCAAAGGCATGATTAAAATCATTCCGATTTTAATGGGTGTAGTCGTTTCTTACGCGGTAGCATTAATTGCAAATGCAGTTGGACTAATGGAAGTCGACTTCTCGCCAATCAGAGAAGCGGCAATCGTTGGTTTACCGCCATTTATGTTAGCGAAATTTGAGTTATCAGCAATTCTGACCATGGCACCAATTGCACTTACAACCCAGATGGAACATGTTGGTGACGTTTCGGCACTTAGTGCTACAACCGGCAATAACTTTGTAGAGGATCCGGGATTACACCGTACACTCATAGGTGATGGCCTAGCAACGATACTGGCTGCATTATTTGGCGGACCGCCAAACACTACTTATGGTGAGAATACTGGCGTCTTGGCTTTGACCAAGGTTTTCGACCCGTTCTTAATCGAACTTGCGGCAATAATTGCTATCATCTTAGGCTGCCTACCAAAAGTTGCGGCAGTTATTAATACTATGCCGACAGCTATTATTGGTGGTATTTCCTTTGTGCTTTACGGTATGATTTCTGCCATTGGCGTTAGAAATATGTATGAAAACCATGTTTCGCTGGCAAAAGGTAGGAATCTTATTATCGTTAGCATTATTCTGGTCTGTGGACTGGGTATGAGCGATGGAATCACCTACAACGTGCCTTCATCAGTAGAGTCCTGGCAAATGTTCCTTTCTGGAGCAGACATCGGAACCCTGATGGAAAGTGGTAAAACCATCGGCATAACCTTAACTGGCTTAGCAATTGCTTCAATCGTTGGTATTATCCTAAACGCAATTCTCCCTGGCAAAGATTACGAGTTCGGCAAGAACCCTCGTGGGGATGCTAATCGTGGACTCGCAGTTGGCGCCGATGAGAAAGTAGACTAATTCTCTTTTTATCAAACCTCGGGGTCGCATTTATGCGACCCCAATTGTTTAGCTATCCGTTTTGATAATCTTTTTGGCAGTTTTTCAACTGTCTTTTTTGATCGATTTAAGGCGCACGATATTGACGAAAGTCACTACTAGTGTAACTAGAACAAACCAATAGAAACTAATGCTGCGATTTAGTAGTACGGCACCACCAAGCATTTCCTCACCAAAGGCTAATCCATAAAGGCTTAGGAATGCCGCTTCACTGGCACCAATAGCTCCGGGAAGCGGCAGGCCAGAAGTTGCCATAAAGAGCACAGCTTGGAGGAAGAATAATTCTAGAAAACTAGTACCAGAAAGACCAAGTGCTTTATAGACGGCGAATGGGATAATAAAGTAAAGACACATCTGCAGAAAAGTCCGACCCACACAGGCCCAAAATTCTTTGTGATGAGTTTTGATGTATACTGCGCCGTCACTATATTGGTTAAGGGATTTTTCGATAGATTTTCTCTTTTGGTCGATTTTTTTATAGCCAAATAATTTAATAACTGCAATGCCAAAATCGACAACGCGTTTGGTCCATTTTTTGGAAAAAATGCAGATTAATAGAATTGCGAGAGCAACGCCATTAATTAATAAGCCGAGGAGGGTAAGCCAAATAATGCTGGTTTCCATTTTGCTGATGGAAAAAATGAAACCCAGAACACCAAGGACCATGACGCTAATTTGAACGCCACAAATTTGAATGAGCAAAGCAAGTGTAGCATGTGCTCCAGAAATTTTCTCTTTGGTCATATAGTAAATCTCTAGCGGTTGGCCACCGCTGGCTCCTGGTGTAACCGAGCAAAAAAAGAAGCCGATTAGAGTGAACTTATAGGCTTGGCCAAAAGTAATTTTTTCGCCAAAGGATTTCAGGATGCTATAAATGTTCCAGGCTTCTACGCCAAAATAAGCAAGCATCAAAACGATGCCGAGTAAGACGAAACCAAATTTTGCGTTGTGATAAACATCAATGGCTTCGCCAAGGTTTTGGTCCTTAAAAACCAAAAAAAAGGTAAGAACAATTAAGGCCACAAAGATGAGTATATTAAAAAAGAGCTGTTTGAAAGTCTTTTGGATCTTTTGCTGCTCTTTTTTGCTTGGTTCCATGATAATATTATAGCACAAAAAGTCCAAGCTTTAAGTGCTTGGATTTATCTGGTCGGGGCGACAGGACTCGAACCTGCGACCTCACGGTCCCAAACCGCGTGCGCTACCAACTGTGCTACGCCCCGGATTTCTATTATTATATCATAGATATTATTTTTTTTCTAGTTCAAAAACGACTGAGCGATCGTCGGCGATGGTACTTAGAACTCGGTATTTTGAGGATAATTCTTCTTTGTCTAGTTCTCCAGTTCTAGTTTGATCATTCAAATTAGTAAAATACCAGATTTTGTCATGGTCATTTGTAAAATCATTAAGATCATAAATTAAATTATAGCCAAGTCTTTCAATTGGATAAATTGACCCATAATAATAATTAATCCAGTCGTTTACACCATAAATTGGGTGCTTATCAGTAGAATAGAATACGGCATCATAATAGTTCCATTCATTATTAGTCAAGATTGGGATATTATCCTCAGAAATCATTTGAACTGCTAAAAGATTGTTTTTGACGTAGCCTTCGCCCCGACGATTCTCAACATTAACAAGGCCAGTTACTGCGCAACCGATGACCCCTGCAAGAAAGACAAGTGATGCAACAATAGAAGCAGCTTTGCCTTTCTTGATAGAGGAAAATGCGTAAGTTAGAGCAAGACCAATAAGCACCCAAATGTAGGCAGCACTATATAATATATACCTATCAATAAACATAGAGGTAAGTGGCGGGAGGCTGAGCATAATAAGAATAATTGGCGGAACGATAACTAGGGTAATTATTAACCAGAATTTAGATCGTTCAGTTTTGTTATATGTTTTATAAGCTTTGCTCAAGAAAACTGTTGTAAAAATTACAATAGTTAGAGCGATCAGCACAAGCCAGCCAACAGCGTATTCTGCTTCGGAGAACATGAGAGATTGACTAAGGTAATCAGCGGGTGTGGCTAAGCTGACAGCTGGAATCCAAAAACCACTACTCTCTACTTCTAGAACTTGTTTGATAAGGGATGGCATCCATGGCAAAAACAATGCCACGGCTAAGACATATGTCCAAATCATTCTTTTCTCAAAAATTTTAGCTCGTTTTGTGACTTTATAATAGACAATATGGGCAATCCAAGCAATTGCAGTAAAATAATGCGTCCACATGCCTAAAGAAATCAGTACCGCATATAATATATGGTAACGAGTTTTCTTAGTTTCTAGCATTAAGTCTAGGACATAGGTCGCAGCGACTACGATGAAAAACACTAACGTATACATACGCATTTCCTGGCCATAACGAATTAGCATTGGCGAAAGACTCAGTGCTAAAGTTGCGATTGAAGCAGTTTTAACGTTAAACCAACGTTTTAATAATTGGAATGTGAAAATGATACCAAGTGCGCCAAAGAAAATTGACATGAAGCGCATTGAGAAATCTGTGTAGCCAAAAATACTAGACCAAATTTTGAGCAGAAAATAGAACAGTGGCGGATGAACATCACGACCAGTCATGCTCCAAATATCAGAAAAATCTCCACGAACAAGGTAGGCGGAATATGATTCATCAAACCAGATAGAACTTTTTAGGTTCAACATACAAAAGATTGCAAAAATAATACAGCAGACAACTGGAATTGCAATACAAAGAGCAATATTTTTTTTCCTTGAACTGACTTTGCTCATGTAGATATTTTACCAGTTTTTTGATAAAATTGGAAGAACGTCTGGGTGTGGCGCAGTTGGTAGCGCGCAGCGTTCGGGACGCTGAGGCCGGCAGTTCAAGTCTGCTCACCCAGACCATTATATCTGATAAATTTTTATCTCACTGTTCTTGTGTAAGAATTTTCTAAAATCATTTTCGTTACTAATATTATTTGTAATTTTCCAAAGACAACGAGAAATAAAACTATGCGTAATAAGCAGAATCGTTGCGTCTTTTTTGTATGTAGATTTTAAATCTGCTAAAAATTCTTCAACCCTTTCAATGCCAGCGCCAAATGTCTCGGCACCTTCTTTTGTTCGCTTTTCTGTAAGCGAATTCCAAAGTGGCATTTGCCACAGTTCATCTATAGTACGATCTTTAATATTACCAAGATCACGCTCGGCCAGACGGTCATCGATAATATAGTGGTATTCCGGAACGATAATTTCTGCGGTTTCAATTGTACGCTTCATTGGCGAAACATAGACGGCATCAAATTTCGTATCAGCGATTTTTATATTTAAGTCTTGAGCCTGTTTGATTCCCTTTGCGGTCAAGCTTTCCATTGAGCGTCCAGAAACAATGCCCGAAATATTTGAAGGAGTTTCTCCATGGCGAATGACAAAAAGTTTCATGTTATCCTAAATTAAATTGATGTTTTTTCCAAAATCTGGCGGTTACTTTGTCTAGAATCCACATAAGTGGGAAAGAAAGGAGACCGATACCAATACTAACGAGCACGAGGTAGAACGGAATATTTTGGCTAATACGGAAGAACCATGGTAAGAATATAAAGAAGCTGGCAAGTCCGGCAACACAGCCAACCCAAACAATCAAACGATATGGAGTGAATGGCCAGCAAACACGGAGCAAATATACAATACCAACCGTAGATAACACAATGGTACAAGCTGTAGAAATAATTTCGCCATCGACATTCATAACATTTAGAACTAGATTTGTAAGCAAAATTAGCACAGCATTGGCAATACCACCGGGTAGAGCTTTTTTGAGAATGTTGTTAATAAATTTGCCGTGAATTAGATCTTCGTTTGGCATTTGCGATAGAAGGAATGATGGCACGCCAATAACCCACATAGTGGCAAAGGATACTTGAGCCGGAAGTAAAGGATATTTAAAGCCAATTAATATTGCGAGTACTGCGGCAATAGCACTAAAGATATTCTTGACAATAAAGAGACTGCCGGAACGTTCAAGGTTATTAACTACACGACGACCTTCACGAACGATGCCTGGCATTCTAGAAAAATCAGAATCGAGTAAAACAAGTTGAGCAGCCTGCACGGCGGCATCAGCACCAGAAGACATAGCTACGCTACAATCAGCATCTTTTAGCGCAAGTACATCGTTAACGCCATCGCCAGTCATGGCGACAACGTGTCTTTGGTTTTGGAGAGCTTTGACAATTTTTCGTTTTTGCTCTGGCAAGACGCGACCAAAAACTGTGTATTTTTTGACAGCCTCAGCATAGTCTTGGCCAGTAACAAGTTTGCTTGCATCAATGTATTTATCGGCATTAGAAATTTTGGCGGCCCGTGCAACTTCAGAAACTGTGACTGGGTTATCACCAGAAATTACCATAACTCTTACGCCTTGGTTCTCAAAATATTCGAAAGTTTCGGCAGCGGTTTTTCTAACTGGGTTTTCTAGGATAATAAAAGCCTGCGGAGTAAATTTGGCAGTTAATTCTTTGCCGGTAAGTTTACCAGAATAAGTACCAAAAACAAGTACGCGATAGCCTTTTTCTGAGTAACTTTCAACTTTTTCTGCAACTTCTTTGTAATGATCTCTCATTACAAATTCTGGCGCACCAAGAATATATTTTTTCTTATTAATTACTGCGGCACTGTATTTGTATTTGGAGGAAAAATCAATAGTTTTTGTGGCTTTTTCTTTGCGCTTTTTGCAATAGTTTTGGATAGCTTCGGAAGTAGCATTAGTAGCAGTAAATGAATGAGCAAAGATAGCAATGGCTTTAGAAGTATCTGCACTAAGTTTGCCTTTATCAGCGGAAACAATTTCTTTGACGTTCATTTCTGGACTGGTGATAGTACCAGTTTTATCTACACAGAAAACATCAACATGGGCCAAAGTTTCTACGGATTTCATTTCGTGGACAAGGACTTCTTGACGCGCCATTTTAATAGCGGAAATAGCAAGAGAAACGGATGCGAGCAAGAATAAACCTTCTGG
>CAYYEY010000010.1:16950-20221 GCA_964471175.1 uncultured Candidatus Saccharibacteria bacterium
TCCAAGACAACCGCATCCGCAGAAATTTGATCACCGGATTTAAATATGGCTACGTCATCCAAAACAAGTTCTGTAGTTGGGATGTGTTTTTTCTTGCCGTTTCTAATCACTAAAACCTGTTGAGCATTTAGGACGGTTAATTTTTCTAGCACTGATTTTGCGCGAAACTCTTGCACGATACCAATCAAAGTATTAATAATAATTAGTGGCACAAAAGTAATATCGCGGAAAGAGCCAACGGAAATTAGAATTATAGCAAGTGCTAGAAAAACAGCGTTAAAATAAGTGAAAGTGTTGGATTTAATTATTTGCCATGGAGATTTAAACGGCGCTTCTACTGGAGCGTTGGACTGACCAGCGCGAACACGCTCTGCTACTTGCTCATCTGACAAACCATGAAATTTCATAAGTATATTATAACAGATATGGGGGAGTTGTTGAATAGCTAGGGTGTGTTATCTAGCTCTTGGTTGTTGGTGTATTATCTAGCTCTTGGTGCGCTACCGCCATTTGCCATGCCTGGGTTCATGCCACCAGAACCGCCACCTGGCATCATGCCAGTTCCTTGACCAGTAATGTTGTTAGAAATAGTAATGGATTGGACATTATTGCCGGCAATGGTTAATTGATAGGTCTCACCAACTTTTAGACTGGCAGAGGAAATTAAGACTGATTGATATTTTTTGGTTGGAGTGTAGGTAATTCCACCAAATGATAGCTCTCCGGAATAGCTTTGATTTAGATTAATTAACACTGATGGTTGGGTAGCAGAAGTAGCGTTTTGTGCCATGCCAGATGAGCCAACTGCAATAAGTGTACCGCCAGTGATGCTAATTTCGCCATCGCAGTCGATAGCACCATTACCATCGTTAAGTGGACCATCAACGTATATTTCTCCACCAGAAATAGCAATACTGCCATTGGAATCAAGACCATCACCAGCAGAGTTAACATAGATTTTGCCGCCCATAATCATTAATTTACCATCACCAGAAACACCAATGCGAGTGGAGTCGTCTGAATTCTGAGCATTGATACCATCGTCAGACGCAGTGATATTAATATCGCCACCAGCAATGGTAACCGTGTTGGCTTCTAGGCCTTCTTTAGATTTTTCTACTGTGATTTTGCCACCTGTGATATTTAGAGTGTCATCAGCATGGATAGCATCATCGCCGGTATTCAAAACATAAGTTCCACCTGCAATATTAATGTTAGTATTGGAATGAATTGTGTCATCCGTAGAACTTACAGCAATATTGCCGTTTGTGAGAGTAAGTGTGCCATCAGCTTTGATACCCTTGCCCTTAGATTCTATAGCAGCCGAACCCGTGCCGGTAATCTCTAAATCTGCATCGCCAGAAACTGCTGTAGCCGGATCGTCGGCGGTATTATCCGTAGTGATCAAGGTGTTTTCGCCAACAAGTTCAATAGTGAGTTTGCCGGTACCTTTAGATTTGATGGCAGCGCCAGATGGATTGGTAATGCTGACGTTATTTAAAATGATTTTGACGTCGGAGGAAGTATCAACTTCTATTTTGCCGTTAGCAGTTGAGCCGGTAAAAGTATATGTGCCACCAGTTTTGATTTTATTTTCTCCATTCGTAAGCTTGATCGCGCTGGTGGAGTCAGAACTGACAACTGTAGTAGACTGCTGGTTGTTATTTGCTAGATAAATACCGCCAGCTACTAGACCGCCAATTAGTAGGACGCTACCAACGACAATGGCGATATTGCGCGCAGTTTGACGATTCTCCCTTTTTGGTGCAGGGATATTTGTTTGCTGTTCCATCATATTATAACTCCTCTTCTGCGACCGGGTGCGATAAGGACACTTTCAAATTGCCATTTTTGACACGCAATTTGTCAATAAATTCCTTTTCGTTAATTCCCTTTTTTAAATTAATACGATAAGTTAGTTCAAACAAACTACCCATTTGTGTGGTTTTAGATTTTTCTAGCATGTGATATGAAGTATAATTTGCAAAAATATCATCAAACATTTCTGTATAGTCTAAATCCTCTGGGACAAGAATGATTAGTTTTTTATCGTTTGTACGATTCTCGCCAAAATTAATAAATTTAAGAAAGACGATAACTACTGCAACCACTACCGTAAAGAGAGCGGCAAAGACGATGTACCCAGTGCCAACAGCCAGACCAATAGCCATAGCAAAGAATACAGAAAGGATACTACGTGAATTACCGGCAATGGAACGAAAACGCACTAACGAAAAAATACCCACAGTAGCGACACCAGCGCCAAGATTACCATTAACCAACATTATTGCCATTGCAACCAACATAGGCAAAACTGCAAGAGTAGTAACAAAATTACTGGTGCTACGCGTAGTTTTTTGATGCACAAGAGCAACGACTATGCCGAGTATAAAAGCTACGCCAAGACAAATGAAAAAATGTACTGGCGTAAGTTCTGCTTCTAGAATTGTGTTAAACATTTATTTCTCCTTCTTAGTATTATTATATATTACTTTCTCGGTGACACGACCATATTTTGAGAAAGATGCTGGGTAAATCTTTAGCTTGGAAAGTGCGCGGACAAACCAAAACGGATATTTGTCTAGGGCTTTTACTTCCATCACTATTTCTCCGTTTTTAAAAAATTTACTACCATGGTCACCATTTTCTAAATTGAGATCTTTGGTGCGGCTTCTAACATTGCGATCAAAGGTCACTCTAAAGGTAGGATTTTCTTTGTCGCAATAAGATGTACGATCATAGGCTAAAAACATTGCTGGTTTTAGATGATAGCGGTCAAAGCACTCATCAAGCTCCTGCTTAATATTAGCATGATCGGTTTCTAACTCACCAGTTTTTTCATAATGGTAAAAATCCTTTAGCTTGACCGGGATACGGCGTTTGCTACCAATACCTTTGTATTTCTTTTTGATTTCTAGAAACACTGTGTCATCTAGTTTTGGTACGCCATAGCTTCTCAAGCGGATTTTTTCTTTGTAAAATGGCTTTTCTAGGGAATGAATTGCAAGGTAACGATTGTCGTCATCATAATATACGCTGCAATTTGTGCCTTTGAAATACTTGTCTTTGACAAGGTAGGGCTCGATCAAATCCATTAGTTTGCGGTACTTTTCTTCCGTAATAATGTATTTGATTTCTGTGCGCCGAAACACTTGTTGAACTTGGTTTCCCATACCTTTATTATACTAGAAAAACTTAAAGGAAACTTAAATTTGGCAGATGTGAAAACTGCGACAAACCTACAGCGACACACAACGGACACTAAACCCGA
>CAYYEY010000011.1:0-2152 GCA_964471175.1 uncultured Candidatus Saccharibacteria bacterium
CTCTAACCAACAAAACAAACAGTAGCATTACTGGTACCTGTACCCTAGACTCTAGTACATCTGTTACTGGTAACGTAGTCCTAACTTGTACCACTCCAGCCTTAGAAGTGGGAGATTATACCGTTTCTGTCTCTATCCCATCTTATGGTAAGAGTTGGAGCAAGGATATTTCTATAGTAAAATCTGGTCCTGCCGCTGATCCAACCTTCAACATTACCTACATGCAGGAAATGACCTCTGCTGTCTGTAACTCTGTTGCTACCCCAGCTAGCGCTAGCGTTACTGCTGTTCCAGAGGGTACACTGATTGATTATCGTGGCAGAGACGGTACCGGTACCGCAGAAAACCCAGTCAACGACCCAACCAGCTCCAACTATCAGACCTATAAGGTAAGAAAACTCTACGATGGTAACTGCTGGATGGCGGAGAACTTGCAGCTAAACCTAAGTACGTCGCATAGCTATAAGGTCGGTACATTCTCTGGTGGTGAAGCGGACTGGACCCCTACTCAGACTACCAGTAAAAACGCTTACAACTATGCCATTACACCTAATTATCATGAGAACCAAGCCGTTACAGATTATAGAAGTATATCCCATAATAACTGGTACTATCCTTGGCATGCCGCAGTAGCTGCTACATCTAATAGTGCTGATACTAGCTATACTGCAACTCAATCTATTTGTCCTAAAGGCTGGAGGCTACCGCTAGGAACACAAGCTAGTAAGTCTTTCTATTATCTAATTACCACTAAATACGGACAATCTACTGGTAACGCTATTAATAACGACCCTCTAAACTTCTATCGGGCCGGCTTCTACGACAGCGGGAGTTTGGACAATAGCGCGTACGGTTTTTACTGGTCGGCTACGCCGAGCTTTGGTTACAACGCTTGCGATCTACACTTCACCAGTAGCGGTGTCGACCCTCAGAGCGGCAGCGCTAAGTACTACGGGTTTAGTGTCCGTTGTGTGTCCATCTAGATTTTAGTTTCCCGGCGCGAGCTAAAGAGAAATAACACTTTCCTTAACCCAAAAATTATGTTATAATACTCTCCAGGAGCAGAATAATGCTCGGTTTTTTAAGAGATGACAGAAACTGGAAAAGGGAGGTGCAAAATGCAAGATTTAAGTTACATGAAACAGAGCTGGAGGTTGGTAAAGGAGGGCAAAGTTCGGAAAATCTACGAGCCAGAAGACAATGACCAGTTGGAGATGCCAGTAATTGCTTTGGTGGCTGGAGATGCTGTATCCGCCTTTGATAAAAAGCTGGGCGTGGAAATCCCGGGAAAGGGCAAAATACTCACGCAGATGTCAATGCGATGGTTTGAGTATTTTGCGAGACATGGTATCTTGAGTGCTTATATTACGGCTAACGATGATAAGTTGCCAAAGTTTTTTAAGAACTCTAAGGAATTTGCTGGCCGTACTACGATTATGTGCAAGCTTCAAATGCTGCCAGTAGAAGCGATTGTTCGTGGGTATATCACCGGTAGTGCCTGGAAAGCCTATCAAAATGGCGAAAGAGAACTCTGCGGTAATGTTTTGGAGGAGGGTTTGCAAAATTCTGAGAAATTTGAGCAGCCAATTTTTACGCCAACGACCAAAGCGCCTATGGGTGAGCACGACGAGAACATCACATTCAAAGAAATGCGCGAGATATTGGATGGGGTCGAGCTTCATGTTGCAAAGAAACCTGATAATCCGGCGCTGATAGTCCAGAATATTTCGCTTGAGATCTATCGGTATGCTAGCCACTATGCTATTTCTAAGAGAATAATCTTGGCTGATACTAAATTCGAATTTGGCGTTGACAAGTTTGGATTTATTAGAGTGGCGGATGAGCTACTTACTCCCGATTCGTCCAGATTTTGGGATTACGGGACCTACGAAGTGGGCAAAGAACAGGATTCTATGGATAAGCAGATTATCAGAAATTACATTGCCAAAGAAAAGGCAGAAGGCCGTAGCGTGGAAAAAATCCCAAACGAGATTCTGGGAAGGACCAGAATAGCCTACGCAAGCTGTCTAGCAAAGCTTTTTGGCTAATCATTGATCAAGCTGTCATCAAAATCAAGAAGGGCGGACCGAAGGTCCGACCTTTATTATTACAAGGCGAAGTAAAACAAACCAAAACAAAAAATATACCACAA
>CAYYEY010000011.1:2162-19658 GCA_964471175.1 uncultured Candidatus Saccharibacteria bacterium
TTTTTTTAAAAAATTTCAACACCCCCAAAAAACAACCCCCCGGCCCCCCCCCCCCCCCCCACCTTTCTTATTCCAAGGCTAAGTAAAACAAACCAATACATAAATTATACCACATATTGCCAAAAAAGTCAATGGAGTCTATAATAGTAACAGATATGCCAAAGTTTAAACTACATAGTAAATATCAGCCAACTGGTGACCAGCCACAAGCAATTCAAGAACTTTGCGATGGCCTTGACAAAGGTATTCGCGAGCAGACTTTGCTTGGGGTAACCGGCTCCGGTAAGACTTTTACCATGGCAAATATTATTGAACATGTGAATAAACCCACGCTAGTTTTGGCACACAACAAGACTTTAGCAGCCCAACTCTATTCAGAATTTCGAGAGTTTTTCCCAGATAACGAAGTGCATTATTTCGTGTCATACTTTGATTATTATCAACCAGAGGCTTATATTGCCAGCTCAGATACTTATATTGAAAAAGATTCTGCGATTAATGATGAAATCGACCGTTTGCGTCATGCTGCCACAGTGTCGCTTCTAACCCGTCCAGACACGATTATTGTGGCTTCAGTTTCTTGTATTTATGGCATTGGCTCTCCAGACCATTACACCGAGATGTCTTTGGCTCTCTGGAAAGAAAACGGTAAATGGATAATCAAAGATAATTGGTATGGTGCTAGGTCGCAAGTAGTTACTTCGGCGGATCCTCACAAAAATACTCCGCTAACTCAAACTAATCTCTTAATTTATCTTGTGGCCATGCAGTATCACAGAAACGACATCGCTTTTGAACGCGGCAACTTCCGTGTCAAAGGTGATACTGTAGATTTGTTCCCAGCCTCTGGTGAAGTGGCGCATCGCTTTAATTTTGCCTTTGATACCCTAGAGGACATCCAGATTATCGATCCTCTAACTGGCCAAATCTTAGAAAAGCCAGAGCAAGTTTTCATATTCCCAAATACCCACTATGCTACGCCAAAAGACCAATTAGAGCGTGCGCTTGAGACAATTCAGGTTGAATTTGATGAGCGGATGAAATTCTTTGAAAGCCAGAATAAATTCTTGGAGGCTCAACGTCTGTCTCAACGCACAAAATACGATTTAGAGATGTTAAAAGAAACAGGGTTTGTCAAAGGAATAGAAAACTACTCCAGACACCTAGATGGTAGAAAAGCCGGTGAGCCACCAGCAACATTACTTGACTTTTTCCCAAAAGATTTTCTACTTTTAGTTGATGAGTCGCATATGACCTTACCGCAGGTTCGCGGAATGTATAACGGTGATCACGCCAGAAAAGAAACTTTGGTAGAATACGGCTTCCGCTTACCATCGGCGCTAGACAACCGCCCCTTAACTTTTAATGAATTTAATAGTCATATCAAGCAGGCAATTTACGTTTCTGCTACCCCTGGAGAATACGAACTAGAACATTCGCCAGAGCCGGTTGAACAGGTGATTCGCCCAACTGGTCTTTTGGACCCAGAGATAGAAGTACGCGCTACTGATGGCCAAATTGATAATCTGATGGAGGAAATTGACCGCCGCATCGCCAAAAACCAGCGCGTACTAGTGACAACATTAACAAAGCGCATGGCAGAGGACTTATCAGATCATCTGAAAGAATTAAACGTTAAAACGGCCTACATTCATTCCGATATCGATACCTTAGAGCGTGGAGATATCTTAAGGGACTTGCGTGAAGGAAAATATGATGTCTTAGTAGGTATTAATCTCCTACGCGAAGGTCTAGACCTCCCAGAAGTATCGCTAGTTGCTATTCTTGATGCCGATAAAGAAGGCTTTTTGAGGTCCGAATCGGCTTTGATTCAGACTATTGGCCGTGCCGCTCGCCACGTTGATGGTAAGGTGATAATGTACGCAGACACTATTACCGAATCTATGGAGAAAGCAATTTCTGAGACCAATCGTCGTCGCGAAATTCAACAAAAGTACAACAAAGAGCATCATATTACTCCACAGGGTATCAAAAAGGAAATCGGAAAAGGTCTCCGCGCTATTATTCCAGAGAAAGAACAGCAAAACAAACTAGATCTCAAAAAAGTCCCACCAGAGGAGATTCCAAAACTCATCAAACAACTAGAATCAGAAATGAAACTTGCCGCCGCTAACCTAGAATTTGAACGCGCTGCCTCTCTGCGTGATTTAATTGAGGATATCAAATCCGGCAAAGCCAAGAAAAACTAAGCTTTGCATCATGCCAAAAGACCAAAATTCACATACCAAAAACCAAAATCATGCTATGCCAAGAAAAACTAAATTTTGTGCTATAATAAAAGAATGGAAATTACGCGCGAGGAAATTGATCATCTTGCTATGCTTTCAAATTTCTCTCTATCAGAGAAAGAGAAGGATAGCCTAGGAAACGATCTTAAAAATATCATCGGTTATATCTCTCAGTTAGACGAGTTAGATACAGAGGGAGTTGAGCCAACTTATCAAGTTTTTGAGATGGAGAACGTCTGGCGCGATGATGAAATCATGGAGCAAGATGCAGACAGAGAGGCTTTGCTTGCCCTAGCTCCAGACTCTAAAGATTATCAAATTAAAGTTCCAAAGGTTCTATGATGCAGATTGCCACTAAAGAAATCACCGCTGAAAGTTTAGTAAATGATGCGCTGGAAAAAGCAGAAAAATACGCTGATTATCATATTTTTAACTCCTTAGATAAAGAGGGTGCCATCAAAAAAGCTAAAGCCATTGACAAAATGATAAAAGATGGTAAAACTGTGGGGAAACTCGCTGGTGTACCGTTTGCGATTAAAGATAACTTCTTAAGCCCAGTTGGCAATACCACGGCTTCCTCCAAGATTTTGGAACCATTCAAAAGCCCAATTACCGCTACCTCTGTAGAAAAACTAGAAAAGGAGGGTGCAATTCTGATTGGTAGGACTAATCTTGACTCTTTTGCACACGGCTCATCTACAGAAAACTCTTATTTTGGCCCAACCTTAAATTCTCACGATAAAACCCGTGTGGCCGGTGGCTCATCTGGTGGCTCTGCCGTAGCTGTGGCGCTAGATATCGTGCCATTTGCAACAGGTACTGATACTGGCGGCTCTATCCGTCAGCCAGCCTCATTTAACGGCGTTTATGGATTTAAGCCAACCTATGGCACTATTTCACGATACGGTGTAGTAGCAATGGCTTCCTCTACTGATTGTATTGGCTTTTTTGCTCAGACCGCTGAGGATATTGACCTTCTAATGTCTATCACCTCTGGCCAAGATCCTAAAGATATGACCACTTTGCCAGATTATTACAATGAAACTCCAGAGAAAAAGGATTCTTACACCGTTGGCGTTATTAAAGATTTTGATAATGATAGCCTAGACCCAGAGATCAAATCCGCCATGAAGGCTAAATTAGAGGACTTAAAATCCGCAGGTCATAAGATTATTGAACTTGATATGCCAACCCTAAAATACGCTCTTGCGGTCTATTACGTCGTAGTTCCTGCAGAAATTTCTAGTAATCTTTCTCGCCATGATGGTGTCCGTTATGGCTATCGCAGCAAAGAAGCTAGAGATCTTGATGAAATTTACGGCAAGTCACGCTCTGATGGCTTCATGCCAGAGAACAAACGCCGTATTATGATAGGAAATTTCGTTTTGTCAAGTGGATTCTACGACGCCTACTATCTTAAGGCCCAACAGGCTCGTACGCTAATTATTAAAGAATACGAAGAAGCATTTAAGAAGTGTGATTTTATCCTAACCCCTGTTTCTCCAAATCCTGCCTTCAAACTTGGTGAAAAGACCAACGATCCAGTAGCAATGTACCTAGAGGATGTCATGAGCGTGCCGCTAAATCTTGCCGGTGTACCAGGTCTCGCTATCCCAGTTGGGGAGACTAAGGAGGGTCTGTCTATCGGTTTACAGCTGATTGGTAAGAGGAGAAGCGACAAGGCACTCTTAAAATTTGCCGCACAGATTGATAATCGCACTAAAAGGGAGGCCAAATCATGAACATGTCTATAATTTTCTTGCTCATTGCTATTGTAATTGTCGGCATTATGGTATTTATTGCCATCTCGATTACCTCCAAACGCAACTATTCTTTTGACAAAGAGGAATATCAAACTGCTTGGCTTAAAATTGAAAATAATCTAGTAAAAGACAACAAGCAATCTTATAACTCTGTAGTAATTGATGCAGATAAGCTCTTAGACAAGGCCATGAACGAAATGGGCGTCCCTGGCAAAACTATGGGTGAGCGCCTAAAACGCGTCACTCCTCGGTTCTCCCAGGCTAACTCCGTCTGGTACGCCCACAAAATTAGGAATCAAATCGCCCATGAACATGGCTTCTCGGTTGATTACAACAAGGCCAAGCACGCCTTAACAAGTTTCAAGCAAGCACTAAAAGACCTAGGAGCTATCTGATGAATACGTATTACAACATACAATATAGAAAAGTCAAGCAGGAAGGAGTACGCTAATGGGCAAATATCAAATTACTATCGGTATTGAGTGCCATGTCCAGTTGGCCACCAAAACTAAACTCTTTTCTGAGGTTGACAACGACGCTAGGGATAAAGACCCAAACACCTGTGTTTCCCCTGTTGATTACGCATTGCCAGGGATGTTACCAAGATTAAACAGAGAGGCTATCAAACTGGCTATTCGCGCTGGTAAGGCGATGAACGCCAAGATTAATCCTTACTCTCGCTTTGACCGTAAGCACTACTACTATCCAGATTTGCCAAAAGGTTATCAGATTTCTCAGTTTTATCACCCAATTATTGGTGAGGGTTATATTACTATTCCAGATGGTACCAAGGTTCGGATTGAGCATGCCCACATGGAAGAGGATGCTGGTAAATTAAACCACTTTGACACTTATTCGTTAGTGGATTTAAATCGTGCCGGTACGCCTCTAATTGAAATCGTTTCTATGCCAGACATTCACTCTGCTAAACAGGCTCATGATTATTGCAAGGAGCTTTGGCGCGCTATGACTTATGCTGGCGTAACTATTGGCGACCTCTATAACGGCAATATGCGTTTTGATGTCAATATCTCTCTAGCTCCCCCTGATGCAAAAGAACTAGGTAAACGTGCCGAGATCAAGAATTTAAACAGTTTCCGTAGCGTAGAGCGCGCAGTTGAATATGAATACGAACGTCAGAGCAAATTGCTTGATAAGGGTGAAAAGGTTCGTCAAGAGACCCGTGGCTGGAATGATGCCACCGGTAAAACTACTTTCCAGAGGTCAAAAGAAGAGGCTCAAGATTATCGCTATATGCCAGAGCCAGATATTCCGCCAATTAAACTATCTGATGAGTTTATTGATTCTGAGTTAAAAAAGGTACCGCTTCTACCTCAAGATTATAGAGAGAAATTTACCGGCAAACTTCCAGCTGATACATTAGAAGTGTTACTTGATTATCAACCTCTAATGGAGAAATTGTCAGAGGTAAAAGATATCAAGCGTGTTGCTAATCTCTTTGCTTCGGTGCTTTTAGCTGAGGAAAAATCCTACGAAATGCTAAAAACTCTGCCAAGCGCCAAACAATTAGATGATTTGACCGAAATGACAGAGAAGCAAGAGCTCTCTAGCACTGGCGCCAAAGAGGTATTTATGAAATTATTTGACCCGCAAATGGGTAAAAAGTCAACTCGTGATATCGCCAAGGAATTAAATGTTATTCAAGAGAACGATACCGGCGCCCTTGAGAAAATTGTTGACCAAGTTTTGAGTGATCCCGCTTCTGCCCAAGCAGTCGCTGATTTTAAGGCCGGCTCTGAGAAGGTTATTGGTTTCCTTGTTGGCCAGGTGATGAAGGCCTCTAAAGGTAAAGCCAACCCCGCCTCTGCCCAACAAATCTTAAGAGAAAAATTAAAATAGTTCCCTATTAGTGTATTCTCTAAAAAGTAGAAAAAGTTTTTTTAGGGATTTTGACTTTAAGCATGAAAATACCCCCATACAGTGTATGGGGGTTTGGCTTAATTTGCCATCTCGAGTTTTGCCAGCTCGTATGAAGCCTCCTTCATCAGAGCTATTCTCTCTCGTCTTTTCCTAGAGGATAGATTCAGTCCTAAGTTCTCAAAGCTTTCGACTAAGAAATTTTCCTCATCCTTGGTGAGATATCTCTCTCCGTCGCAACGGAGCTTTGAGAACCCTCGACTTAGCAGAATTTTCCAGACGTTGTCGCCTAGGGCATTGATTTCCCGAGAAAGTGACTGTAGTTGTTCTTCTTTGAACGCGGCCATAGTATTATCACCCCCTTTTTTATGACTCCGTTCTAGAAACGTTTGCGCCTGACGGAAACCTATTAAACTTTAGATAAGTTTCGCCTCTGGCTTTTTTAGCCATAGCATCTACAAGCCATATTTGACTGGGAATGACCCCATCAGTGACAAGCTCCAACTTATTTCCAAAGCGATCAGAAAGTGTATAGATTTTTTCGTCCTCTCTGCCGTTTCCGCTATACTTTGGATAGGCGATGCAAGTCTGATACCGCCAGTCCTTTTCTAGTTTCTGGAGCATCTTGCCATCGGAAATGTAATACATATCCTGCTCTGGCCCAAAAAGGCAACCATTAGGCCTTATCTCTGCAAAGGCAAACGGTTTAGATGGTAGTTTCACCAATGCGCCACTTGTGCCATAAATCCACATATCTTCCTCTGTCAAGTTCCTAACTTTTTTGATCAACATAGTAACACCCCCTCTCAGATCAAAACTCAAGTTACCATCTTATTATATCACACTTATGTTAAAAAATCAAGTCCTTGTTGGGAAAAACTTGGATATTTAACTTGGTACTAAGCCTGTTCACGTAAGTAATCTGTCTGTATAATCTCTCTACAAATCTGTCTGTATAATCTCTCTACGTAAACTTGACTTCTGTCAAATCCCTATGCTAAAATAATCCCAAGAGTGTAAATTTTTAATGATTAAGAAAGGTGGAAGGGAAGTTCTCTCTCCAAACAAAATATGGCAACTGAAGTCAAAGACTTATCAAAACTACGAAACATCGGTATTATTGCGCACATCGACGCTGGCAAAACTACCACCTCTGAGGCAATTCTTTACCGTACTGGTTTAAAGCACAAAATCGACCTAGTCAAAGGCGATACTGGTGGTGCAACTACTGACTGGATGGAACAAGAGAAAGACCGCGGTATTACCATTACTTCTGCTGCTGTAACTGCTCACTGGAAGGGCCATCAGATCAATATCATCGACACCCCGGGTCACATTGATTTCACCGCAGAGGTAGAACGTTCACTTCGCGTCCTTGATGGCGCAGTAGTGGTCTTTGATGGCAAAATGGGTGTTGAAGCTCAGTCTGAAACCGTTTGGCGTCAGGCTACCAAATACGGTATCCCTCGTATCTGTTTTGTTAACAAAATCAATCAAACCGGTGGTGATTTCTATAAATCTCTAGACAGCATTCACAAGCGCCTTTCTAAAAACGCCATCGCTATTCATTTGCCAATTGGTTTTGAAAAAGACATCTGTGGCGTAGTCGATCTTATCGACATGAAGGCTTATACCTACAAAGATTATGCTGACCATGAGCTTACCGTTGGTGAAATTCCAGCAGACATGGTGGAAAAAGCTAAAAATGCGCGCGCTATGCTAGTCGAGGAAGCGGTAGCTGCAGATGAGGCTTTGATGGAAAAATACTTCAACCAGGGCGAAGAGGCTATCTCTGAAGTAGAGCTAAAAGCAGCACTAAGAAAACGTGTACTTGATGGTGACTTCTTCTTGGTTACCGGTGGTGATGGCCGTGGCGTGATCGTTGAGAAAGTCCTAGATTTGATGGCAGATTTCTTGCCAAGTCCACTTGATCGTGATCAGGGCCAAACCGTTGGTACTAATCCAAAAACTGGCGAAGAAGTCATCAGGAAGGCTTCTGATGACGAGCCTCTAGCAGCACTCGCCTTTAAGATTGCCACTGATCCATTCGTTGGCAAGTTAATCTTTATCCGTGTCTACTCTGGTAAATTGCAATCTGGTTCCTATATCTTGAACGCTACTACCGGTAATAAGGAGCGTGTTGGCCGTATTGTTCGTATGTTTGCTGATAAGCGTGAGGAAATCCAAGAAATCACCGCTGGTGATATTGCCGCCGTAGTTGGCTTGAAAGACACCACTACTGGTACTACTATCTGTGATCCAGCTCATCCAATCCATCTAGAATCTATTGAATTCCCAGAACCTCCAGTATCCATCGCAGTTGAGCCAAAAACCAAGTCCGATCAAGAAAAAATGGCTCTTGGTCTCTCTAAATTGGCTGAGGAGGACCCTACTTTCCGTGTTCATACTGATGAGGAGACTGGTCAAACCATTATCTCTGGTATGGGCGAACTCCACCTTGAGATTATTATCGACCGCTTGAACAAAGAGCATGGTGTTGAGGCAAACACCGGCGCCCCACAGGTCGCCTATCGTGAGACTATCCGCGGTACCGCTGAAGCTCAAGGTAAACACATTAAGCAGTCTGGTGGCCGTGGTCAGTACGGTGATGTTTGGATTAAATTTGAACCAAATGAACCAGGTAAGGGCTTTGAATTTATCGATCAGATTAAAGGCGGCGTCGTCCCACAAGACTACCGCAAGCCTGTCCAACAAGGTGTTGAGGAGACCTTAAACGGTGGCGTGATCGCCGGTTACCCAGTAGTTGACGTCAAAGCTACACTTTATGATGGCTCTTACCACGATGTTGACTCCTCCGAGCTCGCCTTCCACCTAGCGGGTGCACTTGCTACTCGCGAGGGTATCAAGAAAGCTAATCCAGTCCTTCTTGAACCTGTGATGAAACTAGAAATTACCACTCCAGAGGAATTCATGGGTGATGTGATTGGTGATATTAATGCTCGTCGTGGCCGCATTGATGAAATGGAGGATTTGCAGGGCGGCGCGAAACTGATCAAGGCATTTTGTCCACTTGCTAACCTCTTTGGCTATACCTCTGATTTGCGTTCCATGTCTCAAGGTCGCGCCGCCTCATCTATGGAGCTATTTGCCTACGAGGAAGTCCCACCAAACGTCGCCGCCGAAATCATCGAATCTCGCTCCGCCAAATAGCACCTCGGAAAAACCTAAAGAAGCAGAAGCAGATAAAGTTTTATCTGCTTCTGCTTCTTTTAACACGTCTGCTTCTTTTAAAAAAATGTTGACATCAGGCAATAAATGGAATATAATGTTGAGGATGCCTTTTTAGTAACTTTTTGAAGCAAAAAAGGCACGTTGTTTAAAAAAATGAGTTAATAGATTTGTTAGAGGCCTACAAGGAGGTGATGAAAAAGGGCTTTAACGCGTAGTAACGGTTGTTGTTTTTCATAGAAAGTTGAGGTTCTGTATGAATAGGACGAAAGCACTTAGAAAGACATTGGCAGTTTTACTGTCCACGATAGTAACTTTCGTTACTTCACTGAGCACAATGCCAACCATGGCGTTTGCATACAGTGACGGAGTTACTTTCAAGTTTGATATCGGCGAAGGTGCCAGCTATAACACTGGTCCTACTGACGTCTACACTTACGATGTGGATTCACACACGTATACAGCCGATGAAGCAACAGAAATAGCAGAAGGCGCTACTGTGACCTTACTCCCTGCCCCAGATACTGTTCCAGACGGTAAAAAGTTTATCGGCTGGAGTTGTTCCGATGGCAAATGGATCGAGGGTAGTACAGTTGCACTTGCTGCACTTGACAGCATAGTTGCCGGAGGAGATTATACTTTCACCGCAGTCTATAACGATTATCTCGTTAATTATGACTTCGATGGTGGAGCACCCGAAGCTTCCGCAGGGTTATTCTTAAACCCTGAGGCAAAGGATCAGGCGCGTGGCGGTCTTGATGACCCCGATGAGTATACTCTTGTTGCTGCTGACGATGTTGGCTTGCCGTACACCTATGAGGCATTTGACGGTTGGTCACTGAACGGTACTACTGTTATTGAGGGTCTTACAGCTGAGGACTTTACTGAAGGAGTTGTCACTGTTCAGGCGCTTTATAGCTCACCGGCCACACTGGGTAATGTTGCATACTGCAACGCCTATGAAGGGCTTGAGTCTATTACTAATATCGATGATATTAGTACGGACGCTCTGATTACTGTATCTGGCGGATCAGCTTCTTATACTATAGAAACCGATCCCATCACACCTGTTCCGACGGAGGACGACACACCACGTGGCAAAACGCTGAGTGGTTGGACGATTTACTCTGTGAATGACATGTCTACGTCACTTGCCGACGGCGTCACCGAGGATATAGATCTTTCCAACTTTGTTGGAGACTTGGTTTTTGTCGCTGGTTGGGAGAACGCAACCTACGCTATCTCGTATGAAAAATACGGTGGCGGAGACTTTGACCCGGCAATACCAGACGGAAGCTATACCTATAGCTATACGGATGAAGCAGATATCGATCTGCCGGCAACTCAAAGTACAGTAACGGGCAAGTACGTCAGTTGGTCTGACGGCACAGGCTACTATGCTAGTGAAGCTACCTACACTATCGCAGCTGATACTGTAGGCGATATTACCTTCACTGAGACACCGGTTGATATCTATAGCGTAAGCTATGAAGCAAACGGTGGAACTTTGCCTACGGGCGCAGATGCAAATCCGGAATCATGGAAAGTTACAGATGGAGAAGTTTTGTTAAATGATGCCGAAGCTGGCGATGCGGAATATGCATTTGACGGCTGGCGTCTTGCCAATGCCACTGAATTCGTTGATCCGGATAATCCGATAACAGGTCCAATCACGGCTTTAAACAGTGAGCTGTTTGCCGCTGTTGTTGGCGATTCAGTAGAGCTGGTAGCAAGTTGGACGGCAGTTGACCACACCATCACCCTTACCGGGCTGACTGGTGTCGATTCTGCATCTGTCAACGCGATTGTTGCATTAGGATTTGAGTTGGATAATGAAACCAACCCGACCCAGGCAACGATCTCTAAGACTGTCGAAGACAGTCTCACCATACCGGCAATCACTATGGATGGCCACCGCTTCATCAAATGGGATGACGGCGATGCAGGCACGGATGACGGCGAAACGGTCGTCCTGGAAGCAGGAGACATCACCAGTGATCTCAGCTACAACGCTGTTTTCGTAGACGAATACACTCTGACGCTCTCAAAACTGAGCGGCATTACTGCTGATTCAGTTGATGCACTTGAGGACGCAGGCTTTACCGTCAGCGGTAGTTCAGCAACGTTGAAGTTTGTCAGCACAGACGGAACAGTCACTCTGCCGAACTTGGACAAAGACGGCTATGACTTCGTTGGTTGGTACTTAAGCACTGCAAGTGATTCTACAGCCGCAAAGAATGTAGTGTTTGATTGCAGCACCGCTGCCAATACTAAGTATTATGCTAAATTTGTAAGATCTTATACTGTCACCTTTATGGATGGCGATACTGAGCTTACAGATCTTGGCTTTACCTACGTAACAGGCGCAGCTGCTATTACTCTGCCGGAGCTACCGGACAGAACTGGTTATACCAGTGATGGCTGGACTCTGCAGGGAGACGAAACTCAAACATTGTATGCTGCTGGTACACTTCAGCTTGAGGATATCGGCATTGAAGTTGAATCCGATGAAGTACCACTGGTGTTTGACACTAACTACACGATCATAGAACGTACCATCACCCTTACCGGGCTGACTGGTGTCGATTCTGCATCTGTCAACGCGATTGTTGCATTAGGATTTGAGTTGGATAATGAAACCAACCCGACCCAGGCAACGATCTCTAAGACTGTCGAAGACAGTCTCACCATACCGGCAATCACTATGGATGGCCACCGCTTCATCAAATGGGATGACGGCGATGCAGGCACGGATGACGGCAAAACGGTCGTCCTGGAAGCAGGAGACATCACCAGTGATCTTGCCTACGAGGCGAAATTTGCTGAGGAATACACCTTAACCCTTTCTGGATTAACTGGTGTCAGCGAGAACTCCCTCGAAGCAATAGAGGGCTTAGGCTTTACCGTTAGTGGTGATACTGCGACCTATAAGTTTATCGCAAGTGAATCTACCTTTGACATACCAAACCCGATCATGGACGACCATGAATTCCTTGGTTGGTATGCGGGTGAGGACCCTAGTGGCGCAACCAAAGATGTCACCTTCGACCCTAGTACCGCAGCTGATGCAGCACTTACTGCCAGCTTCGTTAGGGTATATCAAGTGACCTTTATGGATGGCGACACTGAACTTACTGATCTCGGATTTACCTATAGAACAGGTGCAGACAAGATCACACTGCCCGTGCAGCCGGATAAAACTGGCTATACGAGCAAAGGTTGGACATTGGCAGGCAACGAGACATCTACCACCTATCAGAGTGGTGATTTGGCGCTCAGCACTATCGGAATTGACGACCCTGATGACGAACTGGATTTGACGTTTAATGCTAAGTATAAGATCATTTCACGTACCATCACCCTTACTGGATTGACTGGTATAGATGATGATTCTATCGCGGCATTAGGCACCGGTGAAGGCGGTCTGGGATTTACTTTTGACAGTAGTACTAACCCGACCCAGGCAACGATCTCTAAGACTGTCGAGGATAGTCTCACCATACCGGCAATCACTATGGATGGCTATCGCTTCATCAAATGGGATGACGGCGATGTAGGCACAGAGGATGACACGACAGTCGTTCTGGAAGCAGGAGACATCACGGATGATCTTACCTACGAGGCGAAATTTGCTGAGGAACACACCTTAACCCTTTCTGGGCTTAGTGGTGTCAGCGAAAACTCTCTCGAGGAATTAGAGGACCTAGGCTTTACCGTCACAAGCGGTACGGCTACCTACGGATTCATTGCAGATGACCCTACCATCACTCTGCCGAATCTGACCAAAGATAACTATGAGTTCCTTGGCTGGTATGAGACAGGAGAAGATCCTAGTGGCGCAGTCAAAGATGTTACCTTTAATCCTAGTACCGCAGCTGATGCAGGATTTACTGCAAGCTTTATTAGGGCTTACAAGGTAACCTTTATGGATGGCGACACCGAGCTTACTGCTCTTGGATTCACCTATAGAACGGGCGCAGACAAGATCACGCTCCCCGCAGTACCAGACAAGACCGGATACAACAAGAATGGTTGGAGATGGTCAGGAGATGAAGCTGCCATGCCTACTATGTACGATGCTGGTGAGGTGAATCTCTCGAGCTTTGGAATCCAGACTACAGACGACGAAAAAGACCTTGTCTTTATCGCCGACTACAGTATTATCTCTCGCACCATCACCCTTAACGGGTTGGCTGGTGTTGATTCTGCATCTGTCAACGCGATTGTTGCATTAGGATTTGAGTTGGATAATGAAATCAACCCGACCCAGGCAACGATCTCAAAGACTATCGAGGATAGTCTCACCATACCGGCCATCACCAAACTCCACAAGGTGTTTGATGGTTGGAAGAAAGGCACTGACGACCCTTATGCTCCTGTTGTTTTAGAAGCAGGCGACATAGACGATGACATTACCTATGAAGCTATATTCTCTGACCAGAAGCACGTTACGGTTGCGTTTACACTGAATGACGGCGCATTCCTTGCAGATGATATTGCAGGCTGGGATGCGTTTGGTTATGAGGCAGGTGTTGCTGAGTCCTTCACGGTTTACGCGGATGATGACAAATCAGCGGTTGCTACCATTCCAGCACCTCAGAAAGCAGACAATGTTTTCGACGGCTGGACTGTGAATGGCGGCGAGGATAAGCTGATGGGTTATGCTTTACCGGAACCTGATGATCAGGATATTGCCATGGTCGCTAACTGGACTCTCGCTACTGAGGGAGAGACCGTAGTAGAAAAAGAAGGCAATGGCAAAGATACTGTTAACGATGCTACCGCTAGCGCAATCGAGGATATCCTTGATGACAATGTTGGCACTGGTGAAACATCGGTAACTAAGTTCTTCATCGAAGAGGATACAACTGGTGCTGGCCATGCTGGCTCAGACATCGATGGCGATATGGATGATATCTTCGACGGTGCAACAGTACTAGTTACCAAGTCCTTTGTTGAGATTGACATTACGCAGTATATTACGTCTGCAACGCAGAATAGTGTGGCGAATCCAATCACTGACTTGGGACAGGTCGTTGACATTGCTTACACACCTACCAGTGGAACTGCAAACCTCAAAGCGATCGTTCGTGAGCACGGGAATCCCGCAACTCGCGTAAGGTTCAGACAGCTCACAGCTGCACCTGTACCCGGTGAATTTGAGGACGGCACCTACTTCGTAGACGGTAACGTTGTGCATATCTATACACAGTTCTTCTCAACGTATGGGTTTGCTTATGCAACGGGCGTTTATAAGGTTAGTTTTGACGCTAATGGCGGCAACGAGACCTATGATCCCGTCTACACGAACCAGCTTGGCGCTTTACCGCCGGATCCCACAAGATCTGGCAATTGGAGTTTCATTAGCTGGACTTATTCAGATGGTACACCAGCGGCAGTTGGTGACGCAATTACTGCGGACACCACAATTATTGCACAGTGGAAAGACACTACACCTACACCGCCTGGACCCGGACCTAGCCCTGGACCTGGACCCGAGCCTTCGTCTTATACTGTTACGTTTGATGCGAATGGTGGTACGCCGGTAAGTCCTATTACCGTCACAGACGGTAAACTTCCGACGCTTCCTACCACCACCAAAGAGAACAACACCTTTGATGGATGGCTTTATGCAAACGGCACCAAGGCGGCAAGTGGAGACGCAATAAGTGGCGATGTAACCCTGACAGCAAGTTGGATAGAGAACCCCCCTGGAACGTATACCGTTACGTTTGATGCTAACGGCGGCGTAGCAGTAGATCCTATTACCGTATCAGGTAATGTACTTCCGACGCTTCCTACCACCACCAAAGAGAACAACACCTTTGATGGATGGCTTTATGCAAACGGCACCAAGGCGGCCGCGGGCGACCCTATCAATAGTGATATTACTTTGACCGCAAAGTGGATACCTGACGTCGTAACACCGATTATTGTTTATTTTGACGCTAATGGTGGTAGTGAGGTAAGTCCTATTACCGTCACAGACGGTAAACTTCCTGAGCTCCCTGTTAGCAAGAGAGATAAATACACCTTCGACGCTTGGCTCTATGCAGATGGCACTACGGCTAAGGCTGGAGACCCTATCTCCGCTACCATTACTTTGACCGCAAAGTGGACCAAAGTTAAGGAGCCTACACCTACGGATATAGTTCCGACAAAGAATGGTGTTGTAGTTGCAGCAAACAGCGACGGTACCAGAACGGTTACACTGCTCGATGGCAGCAAATATGGGACTAAACCTTCCATTAACACTGTCAAGGGTACAGATGGCAAGACATACAAGATTACCAGAATCTGGGATGAAGCCTTTAAGGGTAACACCGCAATTACCAAGGTATCAATCGGCTCCAACGTTACGGCTATTGGCGACAGCGCTTTCGAGGACTGCACCAACCTTAAGTCGGCATCGTTTGGTAGCAAGGTTAGAACCATTGGCGATAGGGCCTTTGCAGGTACCGCGATTACCAAGGCTAACATTTCAGGCAAGACAGAATCCATCGGCGAGTACGCTTTCTACGGCTGTACCAATTTGAAGTCCGCCTCAATCGCAGGTTTGGTTACGACAATTGGCGAGTCTGCATTTGAAGGCTGTACAAGCATGACATCGGCAAAGATTGGCAAGACAGTGAAAACTATCAGCGCCAGGGCGTTCTTTGACTGCAAAGCCATGACATCGCTCAACATCGGAGCTGGAGTCACGCTTATTGGCGTAGACGCATTCAGCGGCTGCACCGCACTGTCTAAACTGACGATCGGAATGGCTAACATTCCTGACGAGCTGTTCAAGGACTGGACCAGCCTCACCAAGTTGACGGTTGGTTCTACTACTAGGACTATAGGCAGCAGCGCTTTCGAGGGCTGCACCAACCTTAAGTCGGCATCCTACGGCAGCAAGTTGGAAATGATTGGTGATAGAGCTTTTGCTAGCTCTGGCGTGACTAAGGCCAACATTTCTGGTAGAGTAACTACTGTTGGACAGTATGCATTCTATAATTGCCCGAACCTTGCTTCTGCAAGTACAGGTAAGTACGTCAAGACCATTGGCGAGAGTGCATTCCAGAACTGTCCGAAGCTTAAGTCCGCTGGAATCGGCGCTAACGTCGAAACCATCGGCAATTACGCCTTTGCTGATTGCGGCAATTTGCGTTCAGCAAACATTGGCAAGTCGGTTCGCACCATTGGTGAATACGCGTATGCTAATTGTACTAGTATGACGTCTACCACCATTGGCAAGTCAGTAACCTCTATCGGTATACACGCTTATAGCGGCGACGCTAAGCTTAAGACTGTTAAGGTTAACTCCAAGAACCTGACAAACCAGGATGCAGTAGGCCTTGATTGCCTCAGTGGAATTCTTGCCACCGCGACAATTAAGATCCCGAAAGCTGTGTTTGATCAGACAAAGGCTGCATTTGAGGCGAAAAGTGGTGCTGGCAATCAGGTCACGTACCGCAAAGTCTAAACTATTAACTCATTTTTCGCTAAGGGCCCCCGAAAGGGGGCCCTTTCTCTATGTCAAAACATATTGACTTATTTACACATTTGTGCTATAATATAAACATAAAGGGGTTATTTTATTACCCCTGGTTTCTACCTAAGGGGGTGTTCATTTAAAAGGAGGTGTTTTATGGAAGCATTAGATATTAGAACATTAACGGAGGACGGTTATGTTATAGCGATTCGTCCGCCGCGAGATGGTGAAAAACCGGAGACGATAAATCTAACTTTCGCTAAGCGGGATGGTAAAAAAATGATACCAGCCATCAAAGAACTCCATCTAGTAAAAGTCTATCACAACCGGATTGTCGGAATCAGAATTGATGGGGGATTCGAGGAATTTTACTTCGAAAAAATCTACCAGGGTACGCAGTCCGGGGAGGTCACAATTGAGTCCTCTAACGGGGAATGCGTCTGGTTTTTCAGCTTTCGTCCTAATTCTTGTGGGATGGTTCGGTTTGAAAAATCAGACAGTGGTGACCTAGTAGATCAGGAAGCTATAATCTTTGTTGGACAGACCCACGGTCTGGAGGATATTGTAACAATGTGGCATTTAAGCCGCGACGAGGAGGAGGCTGATTCCGATCTAAGGGATATCATCCACCGCTTCCATCAGCATTACAGCACAATGCTGAACGCGGACAAATAACACCCCCCAATAAATCCCCTAGCAGAAGCTAGGGGATTTTACTATTTTTACGATAAATAGGTTACTTTATGATATTTAAGGATATCAAAAGTTTTTCTGATTTTCTTTAGGTTTTACCCTTTACAACCCCCAAAAAGTGGTATAAAATAGATGATAAGTGTCTGGAGCTGGTTATTATTAGTGCTCCCGACAATTAAAAAATAAAGGAGAAATAAGAATGGCAGATTTTGACCGTTCCAAACCTCACATTAACGTAGGTACCATGGGC
>CAYYEY010000012.1:0-18212 GCA_964471175.1 uncultured Candidatus Saccharibacteria bacterium
ACACTTGACCGTATACGGATTAGGAACAGTTGCAAATTCAGGCCTCCACTTTGGAATCCTCTTAAGCTGAGAAGTTGTACCAAAGTGTTCATAAGCTGTCTCAAGGTTAAATGCAATAGCTTGGCCCATATCGGAGTAATTACTTCTGATATTCTCTGTTTGCATAATAAGGCCGATGCGTGAATGTCCGCATAGGAATCTATTTGAGCTATTTTGACGCGCAGAAGTGGCCGATACATAACAATTGGAGTCAAAACTTTCCCATTTATCAAGGTTAATATTATAGACTAGACAGTGATCATTTATGCCATTTTCTACACTGGTATAATAGATATACAACCTATTTTCAAATAGATCTAGAATTATATTCTCTTTATCTGGTATGGCGTCATATACATTTTGAATACTATCGCGAGTCAAACTCTCCTCGTCTATGCCGTTGAATCTATAAATACCAGTGTCATTGGCAAAATAAGCGTAGTTAAGGTCACACACGATTGATTCTTGGCTAAATGTACCATTTTGGGCTGTACATTGGCTCTGTGACCACTGATCGGCAGCCTGAGTGTACATTTGGTACTTATTCCGCCTAGTCATAAAGTAATTAACACCGCCAAGATTAAACATTGCGGTTAGTGGATCACCAGTTTGTATTTGCGGCACGTAATCACTAAAGTTAGCGTTGAATTTATCATATGATTCAATTGGTTTAGCAGTGTGATCTACGGTTTTAACAGTTAGGTTATTGCCAGATATAACAGTCACTTCACCAACAGTTGCGCTACCTGCTTTGTACATCAAGTCACCAACCTCAATATTTGCTACTTCTTTAGAGGTCAAAGCCGTAACCGTTGATTTAGCAACAGTAGTTGTTGAATCATATGCCGCTGGCAAATCAGTAGTAGTTTCATAGATCACCGACTTTACATATGGATAATTGTAGTTCCATGTCCATATGACGTGCGTGTTTATCTCGGCATCAAAATAGACCAAGTTCATTTGGCTGCCGTTCATTATATTACTTACCTTAAGCCCTAAATCAGTGTCGGTTGCAAGGTCAATTGTCGAAATAGCACTATCAGACCATGAATTAGATGGGTCAAGCAAGCGTGGACCTTCTTGACCATCTGCATATCTAATTTGATTTTGGACCTGGTTAAACCTAACTTCGGAAACACCCTCAGGAAGCGTCCTAATAAGCGTTGTGGCGCCATTTTCCGCCATTCTGTATAAGTTATTGCCTTGAGTAAATAAAACCGTCTTAGTGCCGTCTATATTGGCCTCAAACACGCTAGATATGCCACCCTCGGTGCAAGTATTGACCTGAACTGACAAAATATTGTCTATATCTGCTAGGACCTCAAATCCAGAGATTCGATCGTCTTGCGTGCCGACCTTTATCGTATAAGTACCGGCTTCGAGCTTTGGAGCATCCATAAAAATAGCTTCTTGTACCGCGTAGGATGTAATTTTAGACGGATCAATAAATGTCTGTGTGATCAGATTGTTTTCGCTATCAAAAATGCTAACCGATGGAATAGCATACTGCGTTGGCTGAGTATTCATAATCTGAATAGAGACAGAGTAAATTATAGCCTCTGACTCTAGCTCTAGCGTGTATGGATAAACCTCGCCAATATTGACGTTATTAGCACCGCTTTCCATTGTACTCTCCAGAATTTCGTACCCAATAGGGTTCATAAGAGCTGTGTACCCTTTTCTGGTCTTGTACTCGCCTATTCTATCGAATCTAGCGTTCTCTGCAAGCCTAAGTTGGCTGTCCTTCATAGTGTCATTAGGCTGATAGGTAGCAATACCATCGGCAAAATTAGTGGTAGATGGAGCAGTCTTTCCCGTAGTGACGCTCTTTGGTATAGCCTTAATGTTAGTAAATCTTGACTGGACCATGGCTACACCTCATTGATTCTAATATGTACTGGTGGCACGGCTCTATTTTCCCCATCTAGCTGACGTGGACCATAACGCATGGCCATATTGGTGATCAGTTCATTTTTATGATTCTCAAATATCTGAGCAAAATCATAGTTACCGCGTCTGCGTTCAGCGCGCACTAAAGCACCAAGTATTAATATCTCCCCATACTCTGATGGGATTAGCGGCACATCTGTACTTTGGGTTAATTTTGCTGGCTTAGCTAGATAGTAAAGTTTTAAGGTATAGAAATCGTCCAGCTCCTCATCGTTGCCGTCACAGTTAAAATCATCTGGCAGTTTAAAATGTACCTCATTCCCAATTACGGTGTATCGGTATACCTTTTCTCCCTCGTAAGCCCTGAAGTATTTACTTGGTTCAAGATATCTAAGAGGCATTTTCATCTTGTCCAGCTCTACTACTACCTTAATCATTGATTCAAAATCATTAGGTAGCTGCATTTGACCGCTGTCTATCGTTTCATACTTATAGACCTTTTCAAAAAAGCTATATGGAAGCTCACCAAATACTTCAAAATAAGTTTGGTTAATATAACGGATAATCCTAGCATCATTATAGGATTCATCCTGTAGTTCATCTTTGACTTGAGCGACTAACGCTTGTAAGTTGTAATTTGCGTCCATTATTTACCAGACGCATCGCCATTAGTTACATTATAACACAAAATAAGCCCTCTATGCGCACTTGAGGGCCTATTTTGTTTCCTAGATAGTTATACTAGCCGGAAATGGTGCTGGAAGTGATAGCAGCAACAGCATTTTTCTTGCCGTTGAGAACAAAGCTATCATAGATGAAGCGACCAGTGAGAACGGAACCATCGACCAATTCGGAATCGGTGATGATGCGAGTTTTCATGATCTGCTTTGCACCTAGAAGCGCATCTTTGTGCCACATAACACACTTGGTGTTAGCTGGGAAGTAAGTGCGTGGTACAACTACAACGTTTATACCATCAAGCTCACCAACAAAGCCACGTGGAAGTAACTTGTCGTTGTAAGCGTTTGCATTGACAGTAGAAACGATTTTGCTCTTGATAGCTACATACATTTGTGGGGTTACAAACGAATAGCGACCAGAGGTAGGAGCTTTTGCTTCATCCAAGCAAGCAGCACACTTCATGAAGTCCTCATAGACATTTGAAGTAGCGGCGAAGCTCTGAGAAACAGCAATAGCGCCAGCAGCACCAGCAGCGATACGGTCAGTATCGATTTCTGGGATTACTCTTTCGTCCATCTCAGCACGTAGAACGGCGCCAGCTTTTTTGGCCAAAGCACCCTGTTCGTAGTTACCGCGGTCGATAGTAAGCTTGAAAGCTTTATCGTTAGCGAGAGTGTAGGAAGTAACGACATCCTGAATCTCATTGTTACCACCAAAGCGATCACCAGTGCTAGAGCGGTTGTAGTTATGAGTTGGAACAGTTGTTACAGTGTATACGTTTACGGTACGTACGCCATCGAAGTCGTAGTTCTGGTTGACAGCGACATCGGTGTAGGAACCTTTGGCAAACAATTGATCAAGTTTGCTAGAATACTTTTGAGCTAAATTAACAGCCATAAGTTCTCCTTAGTTAAGTTAAAATGGTTGGTTACTAATTAGAGTCCAAGTCCGTCCAAGAATGGGTCAGGCTTTTCATCTGGATTGCCGAACTGCATAGAATTGGTAGAACCTTGTTTGGTCGGTTTCGCAGCTTGGCGAGCAGACATTTCCTTTTTAACTTCGTTTCTTAGCTCCTCAGTAAGTGCTTGACGCTTTCCATCGCTCTGTGGTATGTTTCCGCCCACAAAGTTATAAACGTCATCAAGAGAAATAAGCCTATTAGCATACAAGTACCCCTTAATAATAGGATTACCGTTTGCATCTAAGACTTCTTTGCCGTCTTGTCCAATAATAGGTTGGCTGAACCAATCCATCATTTTTTGCTCAGTTTCTGGGCTTAGCTTTTTCTCGGCCTTCCATCTTTCCACTTCCATCTGTGTCTTAAGTGCTTTCACTTCGGATAGCGCTTGCATATCGGGCGTGGATGGTGTTGGTTGAGCATTAGCTAACTCACGTTCGAGCTTGGCTTTCTCTTGGCTTTTCTGATAAAAGCCTTTCTCAGCATTGGCATACATATCAGCAAGTTTTCTGACGTCCTCAGGCTTGCTAGGGTCGATACCTTTTTTCGCAAGAAACTCATCTATTGCATCGCCAGTTTGTGTTTCCTCGTTGTCGTTAGAAACCTCTGTCGATTCACTAGTTTGTTCCTCACTAGCTGATGGGTCTTTGGTTTCCTCGACTGCTGGGCTGGTTTGATTCTCACTTTGCTCTGTATCTTGATCGGTGATATCAGAGGGTTCAAATAAATCTGCCTCATTTACAGTTTGTTCGTCCATAGAACTCCTTTTGTTAAAATGGTTAATGTTGCTACGGGATTCTTGATCCCGTCAGCCCAGCTTATCTACACATTTGGCGATGCGAGCGTGCCTTCACGCATTTTAGTTAATAAATATGCTTGACTAAAAGATAAGCTGGATTGACGGCTGCTATTAGAGTCTATAGCTCGGACTGCTGTTCTTTCACCTCCTTTTTCTTTTCCTTAACCTCACGCTCGATAGCGTCGATAAAATCTAAAATCTCTTTAATACCTACGGCCTGATTAATCTGAGTAGCGATCTGTTCATTCGGGTTGGTCAACTTAAGATACATACCTTGGGCCAAGTCTAAATGGTTCTGATACATATCTTTGATAGCACGCACAAAAGGTTCACCGTCTTTACTGGTAAGCCAGATGTGCATTATATTCTTTTGCTCGAATGATAGTGGTTCGTTACTGGATTTGTCCATAGGCCTCCTCTAACGATGGTTGCTCCATTTCTTGAGCCATTTGCTGTACAGTTGGGTCAGTCATTGTCACTTTAGTCGTTTCCTCTACCGGCATACTTTGAACATTCATGCTATCACTGTTGATAATCTGACTAAGCTCCTCTTTATCAAGGTCTGGGAGCGCCTTTGGTAAGATATACTCTTTGATTTTCTGTAGATTGTTAGTTGGGTCAGCAATCAGCATTTGATAGGCTTGCATATATGTTTCACGCTTCTCTGCGTCCTCTAGCTTCTGTAATACGTCAAGTGTGACCATTGGAGTGTATTCACCTAAGAATTGGGTCATATCTACTTCTTTAAAGTCAACACCTGCATCAGTCACGGTGCGAACATATAGGGTGTCGTTTGCATAAAGCTGGAGTAGCTTAAATACAATCTGTGCTTCTTGGAAAAAGAATCCATCCGCGAGGTTTTGTGCCATGTCCTCGATGCGTAAGTCGGACTGGCCTAGCATAGCTTTGATTTCTGTTGCGGTAGTAGTATCTGTAGCAGAAACACCCTTTGTAATTTGAGAAACAGATGAAGCCTCACGTATTTCATCCTTGATATTCATGCGCTCGGTAAACAAACTGTTTGGAATAGCTGGTGGGGTGTTCCATGTCAGCGCTCCCTGTGGCAATGGGTAAACTTTGCCTGGAGCTTGTCCTAGTTTATCAATGTAAGTAGCATACTTTGGATCAACTACTTTCTCTGGGTACACAGCTAGAAGTTCTGCCTCAACGTAAATCTCTGTAATGGTATTAAGAAGCTCTTGCTGGTCAGCAATAATATCTACATCTGAATCGCCATAAGGTAATGAAATGTCCTCATAAGCAAAGCCCTGCGCAAAAGGTAGTAACCCAGCATTTAGTTCGTCAAACTCCTCTGGGAACTCTCCCGGATCAGGTTCGCCCATTTCAAGAGCAGTAAGCCTTTGTAGGTCCCATTCATTCTTACGAATGTTATATTTGGACTTCTCCATTGCATAGTGTGGATTTTCTTTATCCTCGATAATAACAGAGCGGTTAGCAATTACTACTACTTCTTTTCTAGTCCAGATTTCAATAAGCTCTACAGAGTTTTTATTATCTGGAGCGATAGAACCAATTGTTTCCTCTTTTTTGGCCTTATCGGTCTCATTATCTGTACTACGACCAGTTGCAGAAACTTTATCGAGATTCTTGTAACGTGGCACGTATTTTTCTTTTTCAAAGTCATACTTCTTTTCAAGCTTAAGATCATCAAGATTGGCAAAATACCTGCGTCCAACATAGTGCCAGTTATCTCTATCCCTTGAATTTGGGTCAATAATCATGTCGCGTACTGGTATTATTTCTTTGTGTACGTAACCACCATTCTTGTCATCAATCCAACAATAATAGGCACAGAAATTACCGGTGATAATACCTTGTCGGCCATTGATTTTATCTTTTCGGTTCCAGTTATCCCTGCGAGCAAAGTCCTGATAGACTTCGTTTAGGACAGCTGTGTCAGCAACTTGGTCTTTGTTATTAGGAATATAGTTGACGGTTGGTGTGCGGTTGAATAAGGCCGCGACTTTGGTGTTGACCATAGAATTAGTCATTGGCACAAAAGCCTCAACATTTCCCGGATGTGTTACTTTAGCTCTACGATTGTGGTAAAGTTTCCAGTTTCTCTCCCAACGTTTATGATAATTATTCTCGGCATAATCCCAAGAATCGTGGAAGTATCTAAGATATTTCTGAAGTTTTGCTTCAGATTGCGATTTATAAGATTTGTTATTAGCACTTGGCATTAATTTCCCAAGCGCATCGCCAATTATTACCATTATACCACATATTCCTACTTATAACCAAATTCTTTAGGTATGAATGGCTTAAATGTAAAGGATGCGTCGTTAATAGCTTGGTTTTGGTAGTCTTTGACGGCCATAATAGCATATTGGAACGCGTCTGCGCCGTGTGAGTTTTCATCGTGCTTTGGGGTCTTGGACCATATCTTGTTCTTGATGGAATAATCATAACGATACCCTGCAAGGCGTTGTAATCCCATTTCACAGCCCTCTTGGTCAAAATATAGTGTAGAGAACATTCCACGTGCTAAATCGATGCCACGGTAGCCCTGATTGCGTGGTAGCACCTTAAATCGGAACTCTGGTAGCATTTTCTGCAAATCCTCAAGCAATGTAGTAGCTTCTACCTGATCTACCGAGCCAGAGCGGTTTGAGCGTGCTTCAGCGTCATGTGGTAGATATATTTCACCATAGCGATAGCCTAAGTCCTTTAAATCCATGAAATAGTTGGCAATAGGACGGCCAAAATCCTCAATATAATTCAGGAAATATACAGCACCATCTATAATCTGATACAACCAGATAGCAGTGCTATCAGATACACCAAGGTCAAACGCTGCATAGACTTCGTGGTCTTGTCTATAAGGGAACTTGCCGATTTGTCCTTTATTGCGCGCCTCAGCCAATTGTTTACTAAAAATACCACCAGAGGCCTCGGTTAGTGGCTCGCCAAGCCAAACGTGTCTAAATTGCTCTGGATCAAGCACACGTAGCCGTTCACGCTCCTCAATTATCTCTTTTGGCAAGTAGCTTTCGACATCCTCGGAGTTGACTTTCTGGATGAACGTCCTACCATCATCGAACGGCTTAGAATTAGGTAAGTTTTCCACGCCCACAAGCGGTTCTACTAGCCTTACCCGGTATGGGTCGTGCATACTAAGTCTGTTAGCACTAAAGATGAGCATTGAGCCTTCTTTACGGATGGTAGGTATCAATACCTCCAACACCTCAGCCGATAAGCTCTGGGCCTCCTCACCCCAAAATATATCAACACCTTCCAAAGACTTAATGCGCTGTGCGTCAACCGAACCTCTACTTTCGCTTGTTCTAAGGCCTTTGAATATGATTTCTGAACCATTTGTCCTATATACTAGCTTCTTTGCTTGAACGTCCCAATTAGGTATGTTATATCGCTCAATAGTGCTACCAAAAGCCCTATGTACAGAGTCAGCCGTAGTGTTTTCAAACTCACGGCCTGCGCACACTAAAGTTTTCTTTTGCATACAAGCTAAAACCAAACTATCGGCAATAGTAGTAGTCTTAGCGCCTGCACGGCCACTTTCTAGCACGAGTGTGCGTCTATCTCTGTTGATAATGTGCTTAACTACGTCCTCGTACACAATAGGGAAATTTACCTCTATCTCCATTACGATACCTCCAACTCTTTCTTGAACTCGTTACAAGCTACAATAAAACCGTCTATTTTTCCATATCTTTTATCTACTTTGTATTCAGTTAGGTACATACCAGGGTTCTTAGGTGGTTTTAAGCAGAGAACCACATAGTTTCTCATACCATTTCTTCTCCTTTTATAAAACCCCTCAAAATACCAACCGTCTTTTGTTCTATAACGGTAGTTGATTTTATCCAAGTATTCACCATCTGTGTTGACTATTTCCATTTATTTAACCTCCTCAAAGCCTTTTCTTTCTTTCTGTTATGCCCAGATAAGTGCCATTGGTTGCAATACGGACACTTATACACGGTCATTTCTACACAGTGTTCGCGCACTTTGCGTCTATTTTCCCTGTTTGCGCTCCAAAATGTAGGGTAGGCTATTTTACCGCTCGGACACTTCACCATATTTTTGGCTTAAACTCCTTCTCCATTTTTCTACAAGCAACTAGAAAATCTGCCGAAACATTTTTACTTTTTTCTACACTAAATTCCCCAAGATAAAACCCAGGGCAAAATATATTAGGAAAAGAGTAGGCCGCTATGACAAAATTCCTCTTGCCATTTCTTCTTCTTTTTGGTGCGCCATAATATATTGCGTCATCGGTGTTGTGTATCATCATTGCGTTTATTCTTCCTCGACCACTTTCTTATTCCCAAAGCTGATATTTATTGTTTCGATCGTAGCATTTAGAGTCAGTTCATTGGTTTTTGGATTTTCACCTTTGGTATCTCGGATAAACTCCGCTGCTTTTGTACTGCCAGTTGCCTTATGATCTTTTGCAATTTTGTACTGGGCAATTATCACAGCCTCATCATTAGTCATATCGGGGTTCAATTTATCCGGCAATTCACCATATTGCTCCATCATTTCTCTAAATGTTCTTTTTGCACGCCTCACTTCGCCAGACTTTTTTCCACCCTTCGAGGCTTCCTCGACGGTTAAAGTGTGAGCTTGGGGTATTAAGTTTTTCTCATTCGCCATTCTAAAGTTTCTCCCCAGTTTTCTTATTTCTTAGTTTCATTTTCGTTCCTTTCTAGCACTTCAGCCCAGTGCTCCCTTACTAATTGGTCAGCTTCGATGACAGAAGCGTCAAAGTCATTTCTCATCTGCATATGCGCTGACTCTTGGTATAGGTTTCTTAACTTGCGTTGATATTCATAAATCTTGATACCAATCCTGTCGTAACGCTTATTCAGACGCTGTAGCTTCTTTTCCATCAGCTTTGTTCTGATTTTCATCGCTATCCTTTCTAGCCTTAATCTCACCCCTGTCAAATCGTTTCTGAAGGCTATCGGGGTTGTCTAGCCATTCATACTTATAAATATGTCTAGGATATTCAAATCGTTTCTTTTCTGGCGTTATTACACGTTTCAAGAAATCCATATCCTCAGCTACATTTAAGTTTTCATCAAATCTAACATCGCCAATACAATCATAGGTAAAAGCCCAGCTCCATACTGCATAATTGCCAATTAGCTGACGCTTGTGCAAGAAATCTACCTCATTCGTATAGGTATTACAGAATGGGAACAAAATATAGTCTGGATTATTATCTCTAAATGTCCTATATATGGCCCTTAGATACTCACCCTCTATATCGTCATCCGCATCGACAAAGCTGATATATTTGCCAGTTGCAGCCATAAGACCAGCGTTTCTAGCCGCCGCTGCACCTTTGTTGTGTTGGAATATAGCTTTAACCGGCAGTTGCTTCAGAAACTCCATGTCACAGGTTGATCCATCGTCTACTACGATGATTTCTGTTTCTGGGTATTCATTGGCCAGTGCCAGTAACTTGGCCACAATACGCTTCAGACAATCTGGAGTGTTGTAATGTGGTATTATGATTGATAGTTTGTCGGCTCTAAAACCTCCTTTCTTTTTACTGTTATGTCGCTCTATGAACTTGTCATAGTCCTCTGGAAAATCAAAATCATCAGTTTCATCACACCAAAAGATGTCATGGTCACGATTTACGCTAGACGTTGGGTGCTGGTTGATACGCTCATCTCTAACACCAAGTAACCACCAGTGAATAAACCAGTCTTTACACGTCTTAATTAGCTCCTCATTAGTGTTGATTTCGTGCATCTGATCGCGCCACCACTGCCAATCATCGCAACGGTGTGCATAGCCTTCAGCCCATGGACAGCCTGTGTGCGGATTTCCCCAGACAGTAAAGAACTCGTCATACTTAATCACTGGTCTATTTACTATTTCTCTGATAATAGCGCTGGTATAGTAGCAGTCACCGTAAAGAATTGCGAACGGGCCTTGAGCCAAATTGGCTATTTCCTCAAATACCTCACGTTTAGTCTTGCTTTTAGTCATAACAGAGGTGGCTTCATCGTCTTTAAACGGGCCACAGATGATAATGTCTGACTTTTCTACACCTTCCTCGCGCAACAGTCTAATCATGTGATGCAAAATAGTCTCACCATCAACCTCTGCTAGCTGTTTTGGCACTCCCATGTAGTTATTCCAGCGTGTGCCTTCACCATTAGCTAGAATATAGTATTTTCTTTTCATAGTTTACCTCCTAAAAAGTCCTCCCAAAGTGGGTCGATATTTTCTGAATAAGTTACGTTCTGCGGTTTATTCTCGAATATTTTATCTACATTTAGATTAGATAAATCGAAGTCGATAATGTACCCATTCTTTCCGTCCTCAATAATCTTTGTAGCTTCTGTAAATGGAGTGGCTAATACTGGCACACCCAACTGCATAGCTTCACGAATTGAGTAGCAATAAGCCTCGGTGTCGCTCATTTGCACTAGATAATCGGCAAAATGTAGCAACTTGCGTGAATATAGCTGTGGCTCTACGATCAGAAACTCTGGAATTTGCCTAATAGCTTCAATTCTTTGCTTGTTTTCGTCATAATCTCCAGCATTTAGCGTAGCGCACAGCGTCCAGATAAAATTCTTGCCTTCTTTTTTGAACCTTCTAGCCATTTCTATGCAACGGCCAATACCCTTCTCCTCGCTTGCTCTAGTAAGTGAAATAAACACCATAGGACGCTCTGTGTCAGGTTTTGCCAAGATATTGCGTAATACTACTGAATCATACCCAAATCCCTCTTTAAGGCCCTTCTGTGCGGTTTCAGAGGCACTAAATATCTTGTCTGTACGTTCGTTAATGTTAAGCGTGAAGTTGGACCAGCCATTAACCTCTTTTAGAGCTTTGAAGTCACTGTGGATAGTCTGATAGACTTTCTTAGCTTTAACGCGCGGTAAAAGCACGTCCGAGCCGTCGTAATTAGCATTTATAAAGACTTCGCACTCGTATTCGCGATTACTATCATCAACAAGCACGTTCGCATATCGGCTTAGTTCTACAAATTGAGTTTTATCAACATTACTAAAGACAAAAGTGATATCTCTATCCTCAAACGTTTTAGCTAAGTTGTAATCCCATGTTTCTATGCCGCCGACGCAGTAAAGTAGTTTCTGGTAGATAAGTACTTTGGGACCTGATTTCTTTTTCTTTCCTCGATACTCAATCGCTACTGGTTCGATAGTAATTCCGTTGCATAGCATCTCTTGGTAACGCTCAAAAGTACAATCAAAAACATCACCGATTTTGCGATCTATTCCGGTTCTAATATCCTTGAAATCTACTTCCGACTTAACTCTCATTGCTTCGTCTCTTGTTCTCGTTCTTAATAGTTGACAGCCATATTTGCAGGTCGTGCTTGGTCGGCTGTATTAGGCCTAGATCATCTAGCCAATCATGACCGCCATAAGTAGTTTCTATGATGTTACCAGTAATATTATCTAGTTTGTAGCAGGATTGCCCTAATTTTAGCTTGCTCATACATCCTCCCATTCATCTAATAGCTCCTCGATGGAATAATAATATTTCGTGACCTTACCGCCACCTTTGGTTTTGTATGTAACCATGATCGGGTAGCACTTAATAATATCTCCTTCTTGTATATCTCCATCGTCTAATTTGAATCTAAGCTCCATTTTCACCTCCTAGATAATTTCCACTTCTGCTAAATAGTAATCAATAATCTTTTTGGCCTCATCGAAGCCACAGGCAAACACGGCCATATACCCACAACTTCTCAATTGTCCTAACAAAAAAGCTTGCTCCGCAATATGCTGAGTAGCCCGTTCTCCATTCTTTTTCTTAAGTCGTGTTCCTTCCTTTTTTAGCTCTAGGAAAAGTCCTGCATAGGAATTCGGGAATCTGTCACAGTCCATATTCAATCTAGATATTTGCTTAGCAATGAACATATCAGGCCAAGCTCTACGTCCACCGTTCTGGCGTTTCTGTTTAGCCGCTTGACCGATAGTGAGCTTGATGCCACTGCCAAAATCACTATGGAATATAACGTCTGGGTGTCGCAGACGTAAATAGTCTGCTACCATTATCTGCAAGTCTGATTCTTTCATAGAATTTCCTTTCGCCTTTCCTTAAACCTACAGCGACACACAACGGACACTAAACCCGTAGTACTTAGTGTTGCTGTACTGCGGATTGACACTACTACTACTGAAGCTCAGGCCGTACGCGCTGTTACTACTACTGGTATACGGGCTCGCAGACCAGTAGTAGCCGTAGGACGTATCATCACAGTGGACTAGTTCCAAAGCCTTACTAAGTCTATACTCATTTAATTCCCCATTGTCGTCTTGTCCAAATTCCTCAGCGATGAGTACCCATTCATGACGCGTTGGCAATCTCCACCCTTCTGGGATTTTGCCTTCCCTCTCTAATGCCACCGCTTCATCCCAAGTGAATTCAGTTTTACCGTCAATCTCAACATCCTCCGGTGCGATAATCAGGCCAGTAGTTTCTGACTTGATGCCATGCTCTCGCCACTTCTTGTTGAGTTGCTCGAGCTTCGAGCTTTGACATTTATCGTCATCGTTTTTCATAATCACTCGGTCGGCAAGTAATTGCTGCATTAGTTTCTTTATCTGTTCCTCAAAAATCTTTCCAATTTGTTCTCTGTCTTTTTTAGTTAAACTCATTGACAATCTCCTCCGTTATGTAAAATAAATGCCATAATACCGGCGATTGCTAACAGCGCCACAATTAACGCTACTAGCAACCCTATGCCGATATCAGTCATTATTTATCCCCCTCTTGATCTACTTCTGCGAAATTATCAAGTAGACCCTGCTCTATATCATCAATAGGCTTTGATTCTTTAGCCTCTTTTTCGTCCTCTTTTTCATCTCTAGTTTTTATGCGACGAATAGCATCATAACCTTTCCATAGACACTCAATGCCTTCAATTAGTTTATTCAGACCTTGCTTATCTAAATCTTTTACAATTCGGAACAGCGTTTGATAATCTCGATCGGCGCGCGATTCCTCCTCGCGCTCAAATAATCTTTTAAGACACATAATTACTCCAGAAATACATAATGATAATAGTTTCTATGGCCACAAATGCCAGCAAAATTGTAGTAGTAATGGCAATAAAGGCGATTGCTACCTTTTTCCAGTCTGTGCCAACCTTTGGTAATACAAGTGGCTCTAAGCACATAATAGGCTCGTCCATCTTAGGCTCTTTCTCTATCTTGTGGGTTGGACGCTCAGTTTTCACTGGAGTCATGATAATTTTGCGTTCTTTTCTTTTATGCGGCTGACAGTAGCGTTTTTTATAGTCAAAGTAAGAGCTGACGCTTCTTGCTTGTTTCACTGTTTTTTCGCTAAATCCTACCTCGGTAGAAATTTCCGCAGCTGTGTATTTTTTTGCTGTAAGGGACTTAATCTTTAAGAAATCCCTGCTTGTTAATTTCTTTGACATATTACCTCCTTCATTATGTCAATTATGGAGACCCTGCATAGCAGACACAGGGTCTCTAAGAATACTCAAACGCTCTCAACGTTGCGCTTGAGTATCCCAATAAGCTATCAACTCTGGCGGCCGCTTACGCAATACAAGTTTCAACAAGGTTTTTGCGAAGGTAATACTTGAAGTGCCTTTTTAGTGATACTTTTGAAGCAGCTAATGTGCTAGTTGATAGCTCGTTGGGTTGAGCGTAGAAATTGCTCAATCCGTCTCGCAGTTAAGATTGCCAAAAGCAATCAATCATAGCCATTTGGTAGCCAACCAGCCACGCTATAACTGGTCGGCCTCGTGTTGTTGATGAGGCCAGGGTGGGGTTCTAACCTCATCAACGAGATTACAGAGCTGGGCTAATCTGTGTTTGCACCTAAATTTACCGAGGCAACCTCACAAAACCTCGCACCCAGCTCTGTTAATGTGTAGAAGCATAGATTTGTCTACGTTCTGCTAGAGATAACTTATCTGTACCTCTTTTACTTATTGTTCCGCCTTTCTTTCCTGCGATTCTCGCGTAGAAACCTTTACCATGCCTTTCAAGGTTCGTTTTTGCGGCCTTCATGCCACCTGCTTTAGTACCTGACATTATTTTGCCCTCCTTGGTACAAACTTCTGGATGTGGCCGTACTCTATAACTTCAATTTTCATAATTTACCTCCTAAAACTTATAATTTACTGGGTATAACCTGCTACCCTTTCAACTTGGCGTTCCATCTGAGAATTTAAAAACTCTTGCGCTACTTCACGTTGAGCAGTAGTCTTTAGCTCATTTTTGGCTATTTGTGCAGATTCTCTGGCTTTTAACTCTGTGATCTTGTCGTCAATTTGCTGTTCTGATAGATCCTCAGTCTCGCCTAGAGCATAAATCAAATCTACATTGTCTAACCTATGCCTAAGCTGTGCATATTCGATATCTACACCACTTCTGTGTCCAGTCTCTCGCGGCTTAATTTCAACATTAGAGTTGGCGTACACTCCAGAAAACGATACGGCGTCCTCGCGATTAAGGTCTCGACCAAATATCTTTCCTAAATGTTCGACCGCGTCTTTTATCGCATAGCTTTCAGCCGCTGGCGCACCAGTTTGGACAGCGTCAGACTTAATATGCTCTAAATCTGATGCCGCATATCCTTTATCTGTTTTTAAAGGCACCGCTCCAGTTCCGTCACAATATGACCACTCATTATTTACTGGGTTTTTGTAATGTACTCTTACAATACAAATAATCGATTGTGCTAGTTGACTTATGCTTTTGATTTCGCACCTCCATTCTTGGAAAATGGTATCTAGCAAAATTTCTACCTTATCAATCGGCAGGTATTCAACACCCTTTGCATAAGGATGTTCCTTAACCCATTGCTTAGGTGGCTCAATGTTCAGGATCTGTTTAAATTTATCCTGACTCTTTACTTCGGCAACTCGATTCTCATCGACAAGCCGAATCAACATTTTCGAGGAAGGTTTTTCCTCTTTAGTTTGTTCTTTACTCATATCTGTAATCTCCTTTATTTTGCGTTCCAGCAACCGACTCAGCCGTCAGTTGGAGTGTTTTTCACGAGTGGAGGTGAATGGCCACTACCAAAAAGAAAATCTAAATGAACATTGACAGTGATTATTCTGTGCTGACAGCTGAGCTGGTTGTTGGAACTTAAGCCTTGATAATCCGCGCCTGACCTCAAAATAAAACTATTAGATCGGCCATCATATCTTGGCTGTTTATTAATTAATTGCTATCCCAAATTGTTAAGTTCCTCAAACTAGGTTGACCGTAGTCGTTTGTTAATTCTACGGAGTCGCTAAATTGTCGATCTAGTGACCCCGATAAAACCAAAAAACCATCTTTGTAAAGATGGATAAATATGATATAATATAGATAGTGGAGACTCTCTTGGGGTAGTAGCTCAGTTGGTAGAGCGTGCGATTCGCATTCGCAAGGTCACCAGTTCGATTCTGGCCTACTCCACCAGGTTTACCTGGGCAATACATTCGCATTGCTGAGGTGGTGAGTTCGAGTCTCATCGTCTCCACCAGGGCTATCATTAGTCCTGAAGCTTGATAGCTTGAAACTATCAACGTATAGAGCCTGACTTTTTAAAGCAGGCTTGTTCTTTAAGAGTTCAGGAGGTGGGACTATGGGTGATGATAATATTTTTCTTTCAGTAATTCAAAACGACGAGGGTATAATCTACAAACCAGAGACACTGTTTGTCTGTAACTCTAGGTTTCTCTTTCCTGATATCGACGTTGATAAAGTTTATCCGGAAATCAGGCTATTTGTAGAGACCTTACAAAGTTTCTATGATAAAGAGAAAATTAGAGTATTTCTATCAGTGGAAGCGCCCTATGGAATTGGGCCATCGCTTGCCGATAAGAGCGAGGAGTTGGTTTTAACAACTACTGCTATCGAGGGATGCGGTGAGATGTTTTGGTATCTAGCTACACCACTTGGAACGTTCTATCTGGAGTTTCTTTGTAAGAATCGCAACAATGCAGTGGTTGAAAAGGGGGACGTACTACTAACTGATGAGATTAGGAAGGGCTTATTTCTCTGTCCTTGCGAATTTGAATATTTTGCAGACAGGGGTGGTGGCGAGATAACTCATATCTATCCGCCAGATATGCCATTTCCGCCGTTGAAACCGGAGAAGTATATGTCTGGCTCGCGCCTGGAAGCGCTTGCTAGAAAATACTGGGACAACCAAGAAAAGAAAGAGCAAGAGCGAGAGGCCGCAGAATCTGTCTACCAAGATTTTCCAGATGATGAGCCGTTTGTAGAGTTGTTTGACTCTAAAGATGGTTCAATCACTAGGATGTATGGCGACATCAACGATGCAATCGCTCAAGCACAGGAAATGTTTAGAAATCAAGAAATATCTGGTTACAACATTGTAATGCCTGATAAATGCAAGGGGGATACTTCTTGGGATGACGAGATGGGCGAATACGCTTGGGCTGATGACGACTTTGACGAGGATAGCTTCTTAGAGGATTTCCTAGACGAGGAGGAGTTAGAGGACCTAAGACGCGCAGAGGAGGAGCTTAACCTCAAGATTGATACTTTTCACTACGTAGTAAGACCTGAAATCTAAAAAAATACCCCCTTTTATGGGGGTATTTCTTTTTTGCTTTTTAACGCTTACTGAACTGCTCTTTCTTTCTAGCGGAGCGTAGACCGTATTTCTTGCGCTCTTTCTCGCGTGGGTCACGCTTGATAAAGCCAGCCTTCTTGAGCACTGGGCGAAGGTCTGGGGCCTCAAGAGTGATAGCCTTGGAAATAGCAAGTTTAATTGCATCTACTTGACCGGCAAGACCACCACCGGTGACAACGATGGAAATATCGTAGTTCTTTTGTTTTTCGGTGATAGCGAGTGGATCAGTAATCTCTGCAAGTTTAGATTTGTCTCCAGAGAGATATTCTAGGGCATCTTTACCGTTGATGGTGATGTTGCCTTTACCCTTGTAGAGACGAGCACGGGCGGTAGCTGCCTTGCGGCGGCCAAGTCCGTAAATATAGGTATCTTTTGCCATTATTTAATCTCCTTTGGGTTCTGTGCTGCATGAGTATGATCTGCGCCAACAAACACACGGAGACGACCTAGGCGGTCAGCCTGAAGTTTGTTCTTTGGAAGCATACCTTTGACAGCTTCTTTAATTACATAGCCTGGGTCTTTTTCTAGGACCTCGGCGAGACTTAGTTCCTTAATTCCACCTGGGAAGCCACTGTGGCGATAGTACATCTTATCGTTCATCTTGTTGCCAGTAACCTTGAGATTCTTAGCATTAATTACGATGACGTAATCTCCACCATCAATATGTGGGGTGTAGGTGACTTTGGATTTGCCCATTAATTTGTCAGAGATAACAACGGCGAGTTTACCAAGTGGCAAAGTGCTAGCATCAATAAGATACCATTCGCGGTTAATCTCTTTTTCTTTTTGAGAATAAGTTTTCATTACTTGTCCTCCTTGATTTCGATGTCGTCGACAAAGGAAATTGTAGCAAGCTCGGCATTATCACCCTTGCGAGCACCAGCGCGCTCGATACGGAGATAGCCAGAATCACGCTTGATTTTTGGTGCGATTTGATCCATCAAAAGATCAGCAGTTTCGATGCTATCCAGACGAGAAATTAGCAAACGTCTGTTTTCTAGACCACCTTTTTTGGCGATGGTGACTAATTTCTCGGTCATGCGGCGAATCTCTTTAGCTTTTTCTAAGGTAGTAGTAATTGATTGATTATTGATAAGAGAGCAGATTAGGGAACGCTCTAAAGCGCGTCTTTCACCTCTCTTACGGCCAAATTTGCGGCCTTTATATCCATGAGCGTGCATATTAAATGTTTAACTCCGTAATCTTTTCTTTGACTTCGTCTAACGC
>CAYYEY010000013.1:0-16014 GCA_964471175.1 uncultured Candidatus Saccharibacteria bacterium
CTCGACCTCTTCCTTGGCAAGGAAGCGCTCTAAACAACTGAGCTACGCTCGCATTCACTTACTATCTTAGCATACGAGTTTACAAAATGCAAGTTTGGTTTAATCTTGTTTTCCGTGAATCTCCACTAGACTAACTTCTGCTGCCTTCAAGAAGTTCAATCTCTGGAGCGGCCTTGGCGCACAAAATTGAGTCCCTACCATTCCAGAATTAATCACCACGAATCCGCCTTTTTTCTCCTCCCACATTCCGCGCACTTTACGAGGAAAAGGTTTTTTCCCAGCACTGTAAAAGCCACCGTGAACATTTATTTTTTCAAGTAGCTCATCTACGCCTCTTGGTACAATGCCTCCATGTGTATGGCCAAAAGAGAGAACATCGAATCCGTTTAATTTCTCTAGTAATTTCGGTGTCAGCAGGGGGATGTGTGCAGCAAACCAGTTGACTTTGTCAGAGCAAATATTATTAATAAAATCCTCCGCTTCTGCTTTTTTCTCGTAAGCTTCGGGGCTTTCATGATATCTTAGTTTTCCAGTCCTTGGCGATTTAGTAACGATGCAATCCTCCTCTTGGAAAGCCCCAAAAATCCGAATCCCCGGAAGGTCTAGCCACTCATCGAGTAAAAGATTAACGCCACATTTTTTGCAGAGAATATTCCATTTTGTTAGAGACGACTCTTTGCGCACCTCAATCGGCGCAATTGGCGTGATATAATCATGATTCCCAAGCACTACCGCAGTCGGCGCATATTTGGCGCAAAGTTTTAACTCGCGCATTAATTTTTTAAGCGTAGTTTCACGCGTTAATTCTACCGGACTATCTACCAAATCTCCCTGAATAATAATAACGTCTGGCTTGGTCTGCTCTAATGCCTCTGTCAAAAACCTTGTTTGTTGACTGGAAACAATTGGACTGATATGCCAATCTCCAGTCAAAAAAACCTTTAGCGATTTAGCATCGCGGTTTAGCCTAATCTGGTGTAAGCGCACCTTTAAGGTGTTTGGTTCACGTGACATAGTTAAATTATACCAAATTCCGCTTATCCATGCTATAATAATATTAAAGTAAAATAAGGAGAAAAAATGATAGTTGCAATTGTCATCGGTTGTATCATCCTGTTAATCATTATCTTTATCTGGGCCAGCTACAATGGTTTGGTTAAGCTAAACGAACGTGTTAATGAAGCATGGTCGGACATCACTGTTCAGCTCAAGCGTCGTTCAGACCTAATTCCAAACTTAGTAGAAACCGTCAAAGGCTACACCAAGCATGAAAAGGCTGCTATTGATGCCGTTTCTGAAGCTCGCGCTAAGATGATGGGTGCTCGTTCAGTTAAGGCTACTGCTGAAGCTGACAAATCTTTCATGGGTGCACTTTCTCGCATTATGGCTGTTTCTGAATCTTATCCAGAGCTCAAAGCTGATAAGAATTTCCAAAAACTCCAAGAGGAACTATCTGATACTGAGGACAAAGTCCAGGCTGCTCGTCGTTTTTATAATGCCGGCGCTAAAGAACTAAACACCAAAATTAAAATGTTCCCAGTTAATATATTTAATGGTTTTGGCTTTAAGGCTCGTGAATATTACGATGTTGCCGAGGATGAAAAGGCTAAAATCAAAGACGCTCCAGAGGTTAAGTTTTAGCTGTAGCCTCAAAAGAGTAGCTCAAGAATTAAAGTGGAGTTTAATTCATGTATAAGCAAATTGCCGCCAATAAGAGAAACACAATTTTTATTATTCTGTTTTTCGTTGTGTTGATTGGACTAATTGGCGGCATTTTTGCTTATATTTTTAATGATTGGTGGGTAGAACTTTATATTATTGCATTTGCTATCATTTATGCCTTAATTCAATATTTTGCTTCATCCTCACTTGCGGTAGCAATGACCGGTGCTAAAGAAATCGAAAAGAAAGACAATCCCAAACTTTATAATGCAGTAGAAAATCTATCTCTCGCTGCGGGCCTACCGATGCCAAAAGTCTACATTATAGATGATCCCGCCCCAAACGCATTTGCTACTGGTAGAGATCCAGATCATGCCATTGTAGCAGCTACAACTGGTCTACTTGATATCATGGACAAGCGCGAACTAGAAGCTGTAATGGCGCATGAGCTATCTCACGTCAAAAATTATGATATTAGGGTATCAATGATTACGTTTGGCTTAGTATGCGTAGTCGGATTTATTTCTGACATTGGTATTAGGATGCTCTGGCGAGGAAGCAGAAGTAGCGATGACCGTAGCCCGGTTGGCTTAGTTATTATTTTGGTTACCAGTATCTTTGCGCCGTTGGCGGCGTCGCTAGCGCAGCTAGCGGTATCGCGCGAGCGCGAATACTTGGCGGACGCATCGGCCGCGCATCTCACGCGTTACCCAGAAGGTATGATTGCTGCGCTAAAAAAGTTAGACGAGCATAGTCGGCCGATGCGTCGCCAAAACGCCGCCACCGAGGCTCTCTATATCAATGAACCTCTCAAAAAAGGTGGCATCGCGACTTTATTTAGCACCCACCCACCAATTGAAAAACGCATAGAAAGGCTTGAAAATGCCAAAAAAACTTTCTAAATCCACTGCGATTTCGTCATCAGTATCTAAAATCTCTCACAAAGAGAGCACAAATTCTAACGCTTCAAAAACTCCCAACGCTCCCAAAGTAGAAACTCATAAATCGTTTAAATCCGCTTTCAGATCCGCTAAAGAAAAACAGTGGGACAAAAAACGCGGCAGTCATGCCTACAAACACCGTTCCTTCAGACGCTCTTACCGTGAGGACTATGCTCATGAACTAGAAGTCCCAGGTTTACTTTCTCACGCCGTGAAATCATTTCGTGTTATTTTTGACAACTGGCGATTATTTATTCCGCTTATTTTGATTATGGTCCTAGCAAGCATTATCTTGGTTGGTTTAATGAACGAGGATGTTTATGTTCAGTTCCAGAAAACAATTGACGAAACCTCCAAAGATATCAGCATGGAAAATATTGGCACTTTTACCAAATCCGGTCTCCTCTTAGTCTCTGCTATCGCTACTGGTGGACTTACCCAGGGTAAGACAGAGGTTCAGCAGGTTTTTACGGTTCTAATTTTTCTAATTGTCTGGCTAGTCACAATCTATCTCTTGCGCCATCGCCTTGCTAACCAGCGCATTAAATTAAGAGATGGCCTTTATAACGCACTCTCCCCGCTTCTTTCTACTCTGGTAGTTGCCTTGATAATCTTTATAGAATTAATTCCAATCATGATTGTAGTGATTACTTATTCTGCCGCCGTCAGGACAGATTTCTTGAGTACTCCGTTTTATGCACTAATATATTTTATCTTTGCCGCGCTACTTACCATTCTTTCGGTCTATCTAGTTTCTAGCTCTCTTGTTGCTCTGGTCGCGGTTTCTGCGCCGGGGCTTTATCCATTAGTCGCCGTTCGTACAGCTTCCGATCTCCTTGCTGGCCGCAGGATTAAATTTATCATTCGCATCATTTACCTTGCAATTATCATGGTTATTCTCTGGGTAATAATTATGCTACCACTTATTGCATTAGATTTGTGGCTAAAAAGCATCTTTGACTTTCTAGCTGGCATTCCATTTGTCTCATTAGAACTTCTAATTATGACTTGTTTCACCGCCGTTTATTGTACTACTTATATTTACCTATTCTACCGAAGGATGCTAGATTATGAAGATGACTAAAACTGAAGCTAGTCAACGTATCGAAAAGTTACGCGCGCTGATCAATGATTATCGCTATCATTATCACGTTTTAGATCAGTCAATCATGTCTGAAGCTGCTGCTGATACTTTGAAGCATGAACTTTCTCAGCTAGAATCAGAGTTCCCAGAACTTATTACTCCCGATTCTCCAACTCAGCGCGTCGCCGGAAAACCTTTAGATAAGTTTGAAAAGGTTAAACACGAAAAGCGCATGATTTCTCTAGCCGATGTTTTCTCTGAGGAGGAAATTAAAGATTGGCTCACTAGAAACGAAAAATTACTAACCTCTGACGATGTTAAGAAAATTGATTTCTTTACCGATATCAAAATGGACGGTCTCGCTTGCGCTCTGCATTACGAAAACGGCAAACTCCAAAAAGCCGTCACACGTGGCGACGGCCTAGTCGGCGAGGATGTCACCATGAACGTCCGCACCATCGAAAACGTCCCCCTAGTACTCAGGTCTGCGCCGGCAGGACCCGCCAGTGGAAGAATTGAAGTCCGCGGCGAAATCGTGATATTCAAAAAAGACTTTGATATGTTAAACAAAAAGCAGGAAAAACTTGGCGAAAAACCTTTTGCCAATCCTAGGAATCTTGCTGCCGGCAGTATCCGTCAGCTTAACCCAAAAATTGCCGCTTCGCGTCCTTTGCGTTTTATTGCTTATGATTTGGTAACACCAAATCAGCCTACGCATCACGACGCCTATAAAGCCTTGAAAGAATACGGTTTTCAGACCAGTGGAGAGGACCGCGTGTTCAAGACTTTGCCGCAAGTTTTTAAGGAGATTAAGCATCTTGGGGAGACGCGTCAAAACTTGCCGTTCAATACTGATGGTATGGTAATTAAGATTAATGATCGCACGATTTATGATCGTCTTGGTATTGTTGGTAAAACCCCGCGCGGCGCCGTTGCGTTCAAATTCCCAGCTGAGGAGGCAACCACCATTGTACGTGATATCGTGATTTCGATTGGTCGTACCGGCGCCGCCACTCCAGTCGCAATTCTAGATCCGGTCATTGTTGCTGGTAGCACCGTAAGGCACGCTTCTCTCCATAACGCCGATGAAATCAAGCGCCTAGACGTCCGTATTGGTGATACAGTCATTATTTATAAAGCCGGAGATATCATTCCTCAAATCAAAGAAGTTTTGACCACCCTTCGTCCAGAGGACACAGCTGCCTTTGATTATCAAAAAGCTTTGAAGGAACAATATCCAGAACTAAAATTTGAACGCCCTACTGGCGAAGTAGTCTATCGTGTCAAAGGAGAAACTTCTGATTTTATCTTAAAACGAGCCCTAGAATATTATGCTAGTAAGCCAGCTTTAAATATTGAAGGCCTTGGCGAAAAAAACGTTGAAGCTCTAGTTGATAGTAAATTAGTTAGCTCTATTGCTGATTTGTATCGTCTAAAAGTTTCCGATGTAGCCAGCCTGGAACGCTTTGCTGAACTTTCCGCCAAAAATCTTGTTACTGCCATTTCTGAATCCAAAACCGCACCGCTTTCTAAATTTATCACTGCATTAGGTATCAGGCACGTTGGCGCTCAGACCGCAGTTAGCCTTACTCAAAAATTCCACTCCCTTGAAGCACTAAAAAACGCTACAGAGGAGGATTTGTTAGAAATTCCAGATATTGGCAAAATAGTTGCCGAATCAATCCTGGCCTTTTTTGCCGACGAGGACAACCTAAAACTTCTAGACGAGCTAGATGCGCTTGGTGTTAAGCCGACTTTTAGAGATACTTCTAATTTGCCACTTGCTGGTAAAAGCTATATCATCTCTGGTACTTTAGAAAGTTATGGTAGAGAAGAGGCTGAGGATAAATTAAGGAGTCTTGGTGCTACCGTCACAAGTTCCGTCACCAAAACCACCACTGCTTTAATTATCGGAGAAAAACCTGGTAATTCCAAGCTCCAAAAAGCCGCCAAACTTGGCACCGAGATCATCACCGAGCAGGATTTTCTAAAACTCCTTACTAATACCTAGCGTAGAATTTCCTTCAGAAATTCTAATTAGTTCATTGTATTTTGCAATTCTTTCAGATCTAGAAAGTGAACCAGTTTTAATTTGCCCAGCACCTAGACCTACTGCAAGATGAGCAATTGAAGCATCCTCGGACTCCCCAGAACGGTGAGAAATGATAGTCTTATATCCAGCTTGTTTTGCCATTAGTACTGCGGCAATCGTTTCAGAAAGTGTCCCAATCTGATTTGGCTTTATCAAAATAGCATTTCCAACTTTGTTTGAGATGCCTTTTTGTAGTAACTTGGTGTTTGTCACAAAGAGATCGTCACCAACTAACTGGCATCTTTCGCCTAATTTTTCGGTCATTTCTCTCCAGCCGTCCCAGTCGTTTTCTGCTAAGCCATCCTCAATCGAAACCACTGGATAATTATCCAAAATCCAAGTATACCAGTTGATTAAATCCTCAGCGCTTTTCCAATCGCCGTTAGTCTTTAGCTCGTAATGAGCTGGAGTGTTATCGTCTCCAGTAACGTAAAATTCGGATGCTGCAATATCCATCGCGATACATACCTCGTTACCAGGTTTATAGCCGGCCTTTTCGATGGCGAGTTTGATACATTCTAGCGGTTCATTGTTACCTTCGCGAACCAGTGGCGCATAACCGCCCTCATCACCTACCGTTGTAGGATAGCCGCGTTCTTTCAAAACGTCTTTTAGCGCGTGGAAAATTTCTGCGCCCATTCTTACGGCATCAGAAATCGTATCGGCACCTTTTGGAATAATCATGTATTCTTGAAAATCCGTACTCCAATCTGCATGTTCTCCACCGTTCATCACGTTCATCATCGGCATCGGCAAAGACATCTCTGAAGTGGTACCAGCAATTTCAGCAATATATTCATAAAAATGCAATTTCTTAGCTTTTGCTACAGCTTTGGCGGTGGCAAGTGAAACTGCTAAGATGGCATTTGCACCCAGATTAGACTTATTTTCTGTACCATCAAGTTCAAGCATTAGCTGGTCAACGGTTTTTTGATTGGCGGAATTTCCGACAAGTACATCGCGAATCTTAGAATTTACATTCCAGACTGCTTTTAAAACTCCTTTGCCATTATAATAATTAGGGTCACTATCTCTTAGTTCTAATGCTTCTCCAGCACCAGTTGATGCACCAGATGGTACAATGGCCCTGCCAACTTCGCCAGAAGCTAGTCTTACATCCGCCTCTACCGTTGGGTTTCCCCTACTATCTAATACTTGTCTTGCTTTTATTTCTGAAATTACTAAGTTATCCATAAGCATTATTATATCATATTACAAAATGTTATAATATATTTGATGAATTTGAAAGAAAAGCTCAAAACTCTCCCCGCCGCCCCCGGTGTTTATTTTCATAAAAATAAGGACGGCGAGATTATTTATGTTGGCAAAGCAGCAGTCCTAAAAAACCGTGTTCGTCAATATTTCCAAAATTCTAAAAAAGATAAAAAAACAGAAGCCTTAGTTAAGGAAATTGCCATGACTGATTGGATTGTGGTTGATACAGAGATGGACGCCCTCTTTTTAGAATCAGAGATGATCAAACGCTACAAACCAAAATGGAACATTCTTTTAAGGGATGATAAAACCGTATCCTATGTTCGCATTGACATGAAAAGTGAGATTCCTTACGTCTCGATGACCCGCCAGCCTCTCGATGATGGAGCGCGCTACGTGGGCCCATTTTATGCCAAGACCACCGTCGCCACCGCACTCCGCGCGCTCCGTCGCGTTTTCCCATATTACGACAAACCCTACACTGGCAAAAAGACTTTAAATACTGATCTTGGCCTTACCCCAGGCATAGAAATTGGAAAATCCACCCCCAAAGATTATAAAAAAGACCTTAAAAAATTAATTCGTTACCTTGAGGGTGACCGCAAAAAGTTGATTCTAGAAGTTAAAAAAGAAATGGAAAAAGAAGCAAAGCAGGGTAATTATGAGCGTGCTGCCGAGCTTCGCAATCAGTATTTTGGCCTTCAGGGCCTCAAGAAAAAAATTGTTTTTTCGGATAAGGAATTCCTGGATATTTCCTCCGATCAAGCCCTAAAAGATTTGCAAAAACTTTTGAAACTAAATCAGCCTCCGCGCCGTATCGAGGGCTATGATATTTCTCACGAACAGGGAACTAACGTAGTTGCCTCTATGGTGGTGTTTACTAATGGCGTATCTGACCGCGCAGAATATCGCAAGTTCAAGTTAAAAAACCAAAAAAACGATGATCCAGGTAATATGCGAGAAGTAATTGAACGCCGCTTAAAACACACCGAATGGCCCTACCCAGATTTAATTATCTTAGACGGTGGCGAGGGTCAATTAAATGCTGTTAGAGATTTATTAAATGCCAAAAACATTCCTTTTGTTGGTCGCAATAAATCTGGAGATCATACTAGAAACGCCAGTGTTAATCTTATCATCCCTACAGCGCAAGAATCATCTGGCTATCGGTCCGAACTGCTTCCAAATACTTCCCATATTGCAAAATTAGTTGCTAGAATCGATGACGAAGCTCACCGCTTTGCCATTACTTATCATCGTTTGTTGCAGGGCAAAAGTATGATAAAATAATCATGTTATGATTAAGCATCAGATTACTGCATTTATTTTGTCATGGGCGCTTTCTACGCTTGGCATGTGGATCTCTATCACACTATTTGGTACCATCTTTGGCGATTACAACGCTTTACTTTTTGTTGCTGCCGGTTTTATTTTCTCTGTAGTCAATGCTATTATTCGTCCACTTGCTACTCTCTTTGCCCTGCCTCTAATTATTGTTACTCTAGGACTTTTTACGATTATTATCAATGCTGCAATGGTCGCTCTAACTATTTGGATCATTCCAGAAGTCACCATGGACTTCTGGGGTGCAGTATGTTCCTCCATCATCATGAGTATCGCAAACGGACTTGTCAATTTTTGGCAAACGACGTATAATAGAAGCTAATATGAATATTGGAACTATACTTCAGACTGTTACTTTGATTTCCGGAATTTTGTCAATTCTGCTAATTCTCTTACAACAACGCGGTGCCTCGCTTGGTGCTGGCTTCGGCTCCTCTGGAGAATTATTCACCGCTCGTCGCGGCCTAGATAAATCCCTTTTTGTCACTACTATCGTCTTTGTTGTCATCTTTGTCTTGTCAATTATCGGCCTACTAGTAATCCCATCTTAGGAGTTTAATGGACCAGACTATCAGAAAACGTGGGCAAAGAATAGCGAGGAGATTTACCCGTTTTTCCAAAAAAGCCGGTAGAGAAAGTACAGAACATATCAAGGAAAACGTTGTTGACCGTTTTTCTCATATCCGTAAAATTCGTTTGCTAATTTTGGAATGGTCGCTTTTAATTATTGCGATTATTATGTTGTCTGTCACCCAGGCCTATCTTTATGCCGAATCCTATGCTGTCTCTAGTTTTGCTAAGGGTGGTACTTATTCTGAAGCGACACTTGGTCGCATAAATTCGCTCAATCCGCTTTTTGCTACTACCAATAGTGAGAAAGTCTTGAGTCGATTGATGTTCGCCACCCTTTCCTCCGTGGACTATTCTGGGCATATTGGTCTAGGTCTAGCTGATTCTATCAAAACTGACGATTCTGGCTCCACTTGGACAGTCAAATTAAGAGATAATCTTAAATGGTCTGATGGTGAGCCAATCACAAATGACGATGTTCTCTACACGGTTAGCGTCATTCAATCTCCGGCCATATTGAGTTCATACTCCTCTAATCTTTCTGGAGTTAAAGTCTCTGTAGAGGATGGGAAATTAATCTTTAAGCTACCTACTGCTTATGCTAATTTCTCCTCGGCTTTGGAATTTCCAATTCTCCCAGCTCATATTTTGAAAGATGTTTCGCCTAATTTATTACCAGAACATACTTTTTCTAATGCGCCAATTACTTCTGGTCCATTTACCTATAATGCTACTCAAACCATAGGTAACACCGGTGAAAAGATCGTTTACCTTGCCCCTAACAAAGATTATTACAAGAGTGCACCACTCCTTGATAGTTTTGCTATCCATGCCTATACCTCAATTGACGAAATAATTAATGCGATTAATCTTGGTACAGTTACCGCTACCGCGGAACTTTCTCCAACCGATGCTGACGAAATCACCGCCAGTAATATTTACGAAAAACAAACTTCAATCGACTCTGGTGTCTTTGCTTTCTTAAACAACCGTAGCACAGTCTTTTCTAACAAATCCATCAGAAAGGCCTTGCAAGAGGGAATTGATATGCGCTCGCTTCGCGCTCCACTTGGCGACGAATTACCACTAGATTATCCTTTACTTGCCTCACAAGTAGATTTTGACAATTTCCCAAGTCTCCCTGAGTACAATCCTGATGCTGCCAAAGACATAATTGCTGCCGCTAATATTCCAGAGGATCAGCCAATTCGTCTAGTTACCACCGATTATGGCTACCTTCCAGCTCTTGCCGAAAACCTACGTTTCCAGTTAGAAAATCTTGGCCTCAAAGTAGAGATGAGTGTTATGCCAAAGGGCCAAGACTTCATTGTCGGCGTAATCCGTCCACGTAATTATGACATTTTGATTTATGAAATCGAGCTTGGCTCCGATCCCGACCTCTTTGCTTATTATCACTCCTCTCAGACCACCGAAAACTCCCTTAACCTTTCCAATTACAGCAGCACTATTGCTTCTGACGCTATTCTGGCTGCTAGGGGCACGATGGATCAAATCGTCAGAGACGCAAAGTATGAGACCTTCCTCAAGGCTTGGGTTGATGATGCTCCAGCTATTGGCATCTACCAGGTTAATCTGTCATATTTTGTAAATCGTAACGTCCGTAGTTTCTCTGAGGACTTGCGCCTTGTTACTCCAAACGATCGTTTTAACGATGTTTCTTTCTGGGCCACCGAAAAAACCAACAAAAATCGTACCCCGTAGGGTACCTAAAAAGCCTTGGTGCGCGCGACTGGATTTGAACCAGCACAGCTTAAAATCGCCACTACCACCTCAAGGTAGCGTGTCTACCAATTCCACCACGCGCGCAAAAGAACTACCCTATTATCATAGCATAACCCCCTCCCAAAATCAAGCTCGCGTACGCGTCCATAAATATTTTTTAAAAAACTCTTGACATAAGCGTTATTATAGAATAAAATGAGGGCAGAAAAGTCATATATTGTATATAAAACAGAAAGGGATATCAAATGTCCAAAATAAAAACTGTCATTGCTGGGCTAGGTGCTATTTTAAGCTTAGGTGTGGCCGCTATGCCACTTGCTACCTATGCCGACCAAAGTGATGCTCCAAATGCAAGTGAGGATTTATTAGTGAACCTCCAAGTCAACGATGTTATCGGTATGACTATTATGTCTTATTCCAGCATCACCCCTACTCTAAATGGCACAACGGAGTGCTTCACTGATGAGAACGAAACCGCAGGTTATTCTTGTACTACTACTGGCAACCAAGAAGTTCGTACCAACCTATTACCAAGCCAGGTTGATACCACGACTATGTATTCCGATATTCTTGTTAGTACTAACTCTACCAGTGGTTACACTTTGGAGCTAATTGACTCGGATGATGTCACTAGCCTTACCAATGCCGCTGGCAATACTATTGTCGCAGTCAACTCTGAGCCTACGGCTTCTAATCCGGGTTGGGCAATTTATACTACGGATACTACCGCCACTTCGCCTAGTACTTGGCTGGCGGTTCCAAGAAATGCTTCTACTACCGATCCAACTATCACTGCTGGTACGCCAATCATGATTGCAAACTACACTCCAGCTACTTCCGTAGTTACAAACGGGCGTCAGAGCACCGTCCGCTATGGTGTAGCCACCGCCGCTGATCAAGCCGTTGGTGTATATAGTGATACAGTGGTATATACTGCTACTGTTAAATAATTGTGACTTTTCTTGTGTCTATATACGATATTCCGCACTAATATACAATATATAATATATGGCAGGGCGCCGTCCAAGAAACTTGGACGGCGCCTTTCTTATAAGGTGGCCATAATCTATTTGTGGAAAACTTGAAAAAAGTTCAATAATTCTAAAAAAAGTCTAAAAAAAGTATTGACTTTAGCATAAACGTTTAGTATGATAGTAAGCACAAAGGTCATATAAATAAACAAATTAAAATAGAAAGGAAATTTATTATGTCCAAAAGTACTAAAATTATTGCTGCACTCGGCGTAGTTGCAGGTTTAGGCGTAGCCGCTTTACCAATGGCAGCTTTTGCTGATCAGACTGGTGATCCAGCTGTAGAACGCGTCGCTGGTGACGTCGATATCTATGCTGAGGTTCAAGATGCTATCGCTATGACCATCACTGGCAACAACGATGCTAACACATACTATGGCACTCCAGCAGATCCAGAGGCAGATCCAGCTATTGAAAGCGATAATGCTCAGGTTAAGGTTAAGAGCCCTTCCGGTGCTAACAAGATCGGTAACACTGTTCTTACTGATTTCACTTACTATACTCCATCTGCTAGCATCAAAGCTTCTTCAAGCTATGCATCTCTCCTTCCAAACAGCGTAGTTGAAGGTGTTTGGAATGATGGTACTTCTGATACTCTATTTGGTTCTACCATTACTGTTTATACCAACGCTACTGATGGCTATACCCTAACCATGAAAGATAAAGATACTTCTGCTGCTCTAGTACAACAGGGCACCTTTGTTGCTCCTGCTACAGCTGACACTATTGAGCCTATTGGCTCTTCCGAAGCTACCACTGGCGCTACTACTTTGACTGCTGGTCAAGGTGAATGGGGTTACCGTGTAGTTGCTTCTGCTTCTGCTACTGCTGGTAACTGGTTAGCTGTTCCTGTCAGCACTGGTAGTGCTGCTGCTATCAACAGCTCTGCTGAAGCTACTACTGGCGGTGACATTACCTATGTTCAGTACGGTGTTGCTACTAAAGCTGATCAGAAGACTGGTATCTACAAAGATACTATCGTCTACACTGCAACCACTAACAACAGCTAGTCTGTTTAGTTAAGCAGAAAATAACCCCCTATCACTAGGGGGTTATTTTTGTGCCTACATCTCATAATTATATCACACTTATGCTAAAAAGTCAACGGTTGTCAAGCCGCTTACTATTGTGTATAATAGAGAACATAACAAGGAGGTTAATGGCTAAAAAACTAAAAATAATTCTTGCTGCTTTTCTTGCGGCTGTAACATTCGGTGGGTATTATGTTCTATCTACTAATTCTGCTAATGCAGTAGAACAGGCAGCTATTCATTTACAGGTTTCCCCTACTAAGCAGAAGCTGTCTTTGGCTCCAGGTTCATCTTATACTGGCACCTTTAAGGTTCACAACGCCGGCGCAGCTCCATTTTCTTATACTACCACCGCTACCCCATACAGTGTCGTAAATGACAACTACGATCCAGACTACAACTCAACCACCACTTATTCTCAGATGGCAGACTGGATTACCTTTGACCAGAAAACTGGAAGTGGTACATTGCAGCCTGGCCAAGTTGTTGATGTAGAATATTATGTCAACGTCCCAGAGGATGTTCCAGCCGGTGCTCAATATGCTGCGCTGATGGCTCAGACCGAATCTGGTAATGATGACAATGCTACCGTTGGCGTTATCCACCGCGTAGGTATGATTCTCTATGCCACAGTCCCAGGCGAGACCCGTATCGGTGGAGAAGTCATCAAGAATAATATTAATAGTTTTTACTTCAATCCACCAGTTTCTGTTACTAGCTTAGTTAAGAACACTGGTAACGTTGAACAAACTGCCAAGATTACTACTAATATCTGGCCACTATTCTCTAAGGAAACCGCCTTTTCTAATCAGGATAGCCCTGTTTCTATCGACGTCATTCCAGATACTAGCCGCTTTAATTCTATTACATGGGATGGCGCACCAAGTCTTGGTATTTTCTGGGCGCAGCAACGAGTAGAATTCGCTGGTGAGGTTTCTAACGTTGAGAAATTCATTATCATTTGCCCACTCTGGCTGCTATTCATTATCTTTGCCATTATATTCTTTATTATCTTTTGGCTTATCTCTAGACATCGTAACCGCAAACGCGCAGCACGTGGTGAGGCTAAAGCTGCGCACGCACATAGTAGCGAACGCGCCGTTGAATCTAACGCATCTAATAAGGGAAAGGAGGAAAAATAATGAAATCCCTAAAGTATAGTTTAATAGCTGGAGCTTTGGCCGTTACCGGCGCTGCCGCTCCAATCTCCCAGGTTTTTGCCGAGGGAGAAGCTAACGCGACCACATCAGCGACCTCATCCTGGATTCAAGTTACACCTGTCTCCTCTCGTGTTATTTTACGCCCAGGTCAGTCACTAGAGTACTCCATGGTCGTATCGAATATCGGTACCGATAAATTTAACTACAGTGTCTATGCTGCACCATATTCCGTTGTTGATGAGAACTATAATGTCAGTTTCTCTAACGAAACTAATCGTACTCAACTTTCTCGCTGGATTCAATTCATCAAAGATGATGGTTCCACCACGGATAAATTTACTGGCTCTCTTGATGCTGGCGCTAAGCAAACCGTCAACTATCGTATCACTGTTCCAGAGAACGTTCCAGCCGGTGGTCAGTATGCCACTATCTTTGCGCAGACTGATGCCGATGAAACCCCTAGTAATACTAGCGGCATTAAGACTGTTTCCCGTATCGGCCTAATCGTTTACGGTCGCACTGATGGTGAGACCATCGAAAAAGCCAGTATTACTGATTATGACGTTTCTGGCTTTATGCTAAATGGTCCAGTAAAAGCCACTTCCAAGGTCAAAAACGAGGGTAACACTGATATCGAGGTCAAAGATAAACTTACGATCAAATCCATCTTTGGCAATATCCTAAGTGAGGAAGAGCAAGCCTATAATGTTCTCCCAGAGACTGAGCGTCGTATGAACCTTGAATGGGAAAACACCTCCCCGATGGGCTTATTCTGGGCTACCTACAGCGTTTCCAGCCAAGCCCTAGAGAACAACAGAGAAGAAACCAAACTAATCGTCATTCTCCCAATTTATATGATTGTGATTATGATTATACTATTGACAATTCTCATCTTTTGGATTATAATGTTAGTCAGGAAGCGCAAAGAACGCAAAGGCAGACTGAAAGTCTAGCGAGAGGCTTTCACCCCTGTCAAACTACCGTGCGAGGGTAGAGCGTAAAATGCGCAAGCCAAAACAAAAATAAAATAAACGAGAGTGTAGAGTATGCAAATATCAAAAAAGCAACTTTTTGGGCTGGGCGGTCTTGCGATTGTCGTAGGCATGACCTTCTTTGCCTATAATCTCCCGACTAATGCTACCTCTATCAGTGGTGACGTAGATGTTGTTGTAAGAGTCTACAACGACAAATTCGAAACCAAGATAGAGAGTCCATTAGACGGAGAAGAATTTACTAATAAAAATGTCACTTTTAAGGAGATACATAGTCACGCGGACAACGTTAAATACTACTTGTATCACCTTGATGAAAATGGCAATATTGATGCCACATACGAGTTAACTGATTGGGAAGTAGATGGCTCAGATCTAAGCGGTGTTACTGAGTTCACCCTAAACCTTGATAATTATGGTGGCTTTGGCACTTACATATTCAAATCAGTCATCACTTCTCCTGGTGGTCAAACAGGCGAGGATGCGGTTAAGTTTTCTTATGTTTCCGCAACGACCCCAGATGATGATGTGAAAGTTGATCCAGAGACTGGCGAAGTAGATGTAGAAGTATGCTACGCTGCAGGTACCAAGGTTCTCACTATCGACATCTATGATACCAAAGGTAATCTTGTCGCTAGACTCGAGGATTACATTGTCAAGAATCCAGAAACCGGTGGTTGCGAAACTATTACTATTAAGGTTGGTGACATTAATATCGAATCTGGTGATTATGAATTAGTGATTAACACTTACGATAACTATGACAAAACTGGTGAACCAACTGGTCAAATTGTCATTAGCTTCAAGTACGAAGCGCCAGACGCACCAAATGTTCCAGATACTGGCTCTTTGCTCGGCGCACTTAATATCTCTAAAGGTGATTTTCTCGTAACCGGCTTAATCGGTTTCACCGTCATTAGTATTATTGCACTAGCTATAATTAAACGCAATAATCGCAGAAACTAAGATAAGTTTAGCCTTTGATTGTTTGTTTTGGCTTATTCTTGTAGAAAAATCCCCCTGAACCCAGGGGGATTTTTCTTTCCACTTGTATCTGATTATAAAAAATAATGGACCTATCTAGTCCATTTAAACTGGTGGGCGATAGAGGAGTCGAACCTCTGACCTCGTCTACGTCAAAGACGCGCT
>CAYYEY010000014.1:0-8570 GCA_964471175.1 uncultured Candidatus Saccharibacteria bacterium
AACTCCTGCAACCCCAGAAACTCCCACAACTCCGGAAACTCCCACAACTCCGGAAGCTCCAGCCGCAACGGAAACTCCAGCCGCAGCGGAAACTCCAACTGTAACGGAAACTCCAGCCGCAACGGAAACTCCAACCCTAACAGATACTCCTACCACAGGAGCTCCAGCAGCTACTTTAGATGCCACATCAGAAACGCTAGTTGGTACCACTGCTGAGCCTGCTACTGCCGAACCAACCACTGCTGAGCCTGCTACTACCGAGCCTGCTACTCCGGCACCATTTTCTAGTCCGGTGACACCACCAGCCACTCCAGAAACTCCAGTTACCCCTCCTGCCGGTAGCACTCCACTAGATGCCCCAACTGTTCCCACAACCCCAGCTACTGATCCACTAGTCAGCTCAACTTTGGCAGGTGCTGCAACTGATACTCCAGCAGATACTGCAACCAGTACTGAAACTCTTGTTGGTACTACTCCAGAGTCCACTGACACAACCTCTGAAAATACCGAGACCGAAACTTCTCCCACTACGTCCGCTAGTTTTATTGGCGATGCACCAACTCCGCCAAAACCAGCTAGTTCCGATGATGATGACGATGATGAAAATGCACTCACTCCAGCTGATCCAGTCCCAGGTTCTATCGGCAGCGCTCTTGCATATTCCGATAGCGCTCCAAATCACGCTATACCAATTGATAAGTCCAAGAAATCTGGTGGCAAACTCGATGTCAAAGGCAATATGAGACTTATTATTATCATTATTGCTGCTGTGGTTGTGGTTGCGATCATAGTTATTGTTTTGCTTTTTGTCATGAATGGTAACTCATCCAATAATAAGAAAACCACTAATACTAACACTAATAGCTCTGCTCAAAACACCAGTCCCGATACTAAGTCAACTGTTTCAAGTCTTACCTGCACTTTAGATGGTGACAATACTAATTTCCCTAATTACGGCAATGTCAAGACCGGTCAGCAAGAAGTCATTGCCATGTACAACGATGACGAACTCTCCAGTCTAGGTATCAACTTTATCTTAACTTACAATAATGCAGAAGATGCCACTGAAGGTCTTACTGCCGTCAAGAGCGAATATCAAAAGAAATATTCCGCGGCTGGTTTGAAGTCTGATCCATTTACGAGTACTTATGATACAGATAAGACCACCGTTACTGTCACTCACCAGGCTGAAGCTGATGAAATCGATTCTACCAATGCTAAGGTCATGAATCTTACTGTTCTTCAGGGTAAAGTATTTTCCGATCTTGATACTCTCAAAGATTACTACGAAGAGGATGGCTTTACCTGCGTAGAAAAATAGTATATAATATACTATATGTCAAAAATCTATCTTACCACTGCTATTCCTTATGTTAACGGCGCTCCGCATATTGGTCACGCTATGGATTATCTTTTGGCGGATACCTATTCTCGCTACCAAAAACAGCAGGGAAACGAAATCCGTTTTCAGGCGGGTACTGATGAGCACGGTAATAAAATCGCCAAAAAAGCAAAAGAACTTAATATTGATATTAAAGAATATGTTGATGGTAATTCAGAAAAATTCCAGAAATTTATTAAGAAACTCGGCGTAGAAACTACTGATTTTATTCGCACAACCGATGAACATCATGAACGACGTTGCCAAGAAATTTGGAAAAAGTTAGAGAGTCATATTTACAAAGCTGAATATGAAGGCTGGTATTGTGATGGGTGCGAACGTTATGTTACCGACAAAGAATATGACGACAACCATGGAACCTGTCCAGATCATAACAAACCATACGAAAAGTTAAAAGAAGAAAACTATTATTTTAGGATTACTGATTTCAAAAAGCAAATTAAAGACGCAATTGTCTCTAACTCCATGAGAATTTTGCCAGATTTTCGCGCCAAAGAAATGTTGCAACTTTTAGAGGACAGCCCAGACGTTTCAGTCTCTCGTCCTGTCTCTCAGCTAAAATGGGGGGTCAAAGTTCCAGGTGACGATTCTCAGGTCATGTATGTTTGGATTGACGCGCTTTCTAACTACCTTACGGTTTTAGGCTATCCAGACCAAGACATCTCTGATTATTGGCCAGCTAGCGTTCAATTTGTCGGCAAAGATATTTTGCGTTTCCATGCAATAATTTGGCCAGCTATGTTACTTGGTCTTGGTTTACCACTGCCAAAAGTACTTCATTCCCATGGTCACGTTTTGACCAATGGCAAAAAAATGAGTAAGTCTCTTGGCAACGTGGTAGATCCAATAGAAGTTTTAGATAGTAAAGGCTTGCCAGCTTTCCGTTATTTCTTTTTGCGTCATATTGATACTTTTTCTGACTCTGATTTTACTTGGGAAAAGTATGATGCTGCTTACAATAATGAACTTGCAAATGATCTTGGTAATCTTGTCCAACGTCTTGCAAATTTATGCAAGAAACAAGACCTAGACGGTATCTCGGATTTTAAACCAGAACCAGATCAAACCTATCAAGAAATCATGGATTCACTTTACTTTTCTAAGGCTTTTGATTATGTCTGGGAAAAAGTTCAAGATATTAATAAAGAAATCGATAATAAAAAACCTTGGGAATATAATAAAAAAATTAAAGAGCAGATGTCGGCCGGCGACACTCAATCTGCCGAAAAGTTATCGCATGAATTTCATACGACTTTATATGATTTAGCTTCTAGACTACTAAATGTTGCATATCTTTTAGTGCCATTCTTACCAGAAACCAGCAAAAGTATTATAGATATTTTTGAAGCTAAGAAAATAGCGCCACCAGAAGTGCCGCTATTTCCTAAAAACTAAACTACTATTTCTTGCATTCTGGGCAAGTACAGCAGTGTTTTTCACCAGCAAGGCGAGCAGAGAAATCTGCTAGATAGAATCCGATCACGCCACCAAGCATTGGGAAAATAACATAGGTGAGTAATGCGGAGCAAATTGCGCCGAAAATTTCACCAAAGTTTTCACCACCAGCAGGTAGAATTTGATACATCAAAGCTGCAGCTGGGTTCAACATGAAGTTATTCTGCAAGCTGAGGTAGGTCGATGAAATCACAATGACAAATAGCAAAGTGACACAAACACCACCACCATAGATAGCAGCAAAGGTGAAAGTGCTACGCTTGTAAGCAAGAGCGCGTGCAAAGAAGAACGCAATCATAATAGCACCAACAAACTCAATCATGGTAACTAGCCAGAATTGACCATCAGCAACTTCTGCCATTTGTGGGAATTCAGCTGCCTCAGTGGCTGCAGTGCGGAAGGCATTAGCAACTAAGAATGCTAGCCATGCACCGAGTACCTGAGAGAGCAGGTAAACAACTCCACGAATTGCGGACATACGGCGAGAAGCCATCATGCCGACGGTAATGATTGGGTTTAAGTTTGCACCAGAAAGTGCAAAGACTGCCATCGAAATAGCAATCACACCAAACATGATGTAAAGTGGCTGGTACACACCCAAAGTAAGCAGAATCATAGTAAGAAGCATTGTACCTAGTACTTCGCCTAAGATTGCCCCATAGATGCGTGGGCTCTTAAAGATTGTTAATATGTTTTCGTTAGTGTCAAACTTGCGGGAGAAGAAGCCCTTCATTGGATGCTTTTCATCCTGTGGTTCGACAACTGGAGCCTTGACTACTGCAGGTCTTTTTGCGGTAGATCTGGAAGTAGTTTTTGGCTTAGAAGACCTTGTAGTCTTCTTGGACTTGGTTGTAGCCATTATTCCTCCTTAATTGGTATATGTTCCCATTATAGCACACTCAACTTCAGAATCAAGTTTTTAGCTTTTGCAGTTTTGAACAATTTTTACTGTAAAATCACGTCAGATTAATCTTGAATTTGCCTAAGATTTGCAAAAATAAAACAACTACCGTATAATGGTTATAGTTTGAAAAAAGGAAATTATGGGAATTATTGTTTCAAAAAATAACGATGAAAATTCGCGCCTCAATCAGCGCATCACTGCCGACTTGCGCGAACGTGCAGAAAAAGAAATGCGCGGCAATGATCCAGATCTTGTTGAGGATTCTGACTACGCTAAAGATTTAAAAAAGAGCGGTAAGTACGCCTGGGTTTGGGCAGTGTTGATTATTCTCGCAATCATTTCAATAGTAATTATTGTTACGATCTAACTTTATGATTATTCCATATTAGGTTCTGCTTTAATTTTTTTGTTGTGCTAACTTACTATATTTTAGCTGCGCTAATTCACCATATATAATATACGTATTTTTCCTCAAAGATATGGTATAATTATTCTATGTCAACAGTAGAAAAAATCAAGAATGAGCTAAAAAGCTTAAATTCTGAATATGCCAAAATCAAAACCCTTCCCAAAGAAGAACGTAAAAGTTTTGGCGAAGCTCTCAACAAAAAACGCGAAAAATTAGAACAAGATTTAAGAGCCGCTCTTGATGCGGCAGAGTCAGAGGATGTCTTGCCGATCGATATTACTGCACCCGCTGCCGAAAATTCCAAAATCCCTACAATCAAAAAAGGTAGTAAACACCCGCTAATGACCGAACTAGAAAAAGTCCTAGATATTTACTCGCACATGGGCTTCAATATTATGGAAGCTCAGCAACTAGATGACGAATTTCATATGTTTGAATCTTTGAATTTCCCAGAAGGACACCCAGCTCGCGATGGCTATGATACTTTCCGTACGGCAGAAGGTTACATTCCGCCAGCGCATACTTCTACAATGCAGCATCGCGCTCTGAAGCGCTACAAAAAAGATTTAGACAGCGGTGGCAAAATTGCCGTAGTAATTCCGGGTCGTGTCTTTAGGAATGAAGATGTTGATGCTACCCACGAACACACCTTTTATCAATGCGAGGGTGTTTACGTTGCAAAAGGAACCACCATGGGGCAAATGCTTGGTGTGCTTAAAAATTTCTTTGAAAGTTATTATGGCCAAAGTCTAAATATTAAAACTCAACCAGGCTATTTTCCATTCACAGAACCATCCGTTGAGCTTTTGATTGAAAAACCAAAATCGCTAGGTGGTAAAGGCGATGGTTGGCTAGAAATGTTAGGCTGCGGTATGATTCATCCAAATGTTCTCAAAATGGCTGGTATTAATCCGGAGGAATATCAAGGTTTTGCTTGGGGAGGCGGTATTGATCGCTTAGTAATGCTAAAATATGGCCTTACTGATGTGCGCTATTTCGAATCTGGTAAATTAGATTTTTTGGAGGAATTTTAAATGAAAATTAGTTTGAATGAAGTCAAGAAATTAGTTCCCGCTGCTGGCAAAGTTGAAACTGATGAATTAATCAAATTAATTGGCTCTCGCTTAGTGGAAGTAGAAGGAAAAATTGATTTATCAGAAAAATATAAAGGTACATACATCGTCAAAGTAATTTCTGCCGAACCGATTCCAGACACACACTTACATCTATGTCAAATCGATGCTGGTGATAATCCGATTCAAGTCGTTTGTGGCGCGCCAAATGTTCGCGCGAATATGTTTGCAGTTTGGCTTGCTCCGGGTGCAATCGTCCCGCAAACATTCGGTGAAGAAAATTTCAAACTAGACGTTAGAAAACTTCGCGGCTACGAATCTCACGGTATGCTTGCCGGGCTTGACGAACTCGCCCTTGGTGATGATCATTCTGGCATCGTCGAAATCGATCCACACCAAAAATACCAGGACGCTTCTGGCAATATTTGCGAGATTAAACCAGGTGACAGCTTTGCTGATGTTTTTGGTTTAAACGACATCATTCTAGATATTGAAAATAAATCCCTAACTCATCGTCCAGATACTTTTGGTTTGATTGGTTTTGCTCGCGAAGTTGCCGGAATTCTTGGAGTTAAATTTACCGATAATTCATGTAGCGAACAGAACGGAACTATAGTTGATGAATCTAAACTCATTAATATTAAAATTAAAGATTCTAAACTCTGTCCACGTTATTCTTGTGCTGTAATCGAAATGAAAGATGCTCTTTCTGATGATAAATATCTTACCAATATGGATGTCTTTTTAGCAAAAGCTGATATGCATGGCATTTCCAAAATCGTTGATGTTACCAACTATTTAATGCTAATGACTGGCCAGCCACTCCATGCTTTTGACTATGATAAATTTGTCAAAGTTGGAAATTCTAACCAGCCAGAAATTATCGTTCGCGCCGCCAAAGATGGGGAAGAGCTACAACTTCTTGATGATAAGACCATAAAATGTAACTCTAACGATATTTTGATAACGTCAAACGATATTCCAGTTGCACTTGCTGGTGCAATGGGTGGCAAAAACACTGAAATTGATGCCAGTACCACGCGCGTGATTATCGAGTCTGCAACCTTCTCACTTTACAATTTGCGCAAAACGCAAATGGCTCACGGCATTTTTTCTGAAGCCATCACGCGCTTCACTAAAGGCCAGCCTGCCAGCCAAACTATGTCGGTTCTAAAGTCCGCAATTAAAATGCTCGGCGGAAACGTTGAAGCTATTGCTGATGAATACCAAGAGCCAATTAAGCCAGCACAAATCACGATTTCCACTTCAGAAATTAACAACCTCCTGGGCACCGATTATTCTACCAAACTAATTAAAACAACTTTAGAAAACGTAGGTTTTAGTGTTCAACAAAAATCACCAAGTGAGTCGGCCATTCTTGAGATCAAATCCCCACTTTGGCGCACTGATATCCATATCAAAGAGGATATCATTGAGGAAGTTGGTCGCCTGCTTGGCTATGATAATATTCCATTAGACCTTCCCACGCGGGCATTTGTTGGGGCAAAAGAAGATGCAATGCTCAAACTAAAATCAACTCTAAGAAACATTCTTTCCGATAAACTAAACGCTCACGAACTACTCACCTACTCGTTCGTCAGCAAAAAACTTCAGCAAGACGTTGGTGAAAACCCAGACGATTCTTATGAAATCGTAAATAGTATTTCTCCAGAACTCCAATGTTTCCGTCAAAGTATCATCCCGTCCTTACTAGAAAAGCTTCGCGATAATTTGAAAGCTGGATACCAGAATTTTGCGCTCTATGAAATCAATCAAATTACTAAAAAATCCTACGGTCTTGATGATGATAAAGTCCCAAATCTTTATACGCACCTAGCTTTTGTTGTTACTGGCGATTATTATGAAATGAAGGCAAATTTGGTAGCAATGCTAAATACTCTTGGATTAAAAGATTTAGATTTTCATGCTTCAGACGGCCACTTCCCGTATATGGAAAAAGTCCGTTCCGCTACCGTTCAAACCCCACATGTTTGCTGTGGTGAAATCAAAAAATCCGTTTTGAGACGCTTTAAAATCAATCAACCAGTTGCCGCTTTTGAAATTAATTTAAATAATTTAATTAAAGAACTTCCTGAAGCTTCCGCCAAGATGCCTATGCTATCTAAATTCCCAGCAGTAGAACGCGACATCACGTTTAAGGTTAATGCCGATACTGCTTTTGCTAAGATTGAAAAAGCTACAGCTAATTCTCTTGCCGCTTTTGGTAAAAATAATCCCCTAGTTGGCGAGTTGATATTCAATATTACGCCAGTTTCAATTTACAAACCAGCAGAAAATTCCATCACCAAAAATGTTTCCTTCCATCTAAAATTCGCCAGCCAAAAGAAAACTTTGGAAAACTCAGAAATTTCTGCTATAATGGATTCAGTAGCAAAAAATGCAAAAGATTTGGTGGGCGCCGAAGTAATTTAGGCGCATAATTATTTAAGGAGGTAAAATGGATCAAAATGAACTAAAAACCAGTACTAAGCAGCGTGTTATCATTATAGTTATTGCGGTTTTGCTTTTGGGTTCAACTATTGCCACATATATATTAATTGTCTTATCATCAAGTAATTCTGGCGATGCTAAGTTCTCCAAATTACAAGAAGAATACACCGCCAAACAAACGGAGATTGGCAATTATAGTAGATCTCTTTCGGACAAATATTTTGATACTATGAACAGTTATCGTTCGGAGGTAAAGGGCTACAACGCAGAAGCTGTCAATAGTGCAGGCGTCCAAAAAATTGACTTAAAAGAGGGCGACGGTCGTGAACTTACCGCTGGTGATTTGGATTACTTTGCCTACTTCATTGGCTGGTGCTCTGATGGTACGACTCCAACCAGTATGTCTACATTCAATGATCCAACCAACCCTACTTCTCTTGCCTCACCAGTTTATGCCGGTCAAGGCATGATTAAGGGCTGGAATGAAGGTGTTATTGGCATGAAAATTGGCGGTGTCCGTGAAATTGCTATCCCTGGCGAACTTGCCTATGGTGAGACTAAAGAAGTCTGTGGTACTACCAATGCTCCACTCAAGTTTATTATTATGCCAATTACCGATTCTACTCTAACTAGCCTTAATAACGAGCTTGAAAATATCTACGGCGAAATGGTTGAAGCCTACTACAGTAGTTCTGCCGCAAAAACTGGTGGCGGTAGCAGTTCCAGCAGCTCTAGCAGCTCTAGCTCATCTGCAAGTTCTAGTACCGTTACACCTTCAGATGGTACTTCTACATCTGGCAACTAAAGAATAACAAATATTGCCACCCCTGTTATTTAAACATAACCACCTATTGACTTTTTGGGCAATCTGTGCTA
>CAYYEY010000014.1:8670-15474 GCA_964471175.1 uncultured Candidatus Saccharibacteria bacterium
GGAGGAGACAGAAAAGGTATTAAAAGTCCTTCATGCGGAGGACATCAACGAAGGAGTAGCGGAACTCGACAAGATTGTCGAGTTCCCAATCGACAAAGCAAAATAATCAACCAAAATCCCCACTTAATAAGTGGGGATTTTTTCCTGCAAAAACTGCCGCGTAATATGTGCTATAATTAACCTATGAAATCATTCTTTTTCTATGACTTGGAAACCTCTGGGCTTTCCGCACGCGAGGATCGTATCATGCAATTTGCTGGTCAGCGTACGGATATGGATCTAAATCCTATTGGCGATCCAGTTAATATCCTAGTTAAACTTACAGATGATACTTTACCCAGTCCTGGCGCAATTCTTGTTACTAAAATCACGCCTCAGCAGACTTTGGCTGATGGTATGACTGAATCCGAATTTTGCAAATATGCATCAAGCGAACTTTTTACAGAAAATACTTGCGCGGTCGGTTATAATTCCGTACGTTTTGACGACGAATTCATGCGCTTTACTTTTTGGCGTAATTTTTATGATCCATATACTTGGCAATGGCAAGATGGTCGTTCGCGCTGGGATTTGCTAGATGTAGTGCGACTTACGCGCGCACTCAGGCCAGAAGGTATTAATTGGCCGTTCCAAGAAATCGAAGTGAAAGATAAAGAAACCGGACAAAAAAAGAGGGTAAAAGTAGCCACTAATCGCCTAGAACTTCTAACTAAGCTAAATGGCATTGAACATACTCACGCCCATGATGCCTTGGCGGATGTCTTTGCTTTAATTGAGGTTACGAAATTAATCAAAGAAAAACAGTCAAAACTGTTTGATTATCTTTATAAAATGCGCGACAAAAAAGAAGTTGCAAAACTTGTGAATTTAGACAACAAAACCCCATTTGTTTATGCCTCTGGACGCTATTCTGGTAAATACAATAAGACAACAGTCTGTTTTCCACTAACCGCTGGTAGAAATAGCAATATTTTGGTCTTTGATTTGCGTTGTAATTTAGATGATTTATTAGCACAATCGCAATCAAAGTTACCACAATCGCAATCAAAGTTACCGCAATCGCAATCAAAATTAGCAAAAGCAAGTTCAATCAAACCACAAGCAAATCAAATCAAACCACAAGAGAAATCATTTTTCCCAATCGTAAAAGAGCTATGTCTTAACAAATGCCCGGCTGTCGCACCAATAAGTGTACTTGATAGCAAATCGGACGGCAAAACTGGCTGGGAGCATATCAGTCTTACCAAAGAACAGATAGAAAATAATCTAAAAAGCTTATTGAATCACCCAGAGTTTGCCGAAAAAATGCGTGAAAAATATGAAAGCCATCCAGAATACCCAGCCGCCGAAGATCCAGAATCAGCACTTTACGATGGTTTTCTACTAGAAAAAGATGCTACGCTCTGTAACGCCGTCAGAAATGCTGACGAAAATCGTTTAGCTGACTTTCACCCAGAGTTCGCCGACGAAAGATTACCAGAACTATTACTACATTACAAAGCCAAAAACTTCCCAAAGTCTCTAGCAGAAGATGAGATAAAAAAGTGGGAGGAATATCGCGCCAAACGTCTAAATCGTCAACTGCCACATTTTCAAAAAGAGATGGAAGAGTTGCAATCACGCTTGGCCCAAGGTTATGATACTACTGAGAGAGGCCAAAAAATCGACGAGTTTATTTTAGAGGAGCTCATGCTTTGGTACCAAAACCTCCAACCAACAGACTATTAACCAACCTGGCGGTCTAGACTTTTTATTAAAAAAGATATATAATATATAACCGCTATTACTGCTAATGTTGGCGATAATTTATAGCATTAAAACATAATATTGGGCAGCGCTAACAAAGAAAAGTTATAAATCTATTATGGAAAATGCAATCAAAATTCGTGGGGCAAGGCAGCACAACCTCAAAGATATAAATGTTGATATCCCACGTGATAAATTAGTAGTTCTAACTGGACTTTCCGGTTCCGGTAAATCTAGTCTTGCTTTTGATACTATTTATGCTGAGGGTCAGCGCAGGTATGTAGAATCTCTGAGTTCTTACGCTAGAATGTTTCTTGGTGTGATGGATAAACCAGACGTTGACACTATCACAGGTCTTAGTCCTGCAATTTCAATTGACCAAAAATCTACCAGCAGAAATCCACGTTCTACGGTTGCTACCGTCACGGAGGTTTTTGATTATCTTAGACTTCTTTTTGCACGTGTTGGTGTTCCACATTGTCCAATTTGTCATAGTGAAGTCTCAAGACGCACTCCAGAGGATATCATTAATGAAGTCATGAAGCTTCCATTAGGTAGCAAGCTTATGCTCCTTGCGCCAATTGTTCAACAGAAAAAAGGCGAATTCCAACATATTCCAGAGCAATATCAGGCCAAAGGTTTTTCAAGGGCGCGTGTGGATGGTATCGTCTACGCACTGGATGAATTTCCAGAGCTAGAAAAGCAAGAGCGCCACGATATCGAAATCGTTGTTGATAGGTTTATTTTGAGTCCAGACCTTCGTGCACGTATTGCTGGTTCTATCGAACAAGCTCTAGAGCTAGGTCAGGGAATCATTAAACTTCTCAAAATTACTGATAATTCTACTGCCGTTGATAATAAAAAAATCACTAACGATAATTCCAATATCTTTACTTTTTCTCAACGTTACGCCTGTCCAAATCATCCAGATGAACTAATTCCGGAGTTAGAGCCACGTTTATTCTCATTTAATGCTCCAGAAGGCGCCTGCCCAACTTGTACCGGTCTTGGTACGCGTATGGAGATTGATCCAAAATTAGTTTTCAACGAGAATTTAACTATTGCTGAAGGCGGCATTCGCCCATTTAATCGCGTCAATCAAGATTCTTGGTGGCTCAAACGTCTGGACGCGGTTGGCAAGGTCCAAGGTTTTAGCATTCATACACCAATTCGTGATTTGACAGAAGAAGCAAAGCAAAAAATTCTTTATGGTACCGGCAGTGAAAAATACAAAGTTAGAATTGCTGGCACTGGTAAATTCTCTGAGGGCGCGGTCTATGAATCAACTTATGAAGGCGTTATCCCAACTTTGGAACGCAGGCACAAGGAGACTGATTCTGATTTTATTAGAAAAGATATTGAACGTTTTATGAGGGTTAAAGAATGTCAGACTTGTCATGGCGCCAGGTTAAAACCTTCAGTTCTTGCCGTCACTATTCATAACCTCAACATTATTGATATGTGCAATATGGATGTTGATACAACTTTGGAAATATTAAATAAAGATCTAGAATTTACCGAAGCTGAGCATCAAATTGCCGATCCAATTTTAAAGGAAATCAAAGAACGTGTAAAATTTATGCAGGATGTTGGCCTTGGCTATTTGGAACTTGGTCGTGCAGCTAATACTTTGTCCGGTGGCGAAGCTCAACGTATTCGTCTTGCCACCCAAATTGGTTCTGGCTTGCAGGGGGTTTTGTATGTACTAGATGAACCATCAATTGGTTTGCATCAACGCGATAACGACAAATTAATTTCTACTTTAAAGCACCTTCGCGATCTCAAAAATACTGTATTGGTTGTCGAGCATGATGAGGACACCATGCTTAGTTCTGATTATATTATTGATATCGGTCCAGGTGCTGGCGTGAATGGTGGTAGAGTAGTTGCTGCTGGCACTCCGGCAGAAATCATGGAAAATAAAAATTCCATCACTGGCGATTATCTTTCTGGTCGCAAAAAAATCAAAACACCCAAGAAACGTAGAAAAGTCAAAACCGATGCCAATAAAGTTCCAGAATATTTAGAAGTTATTGGTGCTAGAGAAAATAATTTAAAAAATATCAATGTTAAATTCCCACTTGGTGTAATGACTGTAGTTTCTGGTGTTTCTGGTTCTGGCAAATCCACCTTGGTTAATGATATTTTAGCCAACGAGTTACTCGCTCGTCTCCATCGCGCACAAACCGTACCTGGCGAGCATGACAAAATCGAAGGTATCAATTATTTGGATAAATGTATTGTGATTGATCAATCGCCGATTGGCCGTACACCACGCTCCAACCCTGCAACTTACACCGGCGTGTTTAATCAAATTCGCGAACTTTTTGCCAAACAAAAAGAAGCAGAACTAAGAGGTTACAAAGCTGGACGTTTTTCCTTTAACGTGCGTGGTGGTCGTTGTGAAACCTGTCAGGGCGATGGCGTCAATAAAATCGAAATGCATTTTTTGCCAGATGTTTATGTTACCTGTCCGGCTTGTCATGGTAAACGTTATAATCGCGAAGCCCTAGAAATTAAATATAAAGATAAAAATATCGCCGATGTTCTTGATATGACAATTGATGAAGCGGTCGAATTTTTTGAAAATATTCCATCTATTTTGCCGAAACTTAAAACTATTCAAGAAGTAGGCCTAGGTTATATTCGTTTAGGTCAACCAGCTACCACATTTTCTGGTGGCGAAGCGCAGAGAATTAAACTCGCTACTGAGTTATCGCGTAGAAGTACCGGCAAGACTCTTTATATTCTTGACGAGCCAACTACTGGTTTGCATACCGCGGACGTCAAAAAACTTTTGAGTATTCTAAATAAACTAGTTGATGGCGGCAATTCCATGATCATTATTGAACATAATCTCCATGTGATAAAATCTGCAGATTGGATTATTGATATGGGCCCAGAAGGCGGTGCAAATGGTGGCACGGTAATTGCCGAAGGTACACCAGAAAAGTTAGCCAAAGAAGCTAAAACTCCTACTGGAAAGTATCTAAAAACTGTGCTATAATATATGTATCTTGGGCTCGTTCAAAGATATTTTTTTGTAAAAAATCTCTTTGAACGAGCCTAAAGGAAGGAATAATTATAATATGGCTAAAGCCACAAAAATGACAATGGACGAGCTGCTGGAAAAATCTGGCGACTCTGTCAAACAAATCGTAACTGGCGACACCGTCGAAGGAAAGGTGATGTCAGTCAAAAAACATGAGATTCTAGTTGATCTCGGCGCAAACGGCGTAGGAATGGTTCCAAGAAGGGAAGCCGCTTTCTCTCGCGATATGGAAGTTGGTCAGGATGTGACCGCCTCCGTTATTGATGCAGAGATGGATGATGGCATGGTTCTTTTGTCCATGCGCAAAGCCGTCAAGGATAAAGGTTGGGACGAAATCTCCGGCAAACTTGAAGCTGGCGAAATCGTCGAAGTTACTCCATTTGACGCAAACCGTGGTGGTCTCCTCGTAGAATACGAAGGTATCCGCGGATTCTTACCAGTTTCTCAGCTCTCTGCTGAGCACTATCCACGCGTTGGTTCCGCTGACAAGGACGAAATCTTACAGAGATTGAACTCCCTGGTTGGTCAACCAATCAAAGTTCGCGTGCTTGATGCTTCCAAGAAGGATAACAAACTTATCTTTTCTGAGAAAGAAGCAGTCAAAGATGCGCTCTCTGCTCGCTTTGCTGAGATGGTAGTTGGTGATACCGTCAAAGGTCTAGTCACCGGCGTTGTTGACTTTGGTGTGTTTGTTAATGTTGACGGCATTGAAGGTTTAATTCATATTTCTGAGATTTCTTGGGAACGCGTTAATAACCCTGCAGATTACGTCAAGCCAGGCGATACCATCGAAGCCAAAATTATCGCTATTGATAAAGAACGTCTCAGTCTTTCCATGAAGCAACTCAAAGAGGATCCATGGCTATCTGAGGTAGAAGGACTTAAAAAAGGTAGCAAAGTGGAAGGTACTGTTACTCGCATTACTCCATTTGGCGCTTTTGTTCAGATTTCTCCTGCAGTAGAAGCTCTAGTTCACGTTTCTGAACTTGGCGAAGGTAATGACGTTGACCCAGAAAAGGTCTTTACCTTGAACGAACGCAAGAGTTTCAAGGTCTTGGACATCGATCGCGAAGGTCGCAAGATCTCCTTGACTGTCGCTTAAAGTACTTGCTGCGGCGCTTTAAGCAACTAATCGTTGCTTAAAGCGCCTAACGCTTAACTCTTTCAAGCAACAAAAATAAGACCGGCTAACGCCGGTCTTATTTTGATAATACAACTTGGCTCCCCCTTACTGACACACTTCTAACCAACACTCTGGGATATGGCTCATCCAATATGGTAAGGATGAGGAAACTTGCTAATGATGTCAGGTTCAATACCTCGGCTGATGCCGATGAGAGATACTCTGATGATAACATACTGCGAGCAATTATACAAAATTACGATATGGTGTAACAGAGGTAAAAGAGTGTTGAGGGTTGCTAATCGCAAAACTAATCTACCCACCCCTGTTATGGCGGTGGGAGGTCAAAGAGGTTTCCTCTCCATTACCTCTTCTAGAAAGTGTGGAGATATGATAAAATAAGGAGTAATTATGGAAGAAATAAAGCCAGAGTTGGAAGAAAAAAGATTTCCTGAGTGGATGGAGCGTAAAGAACGCATCCATAATGTTGGGCGGTTACCAGCAATTTTGGAGAGAGGGGTCTGGTGGGTGGCTGTTGGCGAAAATGTCGGCGTGGAGATAAACGGCAAGAGCGGACGCTTCAGCCGTCCAGTATTGGTATATAAAAAGTTAAGCAAGTTTGGTTTTCTAGGGATACCGCTAACCACTCAAGAACACACAGGCTCGTGGTATGTGCCATTTGAATTTCAGGGCAAAATGAGTTATGCGGCACTCGCACAGATTAGAGTGATGAGTGTATCTAGGCTTTATGGTAATGCGATTGGTCAAATTTCCAAAGCCGATTTTAAGGCTATCTGTAAAGGTTTTGATAACCTCTATCATTTTGACTTTGAAACACCACTTGAATAAAAAATTTGCCCCAACCTTTCGGTTGGGGTGTGTG